>JBEKOL010000005.1:0-114647 GCA_049521775.1 Syntrophales bacterium
GGCGATCTTCCGCTTGCACCCTGAAGGGAACGTAAATGCCTTTGATGTCGCCGCTTCGGAGGTTCCGGGCCAGCTTACGACAGTCCACTTTGTCGGCCTTGCCGGCTTTCTCTTTATGTTTCGTGGGGACATCGGCGGGGTTGACGACCATGCAGTGTATTCCTTCTTCAGTTAACCGGTCGTGAATCCAGAAACCACTGAAACCGGCTTCATAAACACAATGATAGGTGGCTCCCGGAAAGTTTCTTTGTAAATAATTTGTCAGTTTCTTAACCTCGGGCGGTTGGGTGAAGTTCTTATGCTCAAAGCGCTCGGTATGAATGCTCACGCTCCAGCTCTTTTTGTGAATGTCCATGCCGATGTAAATGTGTTGACCCGTGAAATCAAGTTTGCTACCTTTATTCATGGCAAGCCTCCTTTGGGTATGTTTTTGTTCGGTAAAACAAAATATACCATGCAAGGTTGAGACTTGCCTTTTACTTTTTTATCATAAGGTCTTGTTTGTTCTCTCTTGACCTCTTAGACACTGACCGGAGACCCTCTTCATGCTTCAACCATCGCGATATAATGTCATGCCGGTTTTCTTGACCTTCCATCTTTCTTTAAATGCATTCCACCAGGTTTTTCCCAGTGCCTCCTGAAATCCTCAAGCCATTCACGGTGCACAGCAGTGATTGTCTTGGCCAGGTCTACCCATTGTTTCATCGCCGCCGGCATTTGCTCCGCTCCGGACAAGCCCTGTACCAGCATATCCAGGGACTGCTTCATCTGATCACATTCCTCTTCCAGGGCTGCGACCTTTTTCTGTGCAGCCTCGACGTCAGATTTAGGCACAGCACCCAGGAGAGAAAGCCATTCGCGATAGCATTCATCCGTTTCATCGAAAGGGCATGGGGGAGGAGATACGGTCCTCATACATTTGCCAAAACCCAGCCGTGCTGGTTTTTTGATCTCAGCCACTTCCCCTATCCTTTCCAATGCCTCGAGATCCGATGCATACAGGGATAATGTTTCTCCCATCCATTTTAAGAAACGAGGATTCATACGCAACTTCCTGCAGACATATACTCATTTTGCAGAAATCAAATTTCTCTTGTCCACAAGGAGGCCATTGCCGGCCCGCCACCTACACATAAGGACGCGCCACCCAACGTCAAACCCAGTCTCTCCATCTCATAGTACATGGTAACGATGATCCGCAGACCCGTGCTCCCCACAGGATGTCCGAGTGCAATACCCGAACCGTTGTGGTTAATTTTCTCAATGTCCAACACCATCCCGAAATCCTCTTTCAGCTTCCTGCCTGCACCCAGCCACTGCGCTGCAAAAGCCTCATGAAATTCCCAATATTCGACCTCCCCGAATTTCATTCCCGCCTGCTTGAGACACTTGGGAGCGGCCACGGCAGGACCGAGACCCATAAATACGGGGTCCACTCCCTCACCGCAGATGTTGATCAGCTTCATGAGAGGCTTAATACCCAGTTCCACAGCCTTACCCTTAGACATGATTACCGCAGCAGAGGCCCCGTCATTTATACCCGAGGCATTGGCGGCAGTAACGACACCGCCTTTCTTGAAAACCGTGGGCAACTGACCCATGGTTTCCATACTGGCATTCCTTATGGGGTGCTCGTCGGTATCGAAGATCTTAACGCCTTTTTTGGTCTTTATCTCAACAGGAACGATCTCCCGCTTAAATCTCCCCTCGGCAATCGCCTGAACAGCACGGCTGTGACTTAGCAAGGCATGCTCATCGCATTCCCTACGTGTAATTCCATATTTCTCCGCAACATTCTCCGCTGTAACACCCATGTGACCAGGAACAAGCTCATCGATTAAACCATCATGCAGCATGCTGTCCTCGATAGTTCCCTGACCCATGCGATAACCCATTCGCGCCTTCGGTATCAGATAAGGCGCATTCGTCATACTCTCCACGCCTACAACAAGGCCGACCTCCGTCTTGCCAAGCATTATATTGTGGCAGGCAATCTCCAAAGCCCGCATTGCAGAAGTGCAGTTCTGATTAACGTTCACTGCGCCGCTTCTGTGCGGAAGGCCTATCCTCATGCCTACCTGCCTTGCAGGCAAGGACCCCTGCATCCCGGTATAAAGCTGGCCCATGCAGATCTCATCAATGATGTCCGAAGGGATTTCCGCCCTTTCTATCGCAGCTTTCCCGGCTGTCATCGCCAAATGCCTCGCCGACACATCCTTCAGCGCACCAAGAAAATCTCCGATCGCCGTCCTGCAGGCACTCACCATCACTACCTCGTTTACTCCCATACACACACTCCTTGCCCGTTCAATAGATATTCGTTCATGACCCAGCCGGATACTGCAATCGCTTCTATTCTTCTTCTGGCAATGCCTTGTCTGTGTTCATCCCTGATTCACAGAGAATCTTACATCCCCTATTTAGTTTCCGCAGTTTCGAAGACAGAACCAAATAGCGGACAAAGCCTTCCCTCTTTATTCATATGGCGAAACCGGCTTCACTTTTAGGTATATGCAGGACTTCCTGAGAACTCTCAACCTATTGAAAGTAGTTTTGACGGCATGACTCACCTCTCAATACCCCGCATGGGCGCGGTCACCTATGGTACCTGAACTTTGTACCCCATATCTTCCACTGCGCAGGTAAGGTCTTCCTGGCAGAGGTTCGGATTGTCATGCTGTATGCTGATTATCTTTTCCTTAAGATTGATATCAACGTCTTTAACTCCTGCCATGGATTTCAATTTTTTCTCAATCGCATTCGCGCAGGATTTGCATTCCATATTCTTGACTTTGAATTTCACTTTTTCCATGATCTTCTACCTCCTATGAAAAAATCTCTGACAAGAAAAACACCCGCCCTATTGGGGCTCGAAATGGATTCTAACCCAACCACATTTATTCAGAAACTATTTGTAGTGACCCCAGGGACCGTATTGGCCAAGATAGTGGGCCCTGGGGTCAATGCGATATGACAACGTTTATGACTTAGGTTTGAGAAAATCCTTCCGGAGAAATTCGGGATTCGGATACGTATAAAATCCCTTCCCGCTTTTTACGCCGAGTCTTCCCTGTTTCACCATTTTAAGCAACGCATCCGGGGGCTTGTCCTTCGGATCCTTCGATTCGTTGTAATACACCATCTCGATATCATAGACCACATCGAGCCCGACCTTATCCATGAGACCAAAAGGCCCCTCTTTCATGCGCGTAAACACCATCCACCCACGATCGGAGTCGCGAAAATCCACGAAGCCGTTCCCCCACATGTAGAGGACTTCACGCTTGATGGCGCGCCACACGCGGTTGAAACAGAACCCGAGGATTTCCTTGTTCACAGTAAGCGGAATGCAGCCAATGGATATGATCCACTCCCTTCCCTTCTTTATCACTGCGGGCAATGTCTTCGTCCCACCCATGATATCCACCATATTGGTGCCCTGAAGGGGAAAGTAGAAATGCACATTCAGGCAGCGTTCCGGTCTGCCGCTGCTCTTCTCCATCTTCGATACGGGGATGGAGGAACTGTTCGTAGCCAGAATAGCGCCTTTGGGTGTAAGACGCCCCAGTTCCTTAAACACTTTGTTTTTTAGTTCCACATTTTCCGGCGCAGCCTCAATAACGAAATCGGCGTCCTTAACGGCTTCTCCAAGATCCGTTACCTGCACAACGGCCTTCCTGATCCGCTCCCATCTCTCCCAGGGAATAAACGGCTTAATCTTCTTCGTCTTGAGTTCCGCTTTGCGGTTGTTGAAAGCAAGTTCAAAGGCCCCTTCCCGTGGATCATAGACTTTTACCTTGTACCCGACGTTTGCAGCCAGCATCGCGATCTGCGTTCCCAAGATACCGGTACCGACCACTGCAACTTTCTTAAAAGGTTTTTTCATGGCCTGTTCTCCTTTTCAATCTCATTGTTAGTATAATCCTGTAAGGAGGTAGAGTGCAATGACTACAAAAACCATGAAGGTTTTGATTACAGTCATTGCAAAAATATCGATGTAAGATGTCTTATGGGTCAGACCACATACCGCAAGCAGTGTAATGACTGCTCCGTTATGGGGCATCGTATCGCAACCTCCTGAAGCCATCGATGCAACCCTGTGCAGTATCTCAGGCGACATGCCGATAGAGTTTGCCCAGGCAAGCCAGTCTTTCGACATGAGATCGAGGGCTATGGACATGCCACCCGATGCCGAACCTGTGATACCCGCAAGGGTTGTAACTGAAACCGCCTCAGAGACGAGAGGTGTCCCACCGATTTTAATTCCGAGAAGAAATGCGGCGATGGATTTGAATCCCGGCAACGCAGCGATGACATTACCATAACCAACTTCGGAAGCCGTGTTCATAATGGCCAGAAGCGATCCAATGGCGCCAACATTGAGGGCCTTTTGTAGTCCCTGCTCCTTGGAGAGGTTTTTGTAACCCAGTGCCAGCGCCAGAATAATACCCAAAACAAGGCCAATAACGAGCGACCAGATACCTATGACGTTCTTCACAGCGGGTGCCATCAAGGGGAGCTTCATGCCGCTTAAAGGTGCGAGGATAGCAGGATCCCAGGTATAAACCCGTGACAGGTAATAATTGACAGCCAACACAAGAACCAACGGCAGAATGGCAACATACCATTTGGGCAGCTTGACATCGGCAGCGGCAGGCGCAGGCTCCATGAGCGTATGTTCACCGTACCCCTCGCCCTTATTCACAGCTTTCTTCTTCCGCCATTCGAGCCACCACATCCCGATAAAGAAAATTAGCACACCACCGACTATGCCGGCAATCGGCGCCGCATAGGCATTTGTTCCATAGAAATTCGTAGGAATAATATTCTGTATCTGCGGCGTGCCGGGAAAGGCATCCATTGTAAAAGTGAATGAACCAAGAGCGATACATCCCGGAATGAGCCGCTTCGGAATATCTGCCTCTTTGAAGAGGGCCGCGGCAAAGGGATAAACTGCAAACACAACGACAAAAAGACTCACACCGCCATACGTCAAAATGGCGCAAGAGAGAACCACTGCCAGGACGGCGTGTTTATGCCCAAGTTTTTCCATAATCGCATGGGAGATTCCCTTTGCAAGAAGGGTGTCTTCCATGACCTTGCCAAAGACTGCTCCCAACATAAATACGGGGAAAAATGCCTTTACATATACGACAGCCTTGGCCATAAACAGTTCCGTATAGGAAGGCATGACTGGCAGTCCCTGTAGGGCGGCTGCAAGGAGGGCGAACACAGGTGCGAATAATATGACGGAAAAGCCCATGTACGCCATGAACATCAACAAAAAAAGACTCAATAAAATACCTAATACTTCCATTTTGGACCTCCTAACTAGTCAGTTTAAGAATTTTCTCTCAGCGTGGTATGTCTTTCCAAAATTCAACCTCGACAGAGAACATGAACACGCGTTCCCATTTCACAGACTTCCCTGCTTGCTTTAGTATAGTCGTAAAGATTTACTTGTGCCACAGAACGTACGGAAATGTCTCACCCATCACCTCCCCTCCGTCGGTGTTATTGCGACCGTCTCATAAGCAACATTGATGCCAGCATCCAAAATTCTTAACTATCTAAAAATAATAGACTTCTTTACGTTGAATAATTAACGAAACATGACATAATCAAACAGTCTCCCTTATAATTGCGTTTCTGTATCAGAAAATATTATGTTATTTCAGTTGGTTAGAATACAAAGAGACATATATCTACATGTAACTTATTGTAGACATATTTTTTGTCACGACAGATTAAATTTTTTTATTTTCTTATAAAGGGCCGTCCTATGTATTCCCAGGATTTGCGCTGCCTTCTGCTTATTGTTATTTGAGGTGCGAAGCGCCTGCATGACAGCTTCTTTTTCCGAGACGTCCTTAATATTTCTCCATGAAGAACTTCCCAGCCTTGGAGACCTTTCAGATTGCGTCTGAAATATGACGGGCAGATGATCGGGCCTTACTGTATCTTCAAGTCCTTCCATGGAGTAGAGGGTTCTTTCCAGTATGTTGGACAACTCGCGAATATTGCCTGGCCAGTTGTAATTTTCAAAGGTCTTCAATACGTCATCGGAAATCTTCGTTACAATCCTTCCCAAGTCTCTTGCAAGTCTCGCAAGGATATTCTCGGCAAGTATAGAAATATCGTCTTTCCTTTCCCTGAGAGGCGGTATCTTGAGGGGAATGACATTCAATCTATAGTATAAGTCTTCCCTAAATCTGCCTTGTTTTACCAGTTCTTCCGGATCTTCATGAGTAGCGGCTATTAATCGAAAATCGCATCTTGTTATGCGGGTTCCTCCTAATCTTTCCACCTCCTTGTCCTCCAAAACGCGAAGGAGCTTTGGCTGCATTTCCAAAGGCAGTTCACTAATCTCATCTAAGAATAATGTTCCACGATGCGCAAGTTCGAACTTTCCCGGTTTAGCCCTGGTCGCCCCTGTAAAGGCGCCAGGCTCATAGCCGAAAAGCTCAGCCTCCAACAGATCCTTGGGAATCGCCGCACAATTGATCCGAATAAAGGGATTGAGTCTGCGCATACTGGCATCATGGATGGCATGAGCAAAGAGTTCTTTGCCAGTGCCGCTTTCTCCCATTAGGAGTACTGTTGAATTTACCGTGGCCGCCTTTAGGGCTAATCTTTTCAATTCCGTGATGATCTTGCTCTTTCCCTGAATATTATTTATTGAATATCTGGACGATCTAAGGTCCACTAGTTCCTTTTGAAAGAGCTCTACCTTTGACTCCAATAAGCTGAGTTTACTTGCCAGGACGCTCACGTCTTTCACATCCTCAAACATGACCTGGCCGAAGACAGCTACCAATTTTCCGTCTATCCAAATGGGGAGGCGCTGTACAACCATATCTTGACCCATTATACGGTGCGGATGGTTTATTTCCGGAATTCCCGTCTGGGCCACGATATGCATCCGCGTATTTTCGATCACCTCTGTACAATGTCTGCCAATCTTTTTTTGGGGATTCATTCCCAGAAACTTACCGTACGTTTCGCTGAAGAAAATGACGGAGCCGTCAGGATCAGTAATTATTACGCCGCTTAGAATATTATTCAAAACGGCTTCATATAGGCTCACCTTCTCGTGCAGGACGCTAACTTCCTTGGACACCATAATAAGCCTCACCCTTCAATATATGACCTATAGAGAATTTTGCATGTTTTGAAAACGTCACTGTTTTGCAAAATATCACAATATATGCCCCGTAACAATGAAATTGATGGGATTGAACGGCATAAAATATAAGTTTATTATGTGCGCCGTAATAAGGGATTTTTTTTCAAATCATCACGAAACGCAGAATACATCTGTATTGAGAGATAATTTGTTATTTCTAATGCGACCGCCGCTTGATTTGGTTTGAATTTTTTAGAGGTTTGGATTAACATCTCATCCGTTTCAATGATCGCGTCATAACTCATCATGTATTGCCGTTCTTTTTCTTAATGCATAATTGCGATTCAGGAGATTTGCTTGATACCGACGAAAAAGCTAAAAAATACCGCATTAGCATTAATCTCAATTTTCATTATTGGTACATTGGGTTTTCATTTCATTGAGGGATGGAGCCTGATCGAGTCCCTTTATACAACAGTTATAACTCTTTCTACGGTTGGATATGGGGATTTCTATCCTGAAACTGATGTCGGAAGACTTTTCACCGTTATCCTAGTTATTTTCGGGGTCGGCACCATGCTCTATACGATTGGTCTTCTAACCGAGACCATGGTGGAAGCCCGCTTTAGATCACTTATGGGAAGGGGTAAATTGGAAAAAATGATAAAAAAACTCAATCGTCATTATATAATTTGCGGCTGTGGCAGAATCGGATATCTGATATGCAAGGAATTATCTCAAGAGAAAATCGATTTTGTGGTCATTGATCACAACCTGGAAATCATTCAGAAGATAGAAGACGAGGGCTTCATCTACTATAAGGGGGATGCCACCCAGGATAAGATCCTCATTGCAGCGGGTATAAAAAGGGCCAGGGGTATTATTTGCGCACTTCCCTCCGATGCGCAAAATCTCTATGTCATACTGACCGCTAAAGAGCTCAACCCGGATATCTATGTTCTTTCCCGTTCCGAGGAAATCGAATCTGAACATCGGCTTCTGAGGGCCGGTGCAGACCGCGTTATCTCTCCGTACGTCCTCGGGGGCATGAGGATGGCCATGGCAATTTCAAGACCTGCTATGCTGGATTTCATTGAGATTACGACAAGGAGGCAGAGTCTTGAACTTAGAATGGAGGAAATCGATATCGGCGAGGTCTCGCCGGTTATCGGAAAATCTCTTGAAGAATCGGAAATCAGACAACGATACGGACTGATTATTGTGGCCGTCAAAAAAGATTCTGGACAGATGATATTCAACCCCATGGGGGGTTACGTCATTTCACAGGGGGACAAGCTTATAGCTCTCGGCGAAGATAAAAATGTCAGCCTCTTCGCGCAAGCATGTATTTCACCATGAATTAGAAAATGCTTTAAATCAAAATGATGGTTTGTAATGCAAATGTTTTTATTTGTAAAAGTTAATATCTTCCCAAACAGTTCGCTGCATTAAAATTAGACGTCAACAAGTCTAATTTTCATAATGTTGGTATAAGTTGGAATCATTTGGTGGGTTTTTATATTCATTATTTCTTGACACTCAACCCCCTTTTCCTTAGACTCCCAAAACAGGAAAGTGACTGAACATAAAGGGAGTGGTCTATGGTAAAGATAGGAATTATCGGAGGTTCCGGACTTGATAATCCGACAATTTTAAAGAAAGCGGTGGAAGTCAAGGTTGAAACTCCTTATGGCCTCCCTACATCTCAACTTACATGTGGTATGATTAAAGGTGTTGATGTTGTCATCATAGCAAGACATGGCAAAGACCACTCCATATTTCCTTCAGGAGTGAATTTCAGAGCCAATATTTGGGCACTTAAAGAACAGGGTTGTACACATATCCTTGCTTCAACTGCGGTAGGTTCACTAAGGGAAGAGATAGAACCAGGGCACCTTGTATTTCCGGATCAGTTTATAGACCATACAAAGAAAAGAGAAACAACCTTTTTCGATGAAGACGTCGTAGTCCATACACCGATGGCAGATCCTTTTTGCTCCAACCTTATAGAATTGTGCTCAACATCTGCAGGACAGATGCAAATACCCTTTCATAAAAATAGAACTGTAATTACAATTGAAGGACCAAGATTTTCCACAAAAGCTGAAAGTCACATGTTCAGAAGTTGGAATGCTGATGTCATCAATATGAGTACTGTGCCAGAGGTCAATCTTGCCAGGGAAAGAAAAATACATTATGCATCAATTGCCATGTCTACGGACTACGACTGTTGGAGAGAGGGAGAGGAATCGGTAACATGGGAGATAATAATGAAGACCATGAGAAAAAATGCCGACAATGTTATAAAGTTATTTTTAGATGTAATACCAAAAATCAGAGATTATAACGATGTCTGCATAAAATAATATAGGAGAAACAGTTATGATGTCTATAAAATCCAGAATCAGGACTATACCTGATCATCCTAAAAAGGGAATCATGTTCCGCGATATAACTACTCTAATTAAAGACCCTGTAGGATTCAGGCTGGTTATTGATAATTTTACACAAAGATATATAAAGGGTGATATTAATTTTGATCTTATAGTTGGCATCGAGGCACGTGGCTTTATAATTGGCGGGGCATTGTCTTATACGCTGGGAAAGGGTTTTGTCCCCATTAGAAAACTAGGCAAACTGCCGGCAGAGGTAGTGCGACACGAATACGAGCTTGAATACGGCACAGACACGGTTGAAGTACATAAAGATGCAATAACAAAAGGCTCAAAAATCTTATTGGTTGATGACCTGCTTGCCACAGGCGGTACAGCCCTTGCTACCGCTGCGCTTATTGAAAAACTCGGCGGTACTGTTATCGAGATGGCATTTGTCGTTAATCTCCAGGATGTCGGCGGGTACAAGAAGTTAAAAGACAAGGGCTACAGTGTCTTTTTCTTGACGGAATTTGAAGGAGATTGAAAATATCATATACGAAATTCCTCTATTTATATTTCTCTGCCCTAATAAGGATAAAAAATAAAAAAGATCACGGATAATCCAGCCAAAATCCACAGCCCCGATGATATTTCTTTAAATCCTCCGGAGAGGACCTTCACTAAAGGATAAACAACGAACCCAGCCGTCATACCGATTCCTATATTATAAGTAAAGCTCATCATAATAATGATACAGAATATGGGAACAACTTCGGTCAGGTCATCAAAGTTTACTTTTGCAATGGGCGACAGCATGAGCATTCCAACAATAATCAATGCAGGACCATATGCGCAGGGAGGAATGACTGTGAAAAACGGCGCGAAAAAAAGTGCACCGAGAAAGAGGAATGCAGTAACAACGGCTGTTAATCCTGACCTGCCGCCTGCTTCTATACCTGTTGCCGACTCAATATAAGCTCCTGCTGTAGACGTGCCCAAGAGCGCGGCAAAAACCGTGGCGAGTGCATCGCACAGCATCGGCTTTTCGATCTCCGGCAAATTTCCGTTCTCGTCTAATAGATTTGCTCTGTAAGACAATCCTATCAATGTGCCCATGGTGTCCACTAAATCCATTACAAATATTGTCAGGATAACGGCGAAAAATCCCCAGCTCAGTGCACCCAATATATCCAGTTTCAAAAAGATGGGAAGGATAGAGGGCGGCATGCTTATCCATTTGTAAGGCACTGCAATTATTTGCAGGGGAAAAGATAAAAAAGTAACGGCAATAATACCTATAAGTATCGCCCCTTTGATTTTTCTGATCATCAAAAAGCTGATGAGGAGAAATCCTAATATGGATAAGATCACTTTTATATCTTTAAGATTACCTACGTGGACAGGCGCGCCCGGTACGCCCAAGGAAACAATGCCGGTTTCATTCAAGCCGATAAAAGTCAGGAACAAACCGATCCCCACAATAAAGCCGATTTTAAGTCCTTCGGGTATGGCATTCGCCAGCCAGCTTCTTATATTCATAACGGTTATAATCGTAAAAAGGAGTCCCCCGATAAAAATAGCCCCCATTGCTGTCTGCCAGCTGTAACCTAAAACTTTTACTACTGTAAAAGCAATAAAGGCGTTTTCACCCATGTAAGGCGCTATAGCAAAGGGCCTTTTCGCATAAACGCCCATGGTTAAAGTTCCGAAAAATGCCGTTAATATAGTAGCAACCATTGAGGGACCAAAAGGAATACCGGCAGCTTCAAGTATTTTTGGATTAACAATTATGATGTAAGCCATCGTAACAAAAGTTGTGATACCGGCAAGAATCTCCCGTTTTATATTTGTTCCAAGTTCATCCAGTTGGAAAAATTCTCTCAGCATTTTTTCCTCCCTTAATCTAATGTTCGGCAATATAGAACCATTTATGGAAAAATTAAAGAAAAAATTGCGTCAGAATCATGCAGCAAGCTGAAGAGAATTAAACCAAAAACCCTTCGATTCGTTCTTCTCTGAGGATCAATTCGTCTAACTACTTTATTGAGGCGTTTCTTTGAAACAGATAAAGACCCATTAAATAAAAAGGCTTATGGTTAATGAAATCCATAAGCCTTTAATACTTGGTGCCTAGGGCCGGAGTCGAACCGGCACGATACTAGGTATCGAGGGATTTTAAGTCCCTTGCGTCTACCAATTCCGCCACCCAGGCACAAAGTAAAAAAACCCTTATTATTTTTAAAAATACGTGTCAAGATTTTAATTGGATGATATAACTCACACGTACGCGAATCTTTTAGAAATGGGAGCAGCAAGGTGCAGAAAGTCGACAGAATGATTTCTGGTGGCACGATATTGGTGATGGATGACAAGGACCATACGATCAGGAACGGCGCCATGGCGATTCAAGGAGAAAAAATCATCGCCGTAGGAGGGAGAGGCGAAATCGAGAGCCGGTACGCCGCAGAGGAGATCATTGATGCAAAGGACTCTCTCATTATGCCCGGCCTTATAAACTGTCATACACATGCACCTATGACGTATTTTAGGGGGTTGGCGGATGATCTTGAACTTACGGACTGGCTGAATAATTATATATTTCCCGATGAGGCCAGATTTGTGAACAGGGAATTCTCCTATTTGGGCAGCCTGCTTGCCTGTGCAGAGATGATTAAATCGGGAACAACAACTTTTTGTGACATGTACATATTTGAAGATGATGTCGCAATGGCGGCAAAATCCGCAGGCATGCGCTGCCTCTTAGGTGAGGCACTCTTTGATTTTCCGTCCCCTAATGTCAAAACCCCGCAGGAAGGTCTGAAATACACAGAAATGCTTATTGAGAAGTGGGCAAATGATCCACTGGTGAATATTGTTATTGAGCCGCACACCCTCTACACATGTTCTGAGAGCCTGCTCAGGGATTCGAGAAGACTTGCCGACAGGTATGGCGTCCCCATAGCTACCCATTATCTGGAAACCAAGTCAGAAAAGGAAAAACTCGCAGGAAAATACGGAAAATCTCCAACATCCTTTCTAAAAGATATCGGGTATCTTTCTGAACAATTCATTGCCTTTCACTGTGTATATATGGAAGAAGAAGATATACGGATGTTTGCCGATCACGGATGCAAGGTGGTTCACGATCCCGAGAGTAACATGAAACTTGCCTCAGGTGTCGCTCCTGTACCGGAAATGATAGGCGCCGGTGTCACCGTTGGCCTGGGAACGGATGGTTGCGCAAGCAATAATAATCTGGACATGCTCCAGGAAATGGATATGGCCGCTAAACTCCATAAGGTTGCGAAGCTTGATCCAACTGTAATGGATGCCAGAACCGTGGTGTACATGGCTACCCGTGAAGGGGCGAAGGCGCTTGGCATGGAAAACAATGTAGGTTCACTCAAAACGGGAATGATGGCGGATATTATAATCATCAACATGAACAAGCCCCATCTTACTCCGCTGTATAATGAGTATTCACATATTGTCTACGCTGTGAATGGAGCCGATGTCGACACTGTATTGATAAACGGCAAGGTGGTGATGAAGAACCGCAGGCTTCTCACACTTGCAGAAGACGAGATAATGTCAACGGTGGAAGAGACTGCAATTAGAATCCAGAAACAATTAGGCATGAATTAGCTATGGACGATGCCAAAGATAATAACCAATTCGATATCATAATCAAAGGCGGTACGCTTCTGACCATGTCTGAAAACATGGATGTAATAGATAATCCCGTAATCGGTATCAGAGACGGAAAGATCGCATTCATTAAGCACGGAGATATCGACAGCGGAAATTCATACACCGCAAAAAAGGTCCTCTGCGCTCACGGCTCTTTGATTATGCCGGGGTTAATCAATACCCACACGCACTTGCCCATGGTATGTTTCCGTGGGCTTGCCGATGATATTCCCCTCATGGACTGGCTCCATAATCACATATTCCCAGCCGAGTCAAAATTCGTGACGAGGGAAATGGTTTATAGGGGTGCCATGCTTGCCATTGCAGAAATGATTCTTTCCGGAACGACGACCTTCTGCGATGCCTATTTTTATGAAAGCGAGGTCGCCCGCGCAGCTCTTGATTCCGGTATGAGGGCCATTGTTTCACAGGGGTTCATCGATTTCCCCACGCCAACTGACCCTGGGAAGATAGCTGATATAGCAGAGCGATTCATAAGCAAATGGCGGTTTAAATCTCCTTTGATTATCCCCGCCCTTGCATGTCATTCGCCTTATACATGTTCCCCGGAAACCCTTACGAGTGTAAAGGCCGCCGCACGCAAAGCGGATGTACTTTACAGCGTTCACGTGTCAGAAACAAATGAAGAAGTTGTCATAGTCAGAGAAAGATTTGGGAAAACACCCATCCAGCATCTTAAGGACATCGATATACTGGATGACAGGACACTGGCCGTTCACTGTATCTGGCTTGACGATTACGAAATGGAAATACTGCATTCCTTAAATGTGAAAGTATCCCACAATCCGGAAAGCAACATGAAACTGGCCGCTGGTTGTGCGCCCATCCCGATTTTTATCGAAAAAGGTATCGCGGTGGGACTCGGCACGGATGGCAGTGCCAGCAACAATGATCTGGACATGTTCAGAGAGATGGATACTGCGGCCAAGCTGCACAAGGTCATCCAAATGAATTCTACAGTGATGGATGCCAAGACAGTCTTGAAAATGGCCACGATTACCGGGGCAAAGGCCTTGGGTTTGGAAGACCGGATCGGTTCCATTGAACCGGGGAAATTTGCCGATCTAATCATAGTAGATACAAAGAAACCGCATCTTGCACCGATGTACAGCTACTACTCACAGCTTGTATACGCCGCCTCCGGCGCCGATGTTAAAACGAGTATCATTGGAGGCAAAATTGTGATGCTTGATAGAGAACTCTTGCTGGTAGATTTGCCTTCAATCATGCAAGAGGTAAGGAACATCGCTAAATTAATTCGGGCTAAATAGCCCGTCTCTGGAGGTTGGCACATGACTGACAGGAAAATATCCGCCAAGAAATGTATATCGGTAATTGTAATCTTTCTTTTCTTCCTTCCTGCGATTTCGTGGTCCCTTCCCCGCGAGGTTACATTCTTCCCCGGCTCCGCTCACGTTCTTGAAGTAGCGAAAGTGAAACTTGTGCCTGAAGGAACAGAGCAGGCAAAAACTCTCATCACCCTCCCCGGACAGGCCGATCCTGACTCCTTCGCGGTCCGTATAAACAATGACGCGAAGATAAGAATCGATGACATAAACTGGCGGCAGGTGAGCCGCCAGAATGATGAGAAGATTGCAAATCTCATGAAACAACTTGAGAAAATGAAAGATGTGCGGAAGAATCTTCAAGCGACGCTCCGCGGTCTGGAAACACAGATACAGTTCTGGCAGTTACAGACCAAGGCGAAGTTAAAGACTATGGCAGATGTATATAGTATGTCCGCAGCCATCGGCAAGAGTATCCATGAAACCTACCAGGACAAACTTTCGAAAGAATCTGAACTCGAAAAAATCGATAAGCAGATTAAGGAGGCGCAGGATGAGCTTGATCGCGCCGCAGGGAGAAAAGAAACCGCATGGGATGTGACTGTTACTCTTTCCGGTTCGCGCGGTTCCGAGGCGTCCCTCACATATACATACTCATTGGCCGGTTGCGGCTGGCAACCTCTGTATCGCCTTGAGGCAAAACCGCAAGACAGGCAGATAATATTTACGTGGGAAGCGGAAATCTGGCAGAGTTCCGGCCAGGACTGGAATAATGTGAGCATCAATTTAGCTACTCTGAAGCCGCCTTCTTCCGTTTCTCCGGCTGAATTGACGCCATGGATCATCAAACCTCGTCCTCAATTCCGCAGGGATGGAGCTATGCAGAAGGCCTTTAAATCTGCTGCAGGCGCAGACCAAATGGAAGCCCCGGCCCCGGCTATGGAAGCCACCGGGGGCGCTCGACAGGTCAGAGAGACCACGTATTCCATTTGGCAGGTGGGGAAGAAAAACGTACCCGCTGGAGCCAAACAGAAGGTAAAGATTGAAGAGGAAATCTGGACTTCGGAATTCACATACCTGGCAAGACCATCTCAGAGCAGCCAAGTCTTTCTCAGGGCGAAAGTGAACCTTCCGGAACCCAAGGAAATCCCCTCGGGCGGCAGTTTATACGTCGTCGACGGCGCTATAT
The DNA here is from genome assembly GCA_049521775.1 of Syntrophales bacterium. Lineage (GTDB taxonomy): Bacteria > Desulfobacterota > Syntrophia > Syntrophales > UBA2185 > Fen-1135. Next base: position 15,688 of record JBEKOL010000005.1, read on the forward strand.
TGGGAAAGCGCTCATTTGCTCTCGCCGGGCAGGAGGCAATCATATTCTTTGGCATTGATCCCCTTGTCACCGCAAGGACACAGTTAATATCCAAAAAATCAGGTGAGAAGACATTCCTGCAGGATAAGCAGACATACACCTGGGATTGGCGCACGGATATTCAGAATTCCAGAAATTCCCCCGTCAGGGTACTTGTAGAAGAGTCTAATCCTCAGCCCAGGGATGAACGCATCGAAGTAACACTAAAGTATGACCCTGATCCTGCAGAGAAGACTCCATCGTCATTGACATGGGACATGGGTATTTCGGCAGGACAAAAGAAATCTTTATTCATGACCGTAAGGATTGAAGCGCCGAAGAATATGGATTTGGATCTTGGATGGCGGCAATGACAGTGGCCAAGAGTTGCCTAATGTTTGCTGTCACAGAAGAAATTGAACAGCCGCTCTCCCCTCTCGTTTAGCAAAGAGGCCCGAAGAGGTTATCGAGAAAATGATTTCAACAGCAGCCAGGAACAACCGATGAAAAAGAAAGGCGCAGTCGATCACACCACTGAAATGACGCTTCTCCTGCGCGATCCTTTCCTTAAACCCTTTGCGTCGGTGCTCCATCAGCGGTATGAAAAAATCAAGGCGACGGAGCAGCGCCTTACGGGTGGTTGCATGTCGCTCGCGGATTTTGCCTCCGGTCACGAATATTTCGGTCTCCATCGCGACGGTGATCAATGGGTATTCCGGGAGTGGGCTCCTTATGCCACTGCTATATTTCTGATTGGAGATTTCAATGGCTGGCGCAAGGATCCGGAATTTGCCCTCTGCCGGATCAGTGAAGGTGGTAACTGGGAACTGAGACTGCCCGGGACCAAACTCAATCACGGCCAGCTTTATAAACTATCCGTCCATTGGCCAGGCGGAGATGGCGAGCGTATTCCCGCATACGTCCGCCGCACGGTCCAGGACCCGCACACCAAACTGTTTGCCGCCCAGGTGTGGGAACCCGGCACCACATATCAGTGGCGCAAGAAATCGTTCCGTCCCTCCCCAGAAGCGCCAAGGATCTATGAAGCACACGTGGGCATGGCCCAGACGGAGGAGAAGATCGGAACTTTTGACGAGTTCCGGAAAAAAATCCTGCCCCGCATAGTCGATGCCGGGTACAATACCCTGCAATTGATGGCCATCCAGGAACACCCGTATTACGGTTCATTCGGTTACCACGTCTCCAGCTTTTTTGCCGCCTCCTCCCGTTTCGGCACGCCGGAGGAGCTGAAAGCGCTGGTCGATGCCGCGCACGAAGCGGGTATTTCCGTGCTCATGGATATTGTGCACTCACATGCGGCCCGTAATGAGCAGGAAGGGATCAGCCGTTTCGACGGCACGTTTTACCAGTATTTTCATAATGGCCCGCGGGGCTTCCACTGGGCATGGGATTCCCGCTGTTTTGACTACGGCAAACCTGAGGTCCTCCATTTTCTCCTCTCCAACTGCCGCTACTGGCTGGATGAGTACCATTTCGACGGTTTCCGCTTCGACGGTGTGACAAGCATGCTTTATTTCGACCATGGTTTGGAAAGGATATTTGCATCCTATCAAGACTATTTCGGAAAGAATGTCGATGATGATGCCCTGGTGTACCTCACCCTGGCCAACAAAGTCATACACGCCGTGCATCCTCGTGCGGTTACCGTTGCTGAAGACGTGAGCGGCATGCCGGGACTAGCCGTTCCCATTGAAAAAGGCGGCTATGGTTTTGATTACCGTCTTGCCATGGGTGTGCCCGATTACTGGATTAAAATTGTCAAGGAGATTCCTGACGAGCAGTGGCCTATGGCAAGCCTGTATTATGAACTGACCAATCGCCGTGCAGACGAAAAGACCATCGGCTATGTTGAATCCCATGACCAGGCGCTGGTTGGCGACAAGACAATTATCTTCCGCCTTATAGACGCTGACATGTATGATCACATGGACGTGTCCAACTCCAATTTAAGGGTGGAGCGAGGCATGGCCTTGCACAAGATGATACGCCTCGTTACCTTGGCTACTGCCGGCAGCGGCTATCTGAACTTCATGGGCAACGAGTTCGGACATCCGGAATGGATCGATTTCCCCCGCGAGCGCAACAACTGGTCATACAGGTATGCGCGCCGCCAGTGGAACCTGCGCGACGACGACAGTCTTCTCTACCGGTTTCTTGCCGAATTCGACAAGGCCATGATGCGTCTCGCGTCCGAATACACCCTGCTCAATGCGGAAGCGACAAACTTAATCCTGGAGCATCAGGAGAATCAATTGTTAGGATTCGAGCGTGCCGGCTTGGTGTTCCTTTTCAGCTTCAATCCTGCACAGTCGTTCCCCGATTATCCCGTTGATCTTCAATCCGGCGAATATGATCTAATACTCGACAGCGATGCGAAGGCTTTCGGAGGGCATGGACGCATCGTACCCCACCAGACCTACTTTACCCGACCCATGCCGCTTCCTGACGGCGCCATGCGCAATCGCGCCACCGTCTATCTGCCGACCCGCACTGCCTTGGTCCTCCGCCGGACACGCTGAATAATTCACCATGCATTCAAAATGACATTATTCTCTTGAGATAAGGGTCTTTACATAGGTGTCTACTAACGGTCCGCGTTTCCCCACATTATTCACTAGAAAATAAGGCGCATCTTTCGCCACCCGATATACGATTCCGGGACGCAATACGGTAATTTCTACAATCACTTCCATACGGTAGCACACGAAGGTTCCGGATGGGTCAGTCCACCTGTACATGTCGGCAGATGAATGCGGCGGGTAAAACAATACAGCGATAAAGAAAAAGAGGATGTAAAGTGTGAACCTTGCCATCTCCATGTCAGCCTTTTATTGCGGCAGTACTCAAATATCAAAAAATGTGGAACCTTAGAAAACTGTGAGGAACTATCTATTACATACGAATCTGAGGAAAAAAGAAGGCCATGAACCAAGGAGAAAGTTGTTTCTCAGGACGATATAGGTGTGATGCGTTGAAATAGAATCTATATAAAGTGATTGCTGCTGCTACGCCAGGGGACGCCCGCCGTTCAGTCTCTCATAGATTCTGACGTACTCTGCAATCATGCTTCCGAGGTCGTATTTTTCGCGCGCCTCCCTCATGATGCGCTTAATCTGAGTTTCCCTGATCCTCAAAGATCTCCTGTGAAAGGCAATGCTCCTGGTCAAAGCATACCACAAGCCTCCAGGGTCATAATCCCTGAAAAGAAAACCATTGCCCACATCCTGGGGAGAGCCGTCCCTCTTAAGCCTGAGCTCCCTTATCTTGTCATGATATCCGCCTGTGTCGCGGTTGGTAGCTGTGGTTCCGAAGAGGTTTCCTATTTGATCGATCTGCCCGCAAGGCTCATAAAGCGATGCACCGAATACATCATTCGCAGCGGCATACCCCAGCATGGAAAGGCTTTCACTGAACGGCTGGTAGGAAATTTTGCCGTTTGATGCGTAGGCGATTCTCCCTAAAATCTCTACATGCCTACGATCATTTCCCACACCATCAGCGACAACCGCAATTTGTGCATCGCCGTTCACCGTGACAAAATGTTGCGCAATGTGCTCCAAGAGTTCCACTCCCTTCTGGAAGGGATCGAGCCTCGAAGGCCAGAAAAACAAAATGGCATCCGGATTAATCTGGAGCCCCGTCCTCTTCTGAAATTCAACGAGATTTTCTTTCTTTGCTTCCATAAAGGGACCATCAGGACCGTACCTTCGCACACAGTATTCACACTGCTCCGGATACATCATGTGAGAAGGAGCGTTGATAATGGCCTTGGCAGAGTCCTGATAATATTTTGCCTTCACTTCCTGGCGGACACTCGGAGGCACAAGGATCCTATCCATGAAGTAATCATCAACTATTTCTTCTAAAAATCTTTTCCCCACAAAATTGATGATGGTCGCATTCTTTATGGCCGTAGCCTGACAGTCTATGGCCTGCTTGTCTTGATATTCCGAAAAAAAGACATAATCAGCTATGTTTCTAAGATTGATTCCTCTGAGAAAATCTACAGGCACATTTTCGGTAAACACATTATGGACGGTATGCAAAACTGGTATGCCCGTGGACTTCGCATACGCAGTTATCGCGCCTCCCGCCATCCAGTCATGACTGTGTATGATAACCCTGCCCCCATGCTTTGCCCTAACGTCCTTGATCAGGTTATTAACGATCTCCTTTTGAAATTCCGCCGCGGTCATCAGCGGATCCCCGGAATAGGCGCTGAGGTTGTCCGCAAAAATGGCGGAGCTGATAAGGTGAATTTTTTCAGGATCAATCTTGTACCTTATTTCCCGCCACTGCTGCTCATCCAACTGCAATTCTCTCTGAAACCGTTTCTTCAGATTCAATGTGACCAAATGGACATCGATTCCCCTTTCCGTAAGCCCCTCGCACAAGGCGGAAATTACCTCTCCCTGCCCGCCGCTTTTCCCGGTAATATATCTTGCCAGAGCGCCCATATCATGCGGCAATCTAGCCGTTTCCGGCGTTATCATCAAGAGAGCCGTCTTACCGCCATGTTTTAAGATCTGGAATCTTTTTATGAGCAACTGAATGTCGTCTATTTTCCTAGTTAATATATGAGCGGGTTGACCCATCGATCCATCATACGGATTAAAATAGAAATGAACCGCGTGATCTTCACCAATCTTTTCATGGAGGAAATAAAGGTGATCCGAGGTGGTTAACTGCCGCCATTTCGTCAGAAGCTCTCCCCCGGCTCTTTTCACATCCTTCTCCATACTTTCGATGTCTCTGAACAGATCCTCTTGCGTGGGATTGCCGAGCCATCCAAAAGTATCTCGCTTCTTATCATCCCAGGATGACGTGGATGAATCGTGAATGGATATGACAGGACAATCAGTATCCAGGAATCGCCCGGCAGTCTCTGATGGATTGCTCATGACAATTTCCGGAAACTTTGAGATCGCTTCCGGTAATCCCTTCCAAAAATCGAATATGCCTTTGTCCTCCCGTATGTATGAGCCTATGTGCTCGAGTTCATAGCCTAGCAGGACCGATTCACCTTCGACTTCCGCTATGCGGGATGCATACTCATCCGGAGAAACATAGACATAGGGGAACCTGAAAGCAATTTCATCGCTCAATTCCCTGTTTCTGGGAATGACTATCAAATTACTTCCTTTGGCCCTAAAAATTGAATTGGAAGAAATGGGGCCGCTCTTTTCAACGAACATGTCATCTCTCTTCTCGCAGAGAATCGCAACATACCCCATGTCTGCAACAGCTTCTGCGATACCGTTGTTATACATGAGTTCCGTATTCTTCAATGACGTCGGGAGAACACCAAACAGTTTATGAATCTGCTCCCTGTGAAGTGTCACCTGGTCCCGAAACTCCTGCTTTTGGGGATCTGCAAACAGGCTGGCGAGAGAATGATAATATGTTTCATCGAGCAATTCGACCTGACCGCCTTCCCTTCCCGCATCAACCAGTCCCTGCAAGGCCTTAATTACAGCCGGCTGGTAGAGTTCGGCCTGCTCGAGAAATGTGCCGGACATGCTGAACGTAATCTTGAATCCGCCGTAGCGAGAGACGAGGTCGGTGAACATGGCGATAGCGGGAAGATAACACTTTTCCGAGACCTTGACGAAAACGTCCCTGTTCTTCTTCTCCCATAAAAACTCATTTCTTTCCGGATGCAGCAGGAAAGGCTGATGGAGGTGAAAGCAAAATGTGGTTAGCGGCATTTCACAACCCTTCTCTATGCCATGGTCATTGGCTGCTTACTGTTCATATATTTACCTGCGGCGCGGAAACCTCCCTACTTGTAAGGGGGAGGAGCGCCGTTCTTTCTGTTAATAGTGTCTGCGCACTCTCCAAAAGGGAGAGGTCTTTGTAACTGGCAGACTTATGTATCCTGGTCCCATCGAGTTTTCTTAAGTCAAAGTACCCGGAAGACCGCCTGCCAAAAATAAAGCATTCAGTCCTGTTCCAGAGTACCTTGTCGTACCTCTGAAAGCCGTGAACGAAACGAGGCGCCGTGTTTTTGATATGGCTGCGGTCGCCTTTTCTGAGTTTCCGGTTGCACTTACGTACTTGTTTAATGTCGTACACAGACGCCCGCTCCTGGGACGTGCCGCCGGCAACAACAAACGCGTCGTCGACGTGCGACTTCGGGAGTCCCAACGCAATACGATTATTCTTGGTTATGTAACCGTAGGTGTGATTAACCATGATGCCAGGTTCCCGGAGACCGTCAACGATCTTCCATCTCACCATCGTCATAAACGTCTCGGCCTTGAAACCATTTAAAATCTTAAATTCCGGGACTAATGCGCCCCTGGATATCTTGCCGTGGCAGGTATCGCACACGGTTACAAGATTGTTCGGACGGTCTCCGCCGGTCTGTCGCGTCTTGATATGGTGGATTGTGAGAACCTGATCTTTCGATTTGTCCTTGCAGTTCTGGCATTTATGGCCGTCCCTGTACAGGACATACTCTCTGACGTTCCAGAAGCCTTTTTGAACTCCGTCCTGGTATCCAACGCCCTCAATGTCCGGGTTTTTAATCTTCTGGATATCGAACGTTGCGACCTCCACGATTACTTTGCTGACAGGCAGGATACATCCCACCTTTCTGATAACTTTCACCTGGGTGTCCAGTTTGTTCTGAATAGACGGCGCAAGCCAGCCTTCAGGTTTCTTCCGGTTATCAAACCGGGGCTCGCGGTACCATGTGTGCCGTTGCCTCCGGCCTCTACGATATTCCCTTCGTTCCGAGTTGAGCTTCACCATGTCGTTGCGAAGGGTAACGTCGGCCGCATAGACCTCTTTCTTGTCCGTTACCGCCGAAATGCCGACATGCGAATAACCGCTGTCCGCGCCCAGGGTAACAGGCTGCACATAACTTCTTGTTGGAACCGTCCACGCTATGGTGAACGGAGCTTGTCTCACCACTCTTGCCTTGCCTTCTTTGAGAAGAACTCTCGCCCTTCTGGGCGAGCAGGGCATGAGCGGCCGTTCCTTGTGATTTAGAACATAGACTTGCATGTTCTCTCCTTTCAGAGTTAGAGCCGCATCGGGGCTGTTGTAGAGGCTTTTCGTGCCGGCAGCACCGTCCCTTGCCCTCAGGACTTTTAACCACCGGCGACAGTTGCATGGGACGTGCGGAATATCCCATGGTGTCGTGACCTGAACAACTTCTGCTCGCTTCCGCAAGCCCCCTTGTCAACTAGAGCTTTTCAAGCTCCCAGTCTGCGACTGGGGGTTAGTTGACTGCTGCAGGAATGGAAATCCTTCCCAGTTCGTTTCAGTTCCGCCCGGGCACGACGATATCAGGTATCGGAAACTTATATATTCTTGCAATATTCTTGCCCGCTTATGTTACTTATATAACTTTTTGCTTCACCTGTAAACTAGAGTATTGTGGTTAGAGACAAAAGTCCCATTTATCAGAGCAGCGTCTTTAAGGCAGAAATACCCATGCACCGGCGGCTTTCGAGGCTTTGGCAAAAAATGTTCGGTGATAAGTGCAGTATAGTATCACAGCTGCCTCGCTAATCATTGAGATTGAATATTTATGGCTTGCCGCGCTTGCAGAAGATATCATCGCGTCAGATTATTGACATAAAGGCCAACTTCATGGAATAATGCCGCATATATGATTGATAAGCGCATTTTGAAGCAGAATAAGATTGAAACTCCTTATGGGAAAAGAGCCCTGCGTCTTGGCAGTATCCCCGGGATCACCTATCCGGAAGCTTTGCCGATTACCGCAAGACGGGATGACATCGTCACGGCCATAAGGAAGCACCGCGTTGTCGTCCTAACCGGAGAAACAGGATCAGGGAAGACGACGCAGATACCTAAGATGTGCCTCGATGCCGGACGAGGGGTTTCGGGTGTCATAGGATGCACCCAGCCGAGGAGGATGGCCGCTGTAACCTTGGCGCACCGTATAGCCGAAGAGCTCGGTGAGGAGATTGGCCGCTCCGTTGGTTACCAGATTCGATTTGATGACCGCTCAGGCAGGAATAATTACATAAAGATCATGACAGACGGGATTCTCCTGAACGAAGCACAGAATGATCCATACCTGCGCCGGTACGACACCATCATCGTAGATGAGGCCCATGAACGAAGTCTGAATATCGATTTTGTGTTGGGAATCCTACTGACACTCCTCCGTAAAAGAAGGGATATAAAGATCATTATCACCTCGGCGACGATCGATACGGAGAAATTCTCCCGTGCCTTCAACGCCCCGATAATTGAGGTCTCCGGGCGCATGTACCCTGTTGATGTTCGTTACCGGCCTCTCGATCATAAACTTGAGGAATCCGGCGATATCACTTATGTTGATGGCGCCGTGACAGCCTTGTTAAAGATCATGGAAGGCAAATCGGAAGGCGATGTTCTTATATTCATGCCCACGGAGCAGGATATACGGGAAACCTGCCAACTCATTGAGGCGAAGCTCGATCATAAAGCCGCCGTTCTTCCCCTCTTTGGCCGCCTGCCCTGGAGGGAGCAGAGCCGCATCTTTCAACCTGCAGCAAAAAGAAAGATCATAGTGGCGACTAATGTTGCAGAAACATCCATTACCATTCCCGGAATAAGATACGTGATCGATACGGGCCTGGCGCGGATCTCCCAGTATAACCCCCGCTCCCGTACGACAAGCCTGCCCGTCAGAGCCATTTCGAGAAGCAGCGCCGATCAGAGGAAAGGAAGATGCGGCCGCGTGCAGAACGGGGTTTGTATACGTCTTTTCGATAAAGCCGACTATGAAAACCGTCCGCTTTTTACGGAGCCAGAGATTCTCAGATCAAACCTTGCAGAGGTCATCTTGAGAATGCTTTCTCTCAATCTCGGAGATATATCTACGTACCCTTTTATCGATCCTCCGCACCCGAAGAACATCAGGGATGGCATCGATATTCTCAGAGAGCTCGGGGCGATCACTATGGAGCGCAACGATGCAGAACCGGTCGATAACCAGCATCTTTCCTTGACGGAAAGAGGGAGGATGATGGCGCGCCTGCCCATTGATCCGCGGATATCCCGGATGATCATCGAGGCGAAGCGGGAAGGATGTGTAGACGAAATCCTTATTATCTCTTCAGCACTCAGTATTCAGGACCCAAGGGACCGGCCGGTTGAATGTGAGAAGGAAGCAGATAAGGTCCATGCGCGCTTTGCCGACCCTTCCTCGGATTTCATGACCTTGCTCTCTATCTGGAATCAATACCACAGCCTGGTGCAAGCCGTAAAAAGCAAGGGCCGGATGAAAAAGTTCTGCCGGGAACATTATCTTTCCATAAGAAGGATGAGGGAGTGGACTGATGTTTACAGCCAGCTCAGGGCGATACTGGATGAGCAGGGATGGAAAATAAAAAAGGGACGGGGTGCGGATGATAAATCCCTCTATGACAGCATACACAAATCGGTCCTTAGCGGCTATCTTTCCAATATAGCGATGAGAAAGGAAAAGAATACCTATATGGCAGCAAAAGGAAAGGATGTTATGATCTTCCCCGGCTCCGGGCTTTTCAACAAAGGCGGAAGCTGGATCGTCGCTGCGGAGATGATCGAGACTTCCCGGCTGTTTGCCCGCATAGCCGCCAATATCGAGGTGGAGTGGCTGGAGGAACTGGGAGGCAGCCTGTGCCGAAGAACCTATTCCGAGCCGCACTGGAGCCGGGATCGCGGCGAAGTAGTTGCCTATGAGCAGGTCAGTCTGTTCGGCCTGGCGATTGTAACAAGAAGGCCCGTTTCCTATGGCCCGATCAATCCGGATGAAGCCTCTGAAATTTTCATCCGCAGCGCCCTGATCGAAGCGGACTTGAGAAGACCCTTCCCTTTCCTGCTTCACAATCTGGCGGTCATCGAGCAAATTTCCAACATGGAGGACAAAATCAGGAGGCGTAACCTCCTTGCCGACGAAGATGAGCTCGCACGCTTCTATCAGGAAAGACTTCCCAGTGTATATGATACACGATCCCTTCAGAGACTGATCAGAGACAGGGGAAGTGACGAATTTCTCCGAATGAGGAAAGATGACGTCCTTGTTCGGATTCCGGAGGAGGATGAACTCGCCCTGTATCCGGATGACGTTACTCTTGCTGGCCATCGATTTACATGCGACTACCGTTATGAACCGGGTCATCCCGAAGACGGTGTGACTATGAAGATTCCCCTTCATATGATTTCAACGGTTCCGGCAGCATCCACCGATTGGATTGTTCCCGGTCTCATGCAAGAAAGAATTAGTGCCCTTTTAAAAGGTCTGCCCAAGGAGTATAGGAAAAAACTTCAGCCTCTCTCACAAACCTGCGATATCATCATGGCGGAAATGAATGACGACAGATGCCCCATGATCTCCGCCTTGGGCAAATTTATCCATGAGAGGTTCGGCGTCGATATACCGGCGTCATCTTGGAATCTAGATGCCATCGACGACCGTCTCCAGCTGCGCTTTGCCGTTGTTGATAAGAAGGGACAGGAACTGACTGCAAGCCGGGATATCAATCGCCTTCAGAAAGAAACCATCGCCGAAGCTCAATCAAACGCTTTCGACAAGGCATGCAAGTCCTGGAAAAAGACAGACGTGACAACCTGGGATTTCGGGAATCTCCCCGACGCCATAGCCCTCGAAAGTGACGGCCTCCTGGAGGGCTATGCATACCCAGGCCTCGAAGCCGTCCACGGGTGCGTCAACATTCGTTTACACAAGAATAAGCATGAGGCTGAGGTATTGCATAATGAAGGCGTTGCGGCACTTTACAGAATTTACTTCAAGGACGAGTTTAAGTATCTTAAGAAGTCTATCAGTCTCAGTGGAGACATGAAGAAGTGGGCTGATTCATTTGGCGGTGCAAAATCAGTAGAAAGCGCAATCATCGAAAAGTTGGTACATGACCTTTTCTCAAAGAACATCAGATCACGGGCTGCATTTATCGGGTACGCAGAGGATACCAGGAGCCAAATACTGCCTCATGGCCAGGACATAATGGGTAGATGCGCGCCTGCCATAAAGTCCTACTACGATACTTCTGCCTTTCTTCAAAACCTCAGACACGCAAATCGCTCGAACAAACCTGCGCTGGACTACCTTGCACATCTCAGGGAAGAAATGAATCAGTTGATGCCGAGCGATTTCTTAATACGCTATGACAGCGAGCGGCTAATGCACATCATGAGATATCTGAAGGCGATTGGCATTCGCGCCGAAAGAGGAACTGCCCATTTGGATAAGGCATTGGGCAGGATTAAAGAGGTAAATATTTTTTCCGATAATCTTCAATATATGATAAATAGCGGCAGCGCCGGCGCATCAAAGGAAAGATTGACACTGATTGAAGAATACCGGTGGATGATTGAGGAGTACAAGGTATCCTTATTTGCCCAGGAACTGAAGACTGCCTTTCCCGTTTCGAGAAAACGTCTCGAACAGAAGAGGCAGGAAATTGAACGCATCATCTGATTACACGGAGACACATCTTTGAAGCTGATTCTGGTCAGGCATGGAGAAACCCTCTCGAACAGAGAAAACCGGGTTCAGGGGACAACCGATATGGAGCTTAGCGACTATGGCCGTATGCAGGCAGATAAACTTGCAGAGTCACTCAAAGGCGAGCCGATAGAAAGAATCGTGTCAAGCCCGTTAAAGCGCGCTTATGAGACCGCGAAGGCTATCTCCAGATTTCATGGTGCGATAATTGAAGCCGATAGCGATCTTCAGGAAATGAACCACGGTGATTTTGAAAATTTAACGATACAGGAGCTCAAAGAGAATCATATATCCGTTCTCAGACAGTGGGAGAACGATCCTGCCTCCGTCGTCATGCCCAATGGAGAATCGCTTCATGATCTGCAGAGACGCGCGTGGAGCGCCATAGAGGGAATTACCGAGACCGCAAGAAACACCGTCGTTATTACCCATAACATGACCATCAGGACCATTCTCTGCAAAATTAAAGACCTGGATATGCTGCACATAAGAAGTATGCACGTCGATCTGGCATCCAAGACGTTTGTTGAATTCAAATTTGGAAAAGGCGCCATTGTGGTGTTGAATGATACCAGCCATCTGAAAGAGACGTAAGTTTCCCCCGCTAAAAAAGGCGTTATTTTTGAAAAACTGGAAAAGATCTTACACATTTAATTGAATTTACGTTATAATATGTTAAGAATATTATTGCAGCGAAAACACGAGCGGCTGGTGCATGAGGAAAAAGAATGATGCCTTCGGTTCTTCAGGACAAGTCCGTTAATGCAGTTGTAACTATGGATACGGCAATAATCAATTTGCGCCTATATCCGCCCACGAATGCAATGGTTACAAGGAGTATCGACAGGCTGCAAGAGAGTTTGCTCAATATTCTTGAAGATGTGAATTCGGTGACCTTTGCCGAGACGGAAAAAAATCTGCTCATAGGCGGGGAACCCCTAGGCCCAAAACACAAGGGAAAGGCACATGTGGCAATTTTTCTCGTACTGATGATGAATTGGGGAATCAAGAGTATCACGTTTACGAGGGGTCTGGATAAAACGGAACTCGTACCCTTTCTTGAAATAATAGGAAAGAAACCAGACGAGCAGAAAATAAAGAAAGTCTGGGAGCAGATCGTCTCCGAAGGGAAAATGCCCCACATTCTTCTTAATCAGAAGATTTACATCGCCAAGGATGAAGAGCATCAACTCGTGGCGAGCCTGGATATAAAAGATGATGATATCGTTAAATATATAACCGCCGAAGACCCGAATGCCATTTTAGATCCGCAAAAAGTGAAGGAAATGGCGCAGGATCCTGAATGGGTCTCACGAATTTTCCAATCGGGAATGAATAATATCTTCTCAAGGGCAGGCACAGCCTCCAACGCCAAGTTATCCAAGAGCGTGTTCAATATGCTATTCGCCGTCGATGACATTTCCGCCAACTCAGATAAGGGAAAGATCTCCCATCTCATTGCGGGATACATATCGGACATGGATGCTGAGCTTATTGCCATGACTTTGGCTCAAAATATCGAAAGTCTTCTCGGCAGCCAGCTTTTCGGTGACATCGTCAACCAGATGGACTCTGTAAAGTTTGAAAAGGTGGCAGGCATGATTGGACAGATATTGGATCGTATCGGCAAAAAAGGAGATAGCAGCTCCGACCCAAGAATTGCCTACATGCAGCAGGCTTTTGATAATATGATGAGTTCAGAAAGGGGTATTGAACTCCAAAAGCGGATTCAAGAAATAAAGGCTCGCGAAGAGCAAGAACATAACAGGAAAATCACTGATCTCAGAGAAACAGGCAGCAGTATCTTAAACAATCTTGAGCAGGGAATACTCGATGAGAGAATCGCTACCTCGTTCGATGATATAATACAAGACCTCTTCGCCGTGGGTGAAAACGAGATAGCTGAAGAGCTCATTGATCGCTTGAGCAATGAACTCTTCAACTATGATGTCGATATCCGGATAGAGGTGTCAGAGGCCTTGCTTAAGGCCCTCGATAGCCTCTCCCTGAAGAAGCGCAGAGAAATATTATACAGGCTTGCCAACAAGCTGATAAACTGGATAAGGTTCGAAACCAAATACACTCCTGCATACAGATCCCTCTGCTCCCATCTCAGTGACCTTGCCCAAAGCCAGATTCAGGATCAGCAGTTCATGGACAGTCAGCCCGTCATCGAGACTTTCCAGCTAATCGTTTCAAAGGAACTGGAGAAAAATGAGGAGATAAGCGCTGCAGCTTCTGACACGCTGAGAGAAATCGCGTCCGATGAAACACTGAACATTCTTATACAAGACTTCCTGACCGACAGGAATAACAAAAGAAATGAGGCTGGGCAGATTCTTGTCTTGATGGCTGACCTGTCCATAAACCGCCTTCTGAATATAATAAAAGAAAGTGAAGACAGTTCCGAGCGCATCCTGATTTTAAACCTCATACCTGAAATGGGCGCTGCAGCCACACCAGCCGTACTGGAGAGGATTAATCAAGACCCTCCTTGGTATTACATGAGAAATCTGGTGCGTCTCTTAGGCAAGATTGGAAGCGATGAGCATTCGAAGATCGTCGCACCGCATCTGCTCCATAACGATCATCGTGTCCAAAAGGAAGCCGTAAAGAGTATAAGTCAAATGGGAGGGAGGTCCAAGGCTGAGATTCTTTTGAACGCCCTGGCGGAATGTGATGATCGCATCAAAGCAGGTATCGTAACCGCGTTGGGTACCTTGAAATACCGAAATGCCGTAAAGCCTCTCATTGAACTGTTTAAATCCAAGCTCACATTGCCCGAGGACATAAAAGTTGACTTGCAGGAGAAAATCTGTCTCGCCTTGGGAAACATAGGAGACAAAGAGGCATTGCCCTTTCTAAAGGGAGTCCGCAAATACAGAAGCTTTCTTGCCCTGACATCCTACCATCCCACAGTGAGAGCTGCTGCAGCCAAGGCCCTGGGCAAGATCACGAGTAAAAGCTGACTATTTAGGAACCGGCCGCTCTTAAATATTTATCAACAAGCTGCTCGAACCTTTCACGATCCCAGCCGATATAAACATCCTTTTTCTCAAAGATGAAAGCCGGATATTGGCGCAGACGATCTATGAGGGATTTGCATATGCCGCGGCAACTGAGCGTCGATCAGGCAAATGTGAATTCGATGTTTGTAGAGTTGCTTGAGCTCACCCATCCGATCGGATAGCTTTATAATTTCCTCTTTTAACTAAGCAGGATATTCTTCAATATTCCCCTTATTAGCATACTTCCCAAGCCCTGACTCCCGGAAAATGACCTCACACCTGGAGCAGTAACCGTAGGTTGTAAGAAGATTGCTTACTACTTCTATGCCCGATTTACATGGTAAGAATCAATGCAAAGGATCTCCTGGCCAGCCCTGGGCCATTTTTCAGAAGGAAACGCTCGATCTCTAACCGGACTTCACTTCATATGCTCTAGTGTAGGAAGCCGATACCAGTTCGTTAATGAAAAAAACGACCGGCTAAAAGACTCTGCACATTTGCGGATTCTAATTGCGAAAACCTTTCCGATATTTCCCGCCGGTTATTGCGAATGATTTTTCAGGTAACCGCTGATATACCGTTCGACATTTTCCTTAGGCTGGAAAATTCCGAAATGGCCTTCACAGAGTATATCGGCCTCCAGGGCGAGGAGTTTCACCATCGATTCTTTCCACTTGCCTATATCAGATCCAAAGATGTCCAAAAATGGCCCATGGATGTCCTGGCCGAATAATACGCGCTTTCCTGCCCTGTCAAGATATATGGACAGAGACCCAGGCGTGTGTCCCGGCGTATGCAGACAATGGAGTTCGTTCTCGCCAAAACGGAGGATCTCATGATCCCCTGTGATCTTCCGGTCGACTGAAGTCGGCGAAAAAAAAGTCCCGTAACAACTGGCAGCCGTTCGGACACTGTCGCCTTCCTCAACGGCGCCCGCGTCCAGATCGTGCATCACGATCTTGCATCCGAACTGCGTTCTAAAATACGAAGCGGACCCTATATGGTCAATATGGTTGTGGGTGAGAATAAGGGTTGAGATTGTTTTCGGATCGAGTCCGACGTCTTCAATGTTCTTTTGGAGTATCCGAGAACTCCCGCCTGCACCGGCATCGATCATCACCAATTCCCGTCCAACGTCGACGATAAATGACGTCGCATCATCTCCGCGTGACACATCGGGACCGCCGATGAGATATACACCTTCTATTATAGTCCTTGCCTTCCCCATTGCCATTCACCCGCGCATTCTGTCAACTAGTCTGGCGTCCCGCGAACCCAAAGCCCCCTTACGTGTGGATGGCGCTATTGACTGTGCCCTGCTCCCTGTCCTGTCTTGATTGTCATGCGCTCTTCGAAGAACTCGGATGCCTGCGACTTGCCTAAGTCAACCGCTTCCTTCAATTTGACGCCCCTGGTCTTAATCCCTATATCCTTTTCTCCGGTCTTAACCTGATAAACACCCCCCTCCCTTGACAGACTGATATCTCCCAGGGGGGCCGTGCTGGTATAAAGAATGATGCGCTCTTCACCGAAGGGGGGACTGACTTCAAGCTCAAACCTGTCATTGCCCGACGGTATTTCGTATATTACGCCGCCGTTGAAGTAGTTCTCACTCCTGTAAGGATTGGGGAGAATCTGCAGCGTCTCACCTTTCGCATCCCTGTAATGTACACGGGCGTAAAAAGGTTTGTTTCCTTTAATGTAGATTTTTATCTTTTCGCCCTTCTGATATTTTTCCTTGTCCGTCCATAAGCGAACGTTCAACGGCAGACCGGGATTATCATTGGAAAGCCTTCCGGCAATAATTTCTTTCACCGCTTTTTCATCCGGAATTACCTCCGCTCTGATTTTTGTCTTGAAACAATCGCCTGTCCGTTCGTCTTTGTACCAGCGGTTTTCCTTGACCTCCAGGATCTTCACGGAGGCATTGGAATACGCCTTGATCATATCTTCCTCGATCTGCAGGTCTTTGACCTTTGTTTCACTCTTCACATATGTGATGGCATACTCAACGGCGTTTCTCTTCGCATCTGCCATGGCAGTCTGTTCTGTCTGCTTTCTGGACTTATCATCTCCCATGCAGGCGTAGCCTTCAGCATCCATGATCGTGGATTGAATTGCGTAGGCATTCCCAACTGCAAGTATACAGATTAATATGGAAAGGATTGATCTTAACATGATTTGCCCTCCTCATCGAACGTCCCAATCAGATCATTGACATCGGCTATATTATGTCGCTTAAGATAATTTTCAATGCCATCGATAATATCCGTCGTGGCACAGGGATTGATAAAATTAGCGGTTCCAATCTGCACAGCTCGGGCGCCTACTATAAGGAACTCCAGAGCGTCAGCGGCATTTACGATACCCCCAATCCCGATCACCGGTATTTTGACTCTTTTCACTACCTGCCACACCATTCTCAGGGCAATCGGTTTTATGGCAGGGCCGGAAAGTCCTCCGGTAACATTGGCGAGATGGGGAATCCTCCGCTCAACGTCCACAGACATACCCGTCAAGGTATTAATCAGCGATATTGCGTCTGCCCCGCCCTCCTCCACAGTTTCCGCAATCAAACAGATGTCTGTAACATTAGGCGTAAGTTTGATTATTACGGGAAGATCTGTCAGACGTTTTACCTCTCTCGTCACGGCGTGAGCCATATCAGGATCCGAACCGAAAATAATTCCACCCCTCTTTACATTGGGACAGGAAATATTGATTTCCAGACCTTTTACCTCCTTCGTTTCGGACAGCAGCCCCGTAACCTTTTTGAATTCCTCAATCGTTTCACCAAAGACATTTGCGATGACCGGTACCTCGAATTCCCTCAAGAGAGGCAGCTCATCCTTTATAAATGCATGTGCACCCGGATTTTCCAACCCTATGGCATTGAGCATGCCGCAGGCAGTTTCCATAATCCTTGGAGGCTTATTCCCTGCTCTCGGCTCTAATGATACACCTTTGGTAATTATGGCGCCCAAACGACTGATATCAAGATATGGGGCATATTCTTTGCCATAGCCAAAAGTGCCTGAGGCAGTCATCACCGGATTCTTGATAATCAAGCCACCAATATCGACCCGCATTTCCGGCCTGACATTTTCCATAGATTATTGTCTCGCTCTTTGGCGTCCTTGCGGACGGTAAAAGATTAACCCCAGCGAATATCCCTGATGTTGAATACCGGCCCGTCTATACAGGCGCGCGCATGCTCCCCTCTTCCTTCGCCATCATTCAACAGCACGGTACAGCCCAGGCAGGCTCCCACACCGCATGCCATACGCTCCTCCATCAATATCTGACAGGAAACAGTATTCTCCGCTAGAAGCTCTGATAGTCCTTTAAACATAGGTCGCGGGCCGCACGCATAGATCTTCGAAGTTCCGGGATTATATGATGATACATCTTCTGCGAATTTTTCCGTTACCAGTCCCTGGTAACCTGCGGAGCCGTCTTCCGTACTTATAAACACCTCACTGCAGATGTCTTTGATTTTCTCGATTCCGACAAGGTTTTCCGCCTTACTTGCACCATAATAGCAGACAAGTTTGACGTTTCTCGCACCGGTGAGCCTTCTGTAATGCGAAGCGAGATATGTAATGGGAGCAACGCCTATTCCCCCGCATATGAAGACGACCCTTCCAGCTTCCGGGCAAACATCAAACGCCCGGCCATACGGACCAAACACTGCCACGAAATCGCCCTCCCTAAGCCTCGACAATAGGAGGGTGCCTTTTCCTACAACCTTATAAAGTATCTCAACTGTAGCATCATTTTCCGACCTTTCAAAGTGGTAAACACTGAACGGCCTTCCCAGGAGAGGATCAAGGCGCCCTGTCTCCCGCGTCATGATGAACTGTCCGGGTATGGGCGTCTTAAATGATTCAGGCAGTCTCACGCTTAGCAAAAAATGCCCCGCGCATATTTCCTTGTTTTTAACGACTGTACCATTCATGATAAAATTTACATTTTATGCTTTGCTGATTAATCGCAGACATTTTTTCAGGTCCGCACATAAAATCATGGCATCCTCTCCCGACTCAGCATAATATTGCGGCCTTATGTCTGTAACCTCAAAACCGAATTTTTCGTACAACCGTTTCGCACCTTCATTGGATCGGCCGACCTCAAGGGTACAGATGCCGGCGCCTTCGCGACAGGAAAGCCTGATCATCTCTGCCATGAGATTTGAGGCGACCCCTAATTTCCTTGAGTCCTCCCTGACACAAATTTTATGAACCTGTAGTTCTCCGGCAACGATCCAGTATGTCACGTAGCCGGCGATTTCATCATGTACACCTGTGCGAACCGTGGCCACGAGGTTGCGCGAAATGGGTATTTGAAGTTCCCTGACAAACACATCCCTGGACCATGGCTTGGAAAAAGTTGAATTTTCAATGGCTAAAATCTCGTCGAGATCTTTCATCGCCATGCTTCTTATTTCGATTGAATTTTGCTCCATCTGGCTCGGATTTGTACATCTTGGGAAATACTGTTGGGAGGGAATCGCCATGGGATTGTTTCATTGTCTCAATCATGCGGGCTGATGCATGATATATGCACATTAATTCTTTATTCTACCTTCTTGCTTAATACCTCGCTCGCTAAATAAATATTTTTTTTGCCGTAGTCTTTTATATAAGAGGCAAAATCCTTCAGTTTCATTTCCTGCCTCTTCTCATCAAGTTTCAAAAGCATAGGCAGATTAACGCCGGTTACGACCTCCAGTTTTCCTTCCTTAAGGAAAGATAGGGAGATGTTTGAGGGCGTACCGCCGAAAAGGTCCGTCAGTATCAATACACCCTGGCCTTGGTCCAGCTTTTTGATGCACTGGCTCATTTCCTTTTTTATCTCCTCCATCCCCTTTTTCTGATCTACGGAGACGTGGCTCACCCCTTCGAATTTCCCTTTTATCAGCTCGGCTGCCTTTATAAGTTCGCTGCCGAGGTTGCCATGGGTTGTTATGAGAACACCGATCATCGTCTATCTCCTGAAAGTCTTTCACCGATGCGTAAGCTAATTTATTGCCTCGTAATTGTCAAGGCTCATTTATTGTTCGCCCCGGAAAGGGGAAGTCATCCAATTTATAAATAAGTTGAGCGAAACTGGAAAGTTTCCCTGTACATGCACGCATTTGTCCGCATTTTTCCTTGACACACAAAGCCCTGTCCTCTATACTTTCAATAGTCTAAATTTAACACTTGCGGAAATTACGATCAGCGAGAATGGAGCCATCTTCACATCTCCTTAAAATTCAATCTAACCATGTGGATACAGGTACCTGAAGCGATTTTCGTCAGCGCAATTTACAAAAATGATTAGACTAAAAATCGTACACGGGCTTAAGAATAAACATCTTTGTAAGAAAAATTCTTTTTTACGGATTCCTAAAAAATAATCATTTTTTTAGAAAGAAGGAAAGCAATGACATCGAATCAAAAACTTCTCAAGTGGGTAGAGGAAATGGCCCGTCTTTGCAAGCCGGATCGCGTGCATTGGTGTGACGGATCAGAAAAAGAATATAATGAAATGTGCGATATCCTTGTCAAGGCTGGCACTTTCATTAAACTGAATGAGGAGAAGAGGCCAAACTGTTATCTCTCCAGGTCTGATCCCGCAGATGTGGCAAGGGTCGAGGAACGTACCTTTATCTGTTCGAAAAACAAGGAAGACGCCGGGCCGACAAATAACTGGTACGATCCCGAAGAAATGAAGAAAACGCTCATCGGGTTCTTCAACGGATCCATGAGGGGGAGAACCATGTATGTCATCCCCTTCAGCATGGGGCCGTTAGGGTCCAATATCGCCCATATTGGCATAGAGATAACCGATTCGCCGTATGTAGTCTGCAATATGAAGATCATGACGCGCATGGGGAAGGCTGTTCTGGACATTCTGGGAAAGGACGGAAAATTTGTCCCCTGCCTGCACTCCGTCGGTAAGCCCCTTAAGCCGGGCGAAAAGGACGTGATATGGCCCTGCAATAATGACCACAAATACATCGTCCATTTTCCGGAGACGAGAGAAATCTGGTCTTTCGGAAGCGGTTATGGCGGAAATGCCCTCCTTGGCAAGAAATGCTTTTCGCTCCGCATAGCTTCAGTCATGGCCCGCGACCAAAAATGGATGGCTGAACACATGCTGATATTAGGGTTTACGTCACCGAAAGGTGTGAAACGCTATATTACCGGTGCCTTTCCGAGCGCCTGCGGCAAGACCAATCTTGCCATGCTGATACCGACGATTCCCGGATGGAAAGCAGAGACCGTGGGAGACGATATTGCCTGGATGAAGTTCAACGCTGACGGAAAACTCCACGCCATCAACCCTGAATACGGTTTTTTCGGCGTTGCTCCGGGAACATCCATGGCGTCCAATCCAAATGCTATGCTCAGCATGACCAAGAATTCAATCTTTACCAATGTTGCATTAACGCCTGACGGTGATGTCTGGTGGGAAGAAATGACAAAAGAAAAACCCGAAAAACTCATTGACTGGAAGGGGCAACCCTGGACGCCCGCGTCCGGCCGTGACGCATCGCATCCCAACGCACGCTTCACATCCCCGGCAGGCCAATGTCCTGTCATCGATCCAGCCTGGGAGGATCCGAAAGGCGTTCCCGTCTCTGCATTTCTATTTGGCGGCCGACGGGCCACTGTCATACCTCTCGTATGCGAAGCCTTCAGCTGGCAGCATGGCACCTTCATGGGATCAATCGCCAGTTCGGAAAAAACGGCCGCGGCGGCGGGAACTGTCGGTGACCTGCGGAGAGATCCCTTCGCAATGCTACCTTTCTGTGGCTACCACATGGGCGACTATTTCAAACACTGGCTCGACATGGGAAAAAAGACGGACGGAAAAAATCTCCCCAAAATCTTCTATGTAAACTGGTTCCGTAAAACGTCAGACGGAAAGTGGTTGTGGCCAGGCTACGGTGAGAACAGCCGTGTTCTCAAATGGATCTGCGAGAGGATCGACGGAACCGGGAAGGCCGTGGAAACACCCATCGGTTATGTACCTGCCCCCGGTGCAATCGATCTTTCGGGGCTTAACGTGTCAGACCAGGACATGACGGAGCTGCTTAAAGTGGATGTCAACGCCTGGTTCCAGGAAGTGGAAAGTATAAAGAAACATTACAGTCAATTCGGAGACAGGCTACCCCAGGGTCTCCGGGATGAATTAAATGCTCTAGAGCAGAGACTGGTAAAACAGAAAAAGTAATTTTACTCGTCGTCTCAAGTCTCTTACGTGAACAACGACCCGAAAGAATTCGCCCTGGTGGGAGATGCGCGTTGCCTGTACAGCCCATGTTAGTAAGGTCGGCGGCAACGAATTCTTTTGCTGTTTTCCGAGTTATTCGGACTTCCACACTGCAGTGCCATGATTTCCAAAATCGCGAAAAAATGCGCCAAGTGCGGCGCAGAGATGCAATGCTACCGGAATCCCTTTCCGACAGTGGATATCATCATAGAGCTCGACGACCGGGGCATTCTCCTAATTTCGCGTAAAAATTATCCCTTCGGGTGGGCCCTCCCGGGCGGCTTTGTCGACTATGGAGAATCACTTGAAGATGCCGCAATCAGAGAAGCGAAAGAAGAAACGGGGCTCGACATAAGACTGACCGGACAGTTTCACACATATTCAAGGCCGGACAGAGACCCTCGCCACCACTCGATATCCACCGTCTATATCGCGAAGGCGAGCGGCGTACCGCGTGCTGCCGATGACGCCAAAGAGGTAGGCATATTTACGAAAGATGCCATACCCGAACCTATCGCATTTGACCATAGAGTAATATTGGAAGATTACTTCAGATTCAGAGATGACGATCTGTAAATCAACTGCAAACCTGATGAGAGAAACTTTGCCGTATCATAAGGAATAGAGTGCGTCATAGAGTCCCGACGTGCGCATGATGCGTCTTGATACGGCGGCACGAAAGATCCCCTCGCTTCCCCATATCTCCACATGCTTTTTTGCCCTTGTAATTCCTGTATAGATAAGTTCCCGGGTAAGCACAGGAGAATCATAATCAGGGAGTATAAACAAGATAGTCTCGAACTCAGATCCCTGGCTCTTATGAACGGTCATGGCGAAAACAGTTTCATGCTCTGGTAAGGTTACGGGTGGAAACTTCCTGATAATGCCCCCGGCATCCCTGAAAAATGCCCGCAACTCATTATCCTGATCGTAGTCAGGCAGAATGATACCGACATCACCGTTGAACAGTCTCAGATTATAGTCGTTGCGCGTAATCATGATCGGCCTTCCGCTGTACCACTGTCCTTCCGGTTTTATAAGGTTGGACTCTTTGAGAATGCGCTCGACAATCCGGTTCAAAGCTACGACGCCAAAAGGTCCTTGCCTTACGGCGCAGAGAATACGAAACTCTTCGAATAAGTCTAAAGTATGTTCTAAATTGTTATGTAAATCAGTAACTTTTAAATAATTCTTAAACCTCTTGTTCACTATTTCTCTCATCGCAGAAACCACGGCATCAGACTCCCGCACGTCCGACCAGGAGATATCGCCGTATGCGTCTGACCTCAAAATGCTCATGGCATCCTGGCTATTACCTGCGTTAACTTCGTTACACACCCTGCTTATCCCCGAATCTTTTTCAAAGCGGTAGTTTTTTTTGAGGCCAGCGATGCAATCCTGTATGCCGGGCATGCTGAGGGCGCTGGAACCCGCAAGATCATGACCCGTCAATGCTTTCATCGCGTCGGCAAAGTCCGATGAATAAGGTCTCGTCTCCCCGAGCCCGCAGATATCGCCCAGGACAGCACCTGCCTCCACAGAAGACAACTGATCCCTGTCACCGAGAAGAATCAATCTGGCCTCCGTTGGCATAGCCTGGACAAGTTTGGACATGAGCGGCAAGTCGACCATGGACGCCTCGTCTATAACAACCAGATCAAATGGGAGAGGGTTTCCCTTGTTGTGCCGGAAGTAGGGCGAGTTTCTCAAACTACCAAGAAGGCGGTGAATAGTCGCCGCATTGTCAGGAATGGCGGCCTTGACGGCATCCGGTGTCGCCAATCCTTCCCTGTTCCTCCTGATTGCCTCTTGGAGACGAAATGCAGCCTTCCCCGTTGGGGCAGCGAGCGCGATACGCAGTTCCTTGCCCTGGGACTGCTCCACGAGAAGGGCCAGCACCTTTGCCACGACAGTTGTCTTGCCCGTTCCGGGGCTGCCGGATATTACGGAAAATCTCTTCAGAAGGGCTGTAACGGCGGCAATCTTGGCCCAGTTCGTATCTCCGTCGTCATCCGGAGTCGCAGGAAATAACCTCGATAGACTCTCTCTAAATAAAACTATATCTGCTTCTCCAAGATCCCGCCGATTATTTTTGTTCTCTATGTTGCCGATCCGATCTCTAATGAAGTCGGCAAGCGTCCTTTCATAGTCCCAATAGCGATAGAGATAGAGGCGCGACCGATTATCAAGGATCAGGGGTTTATAGTCACCGGGACTTCCCACAACTTTACATCCTTCAAGAACGGCAGACCATTTGGCCAACGCCGGCAAGACCATCGCATCCGCTCCATCGTTGTCGTCATTTAAGAGACTGCCTTCTACAGACCGGAGGTCAAGGCATATATTACCCTCTCTCGTGAAACGGCTGACCATTGCGGCAGCAAGCAAAATCTCCGGTGCATGGTTTCCCGAAAGTCGCCCCATGAAACGCGCAAAATGAATATCCAGGTCGGAAAAATATTCGTTGTAAAGGCTCAGCTGTGTTCCAGTCATGATTAATACCTGCTTGCAGGAATTCATTTTCCCTGCGACGCCATTAAGCATCCCTAACCAAGGTCTCTGTCAAGCTCTCGATGAGGACTTCCTCAGGGCGGTCATAATAAATTCCATAGCGCTGGCCGGAGGCAGGGTCCATCCCGCGTAGGAATAAATAATACACTCCTCCGAAATGTGTCTCATACTTGTAATCTGAAATCCGTAATTGCAGGAACTTATTCAAGGCCACCGTATAAATATGATATTGGAGAAAGTAGAAGGACTCCGCCATCACGCGGGAAAGTGCAGCCGTGTTGTAATCAGTCCCCCGGGCCCCTAGGAAGTTTGATTTCCAGTCAACCAGGTAAAACCTGTTTGCGTACCTGAAGACCATATCCATGTAGCCCTTCATGTATCCTCTTGCGTGGCTGAACCGGAGCTTCTCCATAATCTCAGGTATTGCCCGTACACCATCTGTTTTATGCCTCGATCCGGCAATGTTATAAATTGACCTAAGTGCTTCCGGAGAGATGTGCTTAAGCGGAAAATAAAATTCGAGTTCATTGATGCGGTCGCAGACGTTAACAGCCGCGAGTTTCAACCTCTCATCCTCGGAATCAAGAGGCATGTTAACTACATTTTCCAGCATGGAGGTGACTGCATCAACCCATTTATCCTCAAAGCCGTATTCAGGAAGTTTCTGGGAGACAAGGGTTCTTGCCGCGCCCATATCTTTTTGCGTGTAATCCATGTGCTCCATTATGTCATGAAGAAAACTCCCCGCCCTGGCTCCTTTGGGGAATGCGAAGATCCCCGACGCCTGAGAGCCGGCAGCATCTTCACCGGAGATATCCACGTGAGGACTGATATCCCGGTCCGGGAGATCCGCAACATAGGGTCTGTCGGAAGTCAGGTAAGAGAAACTTGCAATCTTCCAGGATCTGTCAATAGTCCGGGAAAAACGGCGGCACTCTGCGCTCTCACCCTCATCATGGCGCGCCCGGTACCGCCACGTTGCCTCAACGGGCATTTCGTGGGCATCTATGGTCCCTTCAGATCTTTGTGAAATATATGCAATGTCGTTGAGAAGTTCGCTGTCTGTCAAATTACAGAAGCGCTCATCAGTCTCGTCGATAACATTGCCAGATGAATCCCCCTCACTCCTGTGGAACAGATATGCAGGGGCGGAAGTTCCTGCCTCATTAATTTTTCCCCAAACCAGATAACATCGATGCCTTGCCCGAGTAAGTGCAACGTAAAGAAGACGGACATTTTCAGCGAGTATCTCCTTCCTCGCACTATCTTTACTGCATTCCCGGTCAGATGATCCGATATCACAGGTCAATCTCCATCCATTCTGTTCATCATGAAATGACAAGACATCGCCCTTGACATTCGAATCCCCCCACGCAAAAGGACAAAAGACGACGGGATATTCGAGGCCCTTGCTTTTATGGACGGTAACGACCTTCACGGCCTTTTCATCGCTTTCAAGCCGAATCTGGTCTTCATCGGATCGCGCAGCTTCGGAACTCCTTTGCTTTATGAGCCACCTCAGGAGTGCCATCGGTCCCAGCCTCTTTCCTAAAGATTCGCGCTGAAGCAGTTCCGACAGATGAAGAACGTTGGTCAGGCGTCGCTCGCCGTCAGGATACCGAAGAAGACGCTCTTTGACGTGTTCTGCAGCCATGAATTGCCTGAACATCCTGATAAAGCCGTGCGTATGCCAGATTTCATGGTAATTCCAGAATCGCTCGATCCATATCCTCCATTCGTTTTCGTCCTTCGTGAACCTGTCCAGGTCGTTGCCATTTTCACCCATCATATCAGAAGTTAGTGCTCCTCTTAAAAGTCCGCCGCGATCCGGAGAGGCAATTCCCTTCAATACCCTTTCCATTTCCATTGCTTCACGGGAATCAAAGATGTTTTCCTTCATATGGAGAACACAGGAAATGCCTATTTCAGAGAGAGAGTCTTGAATCAGAAGGGCTTCCCTGTTCGTTCTTACCAGGACGGCGATATCGCCTTCATGTATGGGTTCCTTTCCGATGAGCGCCTCCCCTTCCCCGCCCAACTCCAGCAGCCGCGCTATCTCCGATGCCACGGCACGGCAAATCAGCGACCTCGCCCTGCCCTTCGCCAGGCCTTTTGCGGCAGCCGCATGTCTTTCTGCCGGGATGATCCACAGGTGTAACGGCGCTTCCTGCTTGCCTTTTACTTTCAGATATCTGTGTTCTTTGCCGGAGGCTGCCTCAGCCGGTTGAAAAGAAATCCCGTCATAGACGAAAGCCTTATGCCTGTGTGAGAAGAGAGTGTTGACAGCCTTCACCAATCCGGGTTCAGACCGCCAGTTCTCGCTGAGAGCGTATTGCGTTTCCACGAAGGACGCGGCCTTCATGTAGGCAAACACATCCGCGCCCCGGAAGTCGAATATGGTCTGTTTAGGATCGCCAATAAGGAAAAGGTCCCCTCCTTCCTTTCCAAAAATGGCGTGGAAAATCGCGTACTGGATCGTATCCGTATCCTGAAATTCGTCGATTATCGCAGATCTGTATTTGCGCCTGATCGCTGTTGCAAGGGCCTCACCCCCCGCTCCTTCCAGCGCTGACCGCATTTTCAACAGGAGGTCATCGTAAAACATGATATTCCGCAGGCCCTTCCGGGCCGTGATTTCTCTCCTGGCAGTTCTGATCATCTCCGTCTTGAGAAATAGAAGATGTCTTTCCATGAGATCTCTCACCGCACGGGCCATGGCGGCAGCGTTCTGGCACACAGCGAAAAACTCGTGCCTCGGCGGTTCGGCGCCCTTTTTTAATGATTCGCTGATTTTTGCCTGTGTGAATTTTTCAAAATCTTTAAACAGCATCAAGTGTTGCCCGTCGGATGCAAGAAAGTTTTGCATGGCCTCTATCATCGCAGTCACTCTGCCGCCGTAAATATTAGCCTTGAGACCCGGGCTTTTCAGCATTTCCAGGATTTCTCCCTGCGAATGCGTCCACATCTCCCGAAGCCTGTTCAGTTCCCCTTCGAAGAGCGTCAGCAAGTCGGCAATTGCGGCAATGTCCGGGGGCTCCGCTTCCGGAACGATTCGGACATCAGGGTTCATGGCGTTATTGTCCAACAATTTGAGAAAATATCCTGGGCTGAAACCCCGATTTATTGCGCACTCCACGATCTCAGGGAGGGCGTCGTAAAAATATCTTCTCCAGAAATCCTCCACTATCTCCTCTCTTAAGTCTTCCTGATTCGTTACCATTTCCACATCAAACAGGGCGCCGCTCTCGAAGGCGTTTTCATAGAGCATCCTCTGGCAGAAGCCGTGAATGGTAAAAATTGCAGCCTCATCAAAATCCCTCACTGCAGCGGTGAGCCTTTCCACTGCTATCTTCCGTTCTGCTTCGTCAGGATATCTTTCCAGAAGCCCTCTTAAGAATAATTCGTCACTTTGCCCCTGCGTAAATGAATCCAGGGCATCCTTGAGTATTTTTCGAATCCTGTCCTTCAACTCTTCGGTAGCCGCAACGGTAAAGGTAACCACGAGGACCTCTCTGACAGACAGCCTCTTCTCGATTATGAGGCGGACAAAAAGGCACGTGACAGCGTAAGTTTTCCCCGTGCCTGCCGCGGCCTCAATGAGATTTTTCCCGTCAAGGGGACTGTTAATCGGATCAAATGTTTTCATGTGTCTCGAATTGTCCCGTTTGCTGCCGTTCCATTACGGCAGTAGATTTTTCTGATGCGCAAGCAAGGGCGCAAATATATCATCCGCAATCCCCTGAAACTCCGCGTCAAGGGGATCTGTATTACGGAAGCAGAGGCTTAAATATGGGTCCTCGCGTTCGCCCGGCCTTTCACTGAAATCGCTCCCCTCCCAAACCCTTTTTGCCTCCTCTACTCCCGCTTCTTTCGGTTTCCCCTTGATAAGCACCGCTTGCACGTACGCCCATGAACTATCAGGAAAAAATTTGAGCGGCTTAGATAGGCCCGCCCCATATGCCTTGAGCAACCTCTGAAGGATCTCCTTAGGCTCATCGACCGGCATATATTCGTACGATCCGTCGCTCCCAAAGAGAAAGCTCCTGCGCGGATAGGCGTCATTCCCCATGGCATTCATGACGAGTTGTCGCAGCCATGCCTGCAGGAAGTCACTTCCCTTAAGCCTTGCATACCGAAAATGTGTCATACCGCCCGTATAAATGGAATCGATACGGCCCGTCAGCATGAATCCGGAAATCTCCATGTTAATATCCAGTGGCGCCAGTTTCTCAGTCAGAATATGGGGACTCACCCGAGCGGCAAATCCCGCTGCGCCTCTAGCCACACTACTGTAGATATAAGACCCAACCGCGCCAAAGGGAAGCTGCCCGGCTGCATTGGCAACGGAAAAGTAGTCTTCGAGGTTCCATCCTGCAAGGGCCTTCTCAACAAGGGTCTGTTCAAGGCCGTATTTCGCGAGACCCGTGAGATCGAATAATTCCTGTTCACGCAGTATCTCTGCCTCATCTTCAAGCGTCACGCCCAAGCGTCTCTGCAGGATGAATCTCGCCGGGTTTCTGAAGAAGCTCATTAGATCTCTCAAATCAACTGTTTTCCATTCATCTCCCGGTTCGGAGAGCACGTCGTCTATGAATACAGGAGGAGATACACTCGGAGTTAAGAGACTGTGTGCGGCTCTGCAGTCCTCCTCGGAATAGCTGAACAGCTTCGGATCGCCCCTGAAATATTGAGGGTTGAATGCCTGCAGGCGATGCCTCGTTATGACGTGTTCAGAAATATCTTTCCCGCAAATTACAAATCCCTGCTTTATGTAATCCAGAAGTTCACTGACAAGCACAGAAGGCGGGATAACGCTGTTGTCCTCGATACTCTGCCCGACGTAGCTGATGTATAACCGTCCTCTCGCCGACAGAATGGCCTCCAGGAAGAGATAACGGTCATCGTTTCGCCGCGACGGATCACCAGGCCTCGGTGATTTTAACATAACGTCAAAGCCCAATGACCTCGACTGCCGGGGAAAACTGTTATTATTCATGCCCAGAATGCATATGACCTTAAAGGGTATGCTCCGCATGGGCAGCATTGCGCAGAACGTTATGCCGCCTGTCAGGAAACCGGCGCCAAGAGTTTCTTCTCCAAGGACATGCCTCAAATGGTACTTTATTACATCGATCCCCACAGCCCCGGAGAATCCTGAATTAACCTGCACACCATCCAGTCCCCTGAGCTTCTGTCTGAAAACATGGAGGCCCCCTCCCGATTCCATATCATCATCAGTTTGAAAAAATTTATCCAGAATGCCAACGAGTGTCCGGGACCAATCACCAATAGACATCAAGCGGCCTAGGTCGCCTGCCTCCTTAAATAGCTCATCGGCAAAAGTCAGGAACCTGCCCATAACCGCAGCCTCACCTCCTTCAATATTATCGTAAGGCAGAAGTCCCTCAAAGAGTCGATCATCCTTCTGGGGCATGGCATAACCCAGGAGCAGACGCTCCAGTCCTGCCTCCCAGGTATTTTCTGAAAAACCCGGAAGTCCGATGTGCCGGCGATTTTCTCCGTCGATCCCCCAGTAAATGCGCGCATCTCCAACCCACCATCTGATCATGGCTACATCCTTCTCTGAGAGATCGAACTTTCTTCCGACGTAAGTCGATTCGAGAATGGAAATGATGCGCGTAACTTCAAAACGGCTCCCGAAGAGGTCTAATATCTCGAAGAAGGTGTCAGTGATTTCGACTTCTGTCTTCACACTGATATCGGCTATGCTGAAGGGGATGCGCTGTCTCTCAGTCGATTCCCTGCTTTCAGGAATATCGAATACGGCCTGAATGAAGGGTGCATACGCTTCAATATCCGGTGTCATGACCAGGATATCTTTGGGCATCAGCGAGGGATCTTCTTCGAACATGGCCAGAACATTGTCATAGAGTACCTCGACCTCCCGCATTCTGCTGTGACACGAATGGATTTGTATCGACGAGTCGTCATGGGAAATGCTTAACTGCGGGTCATCCTCCTTCCTGCCCCTGTCCCGTAAATTGAGCATGTCCGATTGTACGGCTGAAAGTATGTTCTTCTCGCCGCCGTCCTCAAAGGAATCGTAATACTCAGCTTGAAAATCAGACATGCTGCCAAAAAATTCCCTTCCGAGAGAACCCAGTGATGAGAGCAGGCTGTTGCCCCTTTCCAGATATAATGCTTCTTCGGTAGGGCTCTGCCGCCCCGTTTTCTCCCTAACCCTTGATAGCTCCCGCCTCATCTCCCTGTCAGAGCGTATATCAAGCCAGAATTCCTGTGACGGGCTCATGAGGAAAAAATTGACTTCCATTGACTTGGCAAGCGCACGAATAATCTCTAAATGAAAGCGCGGCAGCGAAGAGATGCCGAAGACTGAAATCCGTTCAGGCAGGAGGTCTGCGTCGATACTCTGATACTGCATTTTTTTAAGGAAGTCGTCTCTGAGCCTCGCAGGGTGATAAAAAAAATCTCCCCTCATCAATGCACGCCATATCTGCGCCTGCCACTCCTCATCTTTCTCACCCGTCCTTCCCTCCTCCCAGGACATCACCATCTCAGGCCGGAAAATCATATACTGATCAAAAACATGTGCTATTCGCTCTGCAAGCTGGAAAAGCTTCAGGTTAAAGGGCAATCCCTTCTCTTCGCCAACTGCATCGCTGCCGTTCAAATAGACATCGATAGTTTCGAAGCCGGGGCTCTTGACAAATGACGGAAGCAATCCCAGGATATTCCATGTCATTGTGTCTGGATCGGTGGCTCGATTCTGCTGAAATTCCGGCATCACAGCGGACATAACACGTGCGACAAATGCTTTGGGAAAGTCAAAGGAGATATTTGCTGAGATGCCCAGATGATGAGCCAGCCGCATCGAGACCCAGCGTTCCATCCCACGGCTCTGCACAATAATCACCTCTTTGTCCAAAGGCGAAGAAAGAGGCACCTTGAGAACTTCACTCAGATTCTCTGCCAGGGTTTCCAATCTGTTGCTGCTAAATATTCTCAGAGCCACTTCATGCCTCGCTTGCCCCTACGCATGCTCGAATATAGCTCAATCCATATCCGTGAGGTACGAGAGAAATCTTTTTCAATGAAAAACCACTTTGAGTTTGATAGGCTTATTGAAGACATCCTTTGATGGTCTGAAGTATAGGAAAAGCCCTCCCGAGTGTCAATGAGATTTACTATGCGAAAGAGACTCATCCTAATAACAGGCCCTCCGGGCATCGGCAAGACGACGCTTATCAAGAGAATCTCTCATGAATTGCAGAATCTTAATCCTGCCGGTTTCTACACGGAGGAGATGCGAGTGAAAGGGATCCGCAAGGGATTTTCTTTAGTCAGCTTTGACGGCACGAGGGGAATGCTTTCCCATACCGATATCACAAGTCGTTACAGAGTGGGCAAGTATGGGGTTGATATTGCCGCTTTTGAGGATTTTCTCGACCATATCGCTTTTTTTAATCCAGATATCGGCGTGATTATAATCGACGAAATAGGTAAGATGGAAAGTATTTCCGACAAATTTAGTAAATTATTAAAGACACTTCTGGAGCAGGAAAGACCAGTCATTGCCACCATCGCAAGCAAGGGAGAAGGCATTATTGAAGAGATAAAGAAACGTGATGATGTTGATCTTTTCGTGATGGCGCATAACAACAGAAATTCGCTGCTGCCGGAAATATTAAAACTCGTTCTTTCCTAAGAACGATATTCGTTGCCTTGAACGTATTCCTTGCACACGGCGGACTTCATTCCTCGACTGTGTTCCCGCGCGGAATGTGGTAAAGCTTTCTCAGCACCTCATCAAAGTAGTCAGGCAGGTAACGGTTCCACAGCTTGATAGGCAAGTCACCCAGTTCATGCTGTGTGGAATAAGGAAAGACAAACAGATACTCCATGAGGTATTCTATATTCTTTGCGAGGTGCCCGCTGTACGGCTGCCGCAAGCGCTGCTCAATGATCCGGTCTTCATGCATGCACCGGCCTATTTCACTCTCCAGCATTTCTTCATAATCGGAAACTATTATTTCTAAATAGATATGATCCTCCCCGGACCTGACGAATTCTGCAAACTCTCGATTGGAATCACCCGGCCTTGAGCCTCTAATGTCCATTACGTCAATGATCTTCTCGCTCAAAGGCTGACCAAGAATCTCTTCACGGGGCGGACTGTAACATACGATCACATTAGTGGCGTTGTACTTCCCTGTATGTCGCTCCTCCTCAACAACATCGCATCCCTCCATATGTCGGAGCACACTAAGCAACTCACCCTGCCGCGCATCTTCGAGTATCACTTTCATACCCGCCACATCATTTATTATCATATCTTCAACATCATGAATCTCCCGTTTCTGTCGGAAATCTTCGAGCAACCGGTTTTCCGCCTTGAGGAATTCTTCGATCATCTCTTCCTGTGATGTCGCCAGCTGATCCCTGGGAATGCCAAGGGTTCGGGCGCGATCATCTGCAAGCTGATCCGCGCGTTTCCTTATGGCATTGAACATCCAGTCGATAATCCGCCGGGCAGATTTCTCCGCCATCCTGTGCACACGCTTTTTCCTGCTTGACCCGAGATATTGGTCTGCAGAGTCGCGTTTCCCGAAAAATAACGTCGCGTGGAAAGGAGTCTCCCTGTAAAAACGTCCCGGCTCAGCATGGTAGTCAGCAATTAGTCTATCTATCCGCTCGTTGCGATAAGGCGGCTTGGCAACAATTATGTCCTTAAGGTCACTTTTTATGTAGGCGGGTCTGCAGTAGAGTTCACATTTATGCAGTTCCTGAAAAACTTTTTCTGAAAAAACCTTCAGATACCTGGAAAGGTATATATTATTGAAATGAACCAGGCGGGTAATCAAATCTGCATCTGAGGGATATACATCGCAGTACATCCATCTCCGTATGAAATCTTTCAAATCATTTCGATGCAGGAAACTGTTAATAGTGATCATGATTTCTTAGCTCCCTGCAAGCCTCTTCTATATGCTGAAAAGCGTCTCTTAAGGTCCGGCATCTCAACCCTTTCCGCATTTACAAAAATATGTTTTAATGCTAAAGATTAATAATATATGAAGCCAAAATCTTTGCTAAATTTAATACATAAAACGCATAATGACAACGCATTTTCCCCTTTTGCCAATAATTTATCTAGTTTGAAATTGCAGTAATTTACGAACGAAGTGCAAGAAACATGAAAAAGCGTCTCATTATCTTGTCGGGCCCATCGTGTGTAGGGAAATCGCCTCTGATCAAATCCCTCAAGAAAGTGCACCCGGAAATATCGTTCCAGATGCCCATCCTTTACACCAGCCGACCACCCAGATCTATTGAAACGGAAGGCGTCGATTATTATTTTCGTTCCGATGAGGCTATAAGGTCTTTTCCGCCCGAGCGTTTCATCATCGGTCAAATACGAAAAATCTGGCAGGCTATAGACCTAAGGGAAATGCAAGGGCTATTTCTCCATAGCAGCCTGATTATCCTCGAAATATATCCTACCTTTGGCAAACTATTTCGAGATCATCCACTGATAAAGCAGTTAACTTCTGATTTTGAGGTTTATACCGTCTTTATCAGTCCCGCTTCTGAAGACGAAATTCATGCACTCCAGATTAATATGGGTTTTGCTTCACCGGAGAAAACCACAGCCGCCATCATGCTGCCCAAACTTATCGGCCGCACGCAACAGCAGGGGAAGCTCCTTTCCCCTGAAGTGTTGGAGGATCTTGAAATACGGGCATCCATGGCCTACGGAGAGATGAAGATGGGTGAGAATTATGCCTATCGGATTGTCAATCATGACGGCGAAGATTCGAATAACTGGCGCTACACGCCCCCTATCGGTGACGCAGGTGTGACACTGAGGTGTTTCGTAGATATCATTCGCAAATAGAAACGATTCTCCGGGAGACCGTTCCTGAAACCATGGAAAAGCGGGAGAAAAACGAGACATCCACTGTGACCTGCAAGCGATGCGGGAAGTGCTGCATGTCCGCTTACGTGCCTGCAAATCATGAAGACATGGAAAGATGGATGCGTGAAGATAAAAGGGAAATACTTCGTGCCATGGAACATTCAAAAGCACTGTGGGCGGGAGACGTCGTCGTATCGTCTGAAGACGGGAGAATATTGTTCAACTGTCCGTTCCTCAGGCTGGAGGAGTATTACTATTCCTGCACAATTTACGAAGACAGGCCCAAGACATGCAGGAAATTCAAACCGGGCTCTTCCGAACTATGTTCACAGTTCAAAGGATCAAATTAAACCATTCGAGGTGAAATTCGTATGAATATATTCATCTGGCGGCACAGCAAGAAATTCTCCAGCTGGTCGATGTTCGATGAGCCGCATATCTACAGGGATACTTATATGCAGGCGGAGGTTGTCGTCCTGGCCAATTCTAAAGAGGAAGCCCTGGATCTCTTAAGTGAGGACGACAAATGGGATATCGAAGAGTTAAAAAGAATTCAACCGATAACAGTTCCCTTAGAGCGGCCCTGTGTAGTAAGCAAACTGATTTATTTTGGCTGATTCATCCGCTGTTGATTTATATAATCTATTATGATAACATTTAGCATATATCTAGCTAACTTAGAAACACATCTTGCACTATTTACCGGGCAATTCGATATCTGAAAAATGGCAATTACGTTCTTATGAAAATTTTATTTGTCTGTACGGCCAATATAGTCAGAAGCTTTATGGCAGAAAGGATTCTCATAGAAAGACTGAAAAAAGACAAAAAAACCGGTATCGACGTTTCTTCTGCCGCCGTTACCGACATGAATGGCATACCTGCCGATCCCGCAGCTGTTGAAATACTGCATGAGCACGGCCTCGATGACGCCGGTCACCATTCAAAGCTATTGACAGAAGACATAGTCTCCCAGGCAGATATGATCATTGTCATGGAGGGTATCCATAAGAAGATAATTCTTGACAAGTACCCCGAAGCAGAGGGTAAGATTCAGCTCCTCAAATCATTTTCTGCGGATTATAATGAAGCATACGGGGACATCAAGGATCCCTACAAACTTTCAATATTTCAATACAGGCTCTGTTTTTCAGAAATCTATATGGCAATCGAGGGGCTGATGAAATGTATTTAGAATACTGGGGCTTCAAGAAATTTCCGTTTGAAAATGTACCTGATCCGGAGTTCATGTACTATTCCCATGAACACGTGGAGGCTCTCGCCAGGCTGGTCTATGCCGTGAAAAGAAGAAAAGGAGCAGCCCTGCTTACAGGCGATATAGGAAGCGGGAAGACTCTCCTCAGCAGGGTCTTCATCCAGCAGCTTCCTGAAAAGGATTTTGAGATTGGATTGATAACAAACCCGTCGCTTGAGCCGCTGGACTTCTTGAAGGAGGTGCTCTATCAAATAGGCCTGAATGTCAAGACAAATTCCAAGACAGAGCTTCTCGCCGTATTGAATACGCGGCTGCTTGAAAATGTGAGGAAAAACAGGAGCACCCTGCTCATTATCGACGAGGCGCAGCTGATCCCCACCGAAACCTTCGAGGAAATCCGATTGCTGCTGAACTTCCAGTTGAACGACAAATTCCTGATGACATTTGTCCTCATAGGGCAACCGGAGCTGAAGGATTTGATAAGACAATTCAAACAGCTCGATCAGAGGATCGCCATCAGATTCCATCTAAACCCTCTTAATGCTGATGAGACGGCAAAGTATATAGCGTATAGAATGGAAAAAGCCGGCCTGACCAACGGAATATTTCCTCCCGACTCTATTGAAGAGATCTATCAGTATTCCGAAGGCGTACCGAGAAAGATAAACAATGTCTGTGATCTGGCTCTTTTGATTGCCTCCAGCACGAAGCAAAAGATCGTTGGTGCGGACCTTGTTAAAAAAGTGATAAAAGACTCACTATAATCAGGATAGTCGCCGTCTGAACGCATCCTTTAGGGGGAATTTGTCGTGGATACATCGAGAAGAAATTTTATTTCCGTGTTGTTCGGCACAGGTATCATTCTGCCTGCTACAGGCTCTGTGCGGTCCTTTGGCATGTTGGACTATTTGCGATACACTTGGACTTCAATGGAAGTGAAGGAAATCCTGAGCGCCAGTCCTGTCAGAAATCCTGATATCTCGTTGAGAAAAGAAGACAGTTATGCGATTCTTGCGGATACAAGAAAGAACAGCGACATGCTGAAGTTAAACGCCGTTGCTGCTGATATCTGGAGCCTCTGCAACGGCGCCAACAGTGTCAATAATATGGTACAGGAAATTACCGATCATTTTGATGTGGAGCCGGATGCCGCAAAGCGGGACATCATTCTGACCATCATGGCCTTTAAAAGAAAGGGACTGATCTCTTTATCATGAAGAACTGTCTTTCGGCTCCATTGGATGTTTTCATCGCCATTACCAACAAGTGCAACCTCGCCTGTAAACATTGCAACGTTTATCCGACACGTAATTCAACGAGCGACCTGACAACAGATGAGTGGATAAAGTTCATCAGGAGACTTGCCGAATTGAAGGTTTTTACCCTCTGGATCAGCGGAGGCGAGCCCTTCATGAAGGATGATGTATTTTCCATTTTGCATGAAATCGAAAAACACCACTTCCATTACGGTTTGAACACGAATGCAACCCTCATTGATGAAAACACATCCCAACGGATTTCAGCGTTGAAGAAACTGTTCAGCGTTGTTGTCAGTCTCGACGGATCCACACCCGCGATACACGACAAACAAAGGGGAAAGGGAAGTTTTGATCGTACAATTCGAGGAATCGAGAACCTTTTGAAGCATAACAGACACGTCTCCACCTATACCACGGTCACCAGATACAACTATCATGACATGGAGAAGATTATTATTCTCGGGAAGAGCCTCGGACTGGCGGCTGTGAAATTTAATGAACTCCTTCCCCTTGGCAACGCCGTGTGTCATCTTCCCAACCTGATCCTGTCAAATTCTCAGAGAAGAGCCATGACAAGAGAAATCGAGAGATTGAGAGATACATACGAAAATTTTGTTATTGGAACCATTCTGGAGATGAGCTGCTTTTTTAAAAACTTCGAAGCTCAGAATACAATACAAGAAAGTAAGTATCCGAAAGTCGTAAATGGACTCTTCGGCTGCGGTGGTGGCATTCAAAAATGTACAATCAGACCGGATGGCTGGGTTGTCCCCTGTGACCGACTATGGGAATTTAAAGCCGGAAATATTCGGGAAACTGATTTTCAAGATATTTGGAATTCATCATCGATTTTTTCCGAAATGAGAAAAAGGTCTTCTGTTTCTCTGGACGAAATTGAGTCCTGCAACGGATGTGAGTACAAATCACTCTGTGTTGGGGGCTGCCCTGCCGTTTCTTATGAACTATCAGGTTCTGTTTTTAACGCTGATCCCATGTCCTGTTACAGGATTTATAAAGACAAGGGATTCCCATATAAGTTAGATATAACGAATTCGCAAAAGGAAATGGAGGGATATGCACGTGAAATCCAAATTCAAACTCCCCTATGAACCTCCCCAGATTCTTGATCTTGGCGCCGGGGTCGCTTACGCTCAGCCAGCCGCCGCCTGTTCGTCAGGAGGATCTCCCGGTAACAACAACTGTGCTGCTGGGTCACATGCTGCTAACGCTCAATGCCGCAATGGCGCTATTCCACGTAAAAACCAATGTCACACGGGCAGTACCCCTTAGGGAAAATTCAACACGGGAAGTGCCGACTCTTAAGATAAGGCAGTTGTACCTCGCGACGCTCCGTTTAGAGCATCCCAGAATTTATCATTCTTCTGAAAATAGAGATCATAGGCGGGAATAGAACGACATAAATCATAACAAAAGTTAAATGCACTGATTCTTAATTCCCTATTCAGCAACTCAAATGAGTGCACGTGTGACTTTAACATTTGCATCATAGCTGTATGACGTTCCCTCGGTAACACTCTAAGCTCATCCGCCTTAATTAAAAACAGAAGTCTCCTCAATTGAACCTTCTTACGGAAGTAATCGCTTGATCTTTCCTCAAACATGTTAACTTGGCTGAAAGGTGACGAGAATATGTAGAAAATACCATCTTCCGTGCCGAGTACGGGAGCGTCATCCGAAAGAACTGCGTCCATACCGGCAAAACTCGCAACGGTTGTTTTTCCCGTGCCTGAATCCCCCAGGAAGAGAAAGCCTCCCTCGCCATGTTTATCCTCTAATCCCGCGCCATGCACCAAGAATCTGTTTTTTTCACCTAAGACGAAGGAAAAAAAGATGAATAGCATTTTATGAAGAGTTGCCACGAAATTGTTTTGATCATGTGACCCAAAGAGCAGGAGATAGGCTTCATTGGATGATAGATTATAGGCGAGACATCCATTCAAATACCCAACGACGATAGAATGCCTTGATATCGGGTAAACTTTCCCAATCTGATTAATCAATTCCTTGCCTGCCGGGCAGTTCTCCGCATGCAAATCAGCAGTCATGTCTTTAAAGTTCGGGTATGTCCGGAGATGATCATAAGATACATTTAGAAAGGCGGCTGGTTCACTGGCATTACTTAGAAATCCGCTGAAGAGTGTAGTTAAAGGCGCTAAGAATCCTTCCAGGTGCTTCTCCACACGAACAGCTATGCGAATGTCCGCTATGGAGAGAATCAGTTGTTCCATTTAGCTTGGCAATTCCTCTTCCGATATGCCGCCGAGAATATTCAAGACGGTATTTACCTTCAAGTCTATAATCTTTTCTTCGGTTACTTTATCCCCATGGCCGTCAAAGAGGATTTTGATTATCGGCTTCATCGGCTGGTCTTTATTTGTATCAACAACCAGTCCTATGGCATTGTTATTTAATTTTACGTAACTTCCTATCGGATACAATGATAGCTCCTCAAGAAATGCTCGCAGTATTTTTGTGGGAAATAAGAGGTCCTTTGTCTCGATCAATTCCCTTACTGAGGCAAACTGCATAATTGCCTTCTTATGGGGGCGGTTGTGTGTCATAGCCTCATACGAATCGCATATGCCTATAATCTTCGCGTACTCTGCAATGTCATCCCCTTTGATTCCCCGGGGGTAACCCTGGCCGTTTTCTCTTTCCTGATGTTCATGAACAGCGCGAGCAAGCCAGGGGAATTCATCTTTAAACTTGAACAGAAGATTTTTCCCCAGTTCAGGGTGTCTTCTTATCAGAGCTACTTCAGATTCGGTCAACGAGCCCTCCTTAGCAATAATATTTTCAGGAATCATAAACATCCCAACGTCGTGAAGAAGGGCCGCCAGCGCAAGATCGTTAAGTTTCTCACGGGTGTATCCCATACGCAACCCAATCTTTATGGCATATACCATCGTATTTACGGGATGAGAGATATAGTAGTCTTTTCCATGGTAAAATGTATTGGTTAACTGATAAACTCTTTCCGTCGTCCTTCTTGATGCTGTAATCTGCTGAATTAGTGGAAATGCCGTCTCTAGTTCAATGGGCTTATTGGCCTTAACCTTCTCCCTGACCTCGCGCATATAGTTCTGGAGGCCGACATATAGCAGCTCGGCATTTTCAATCTGTTTCTCATCCTGCGAGGAACGCGCCTCCGGAGTCTCGTATGATTTGCCTTCTTCAGACTTTAGATTCTCAATGTCACTCAGGCGAAGAGGCTCATCTCCCTCTTCCTTATTATCCTTAATCAAGTCATAGCTGCGAGTCATTTTATACCTCAATTGATAATTCTTGATTCCAAAAACAGACCTTTTTCGTATGCCTCATGGCACACAAAGA
This sequence comes from Syntrophales bacterium, assembly GCA_049521775.1. Taxonomy (GTDB): domain Bacteria; phylum Desulfobacterota; class Syntrophia; order Syntrophales; family UBA2185; genus Fen-1135. Next base: position 55,709 of record JBEKOL010000005.1, read on the forward strand.
AAGGACTATTAAGACTTCCTGTCAAGCCGTATGCACAGGCCCTGCACGCCCCGCGGCATCTGAACTTAAATATGCAGCGGCCGCATATGCCCTCTAAATTGTGCGGTATGTCCATTCTCAGTTTCTGCAAGATGGGATTATTTGCCCATACTTCACGTATATCGTCTACTGCAATATTCCCCATATTAAGAGCTGTCTCCGTCTGGCCGATACCGCACAGGGAAATTGTGCCATCGGACAGGATGCCAATTATATTGAGAATGTTACACTCAAATAATTGTCTGGTTCTTATGCATTTAAGCGACTTGAGACCTATGGGGATATCAAAGTGTATATCAACATTATATTTTGACAATAATTCTTCTTCGATCCATCTGTCAATCTTTATTAGATCATCGAACTGTACATTTTCATTGTTTTTAAAAAACTTTACGCCGCGCCCCGTAGGCATGACCGGATTTATCTTAAGCGATTCGACACCCATCTGGGAAGAAAGATCAACCAATCTTTCGATCTCGGACACATTGTCTTTATAAAGGGTCATTATGATCTGGGTATTGATGCCGCCTTCTGCCAATAATGACAGGCCTCTCATGGCATCGTTATAACACCCTTTGACCCCGCGAAAGGTTTCATACTGCTCTGCCGTCATGCTGTCGAGGCTGACGGATACCTGATTAACGCTATTATCTCTTAGAACTTCGACAATTTCCTTGTTTACGAGGGTGCCGTTTGTCTCTATATCCACTGTTATGTTTTGCGCATGAAGATATTCGATGATATCAATTATGTCTTTTCTCAAAAAAGGTTCGCCTCCGGTCACTTTCACACGGTTCAGACCAATCTCTCTTGCATCTTCAATTGCCTTTTTGAGATATTTGAGGTTGAATTCATTATTGTTATTATCTTCACAATCTTCACAATATAGAGGTTCAATCCAGCAATGCTTACACCTCAGGTTACACCTGTCTGTGACGTAAAGATAAATGGAGTTTAGAGGATACCTTGCGTTCTTATCGGTCATGCTGAGTTTCTTCTCTTCTTAAAAACTCCATTTCTACGAGCGACTTTAAAAAAACCTTGATATCCTCTTCGATCTGTTTACTTGATATGTCTCCATAATTTTCAATGACTAACGAGGTAATATCTCCCACAGTCATTCTGCCATCACAGAGTTGATAGATATTAACTCCCATGTTATTGATAAACTTTAGGTTCCCCGTTTCAGGATCAAACAGAAATGCCCCATCCTCTTCTTCCCTGAAGATACAATCCCTATTTTGTGACAAACGGTCGATATTCTTCAAATACTCTTCCATGCATCCATTCTCATAACCTATTTACTTCTTGCATCTAATTTATTATAATATAATGTAATTCAAAATGAAACTTATTTTGATAGACACTACTTTCTTAAGGGTACTCCTTCTCACATGAGTGAGAAGGAGTACCTATGTTTACGAGAATCCGTGACTTTAGAGTGCGGAGCTTTGCCATTAACTGCCGAAACTGCGACAGACTAATCCTAAGTCTCCTTTTTAATTCGCCAAAATGCGCGTCTCAGAACGTTGATTTCAGGGATCAATCCGTCCGCTTGTTTGCAAATGATGCCGCTCAATACGATTGGGACTATATTGTCACGAAGATGAGGCAGGAGGGCGTTGCCGAAGCAATATTTCACAACCTAAGAAAGAACCACACGGAACATCTGGTGCCACCGGCCACCTATACTGCTCTATCGGACCAGTATTACACGAATCTGAGAAGAAATCTTTCTGTCATCTGTAAATTGAAGGGCATTCTCCTTCTTCTTAAAGAATCAGAAATTCCCTGCATCGTTCTTAAAGGCATTGCCCTTGCGGAGCATATCTATCCCGGCATTGCCATAAGGGGAATGTCAGATATAGATATTCTGGTCAAGAAAAGTGACCTCTACGCTGTCGATGAGTTGCTATCGTCTCAGGGATATACCGCAAGGGACAGCTCCGTTTCGAGCGCCATAAACAATCCTGAAGGCTACCTTGCCAGCCTCGAATACCGGAAAGAAAATGGGTCTCTCTTGAATCTTCATATTCACTGGCACATTGTGAACAGCTCGGTACCGGCAACGATGTTTGTAAAGCATGTAGATATTGAGCGTATATGGGAAAAGGCTGTTGCCGCTAGGGTGGCAGATGCCGATGTGTATATATTATGCCCCGAACACCTTATCATATATCTCTGTGAACACGCCCTCAGGATCGGCCATTCCTTCGATCGACTCATACTCATAACGGACATATTCTATGCCCTTAAAGCCTATGAAAAAGATATTGATTGGAATTTCCTTGTCGAAGAAAGCCGCCGTTTTAACCTTGATAAATTAGTCTATTTCAGTCTCTCCGTCGTCAATTCCTATGCATCATCCAATATACCTGAAGAATGCCTGGGGCGTTTGAAACCGCCTTATATATCTCTGGGCGAAAGATTTTTTCAGAGACTTCAGTTCAATAACCGCCGGATAAGAGGCAGCAGTTATTTTATTTACTTGGCAATGAATAGGACATTCTCCGATAAGATGAAATTTTTATTCAGGACATTTTTCCCGCCTCGTCAAATCCTTCTTCAAAGACTTTGTATCAGGGACGGGGTAACTATAACATCGCACTATACGGCGCGAGTAAGGGAGGTACTATCCCACATTTTCAGTTTTTTCCCGATACCGGAAAAAATGTTAAAAAAGCCTTGACTTAAGCTATTATTTTAGTGAAATTAATGAATTAAATTATGATGAGGAATCTTTAAGATCCCTCTCATCAGAGAGGGAAAAGATTTCTCCTTTCAGTTGAAATGACAAGAAGGGGTCGAATTTGGCAAAAAAGAGATTTACGACACAGTCTCGCACTCGAGATGACAAGCTGATATTTCATCAAGGTTATTAGATTGCGATCCTACTGAACCAGGAGCAAAATAGAATGTTCTGCCCAAGTGATACTAAATTACCCCTTTATATTTTGTGCATCGCAATTCTCTTCCTTTCAGCCTGCACATTTGAGGCCCGCGGCATATCGGTCAAAGATTTTCCCGAAACATCCGGGATTGTCACTCCTGCGCAGCGTCTAACGGAGCAAAAGGAAGCAGAAGAAATCCTAAAGATGAGCCAGACTAAGGAAAACAGCGTCTTTACGGAAAAAAATGGCATACCGGAATATATCATAGGGCCGGGTGATATCCTCACGATCAACTACTGGATTCCCTACACAATGACAGCCCACACCGAAGAGGGCTTCAAACAGAACACCTACACGGTCGTGGTGAGGCAGGAAGGCAAGATTTCCTATATCTTCGGTGACGATATTCCCGTGGCGGGCCACACAGTCAAGGAGGTTAGAGAAATCCTGACGGAACAGGTAAAGAAATATATCAGAAATCCCAGAATTGAAGTGACCGTAAAGGAGTACAAAAGCAAGAGCGCCCTGCTCTTTGGTCAGATCAATGTCCTTTCGACGGGAATTTCTGGTCCCGGTAAGTACCCTCTTACAGGAAGGACCACAATCCTTGATCTCATCGTTTCCGCGGGCGGCCCGATAACAGGCAAGGACGCTGGTATCGGCGGCGTTAGCCCGGGAAATGCGGATCTAAGAGCAGTAGAGATTATCAGAAAAGGGAAAAAATACACCGTCAATCTCTACAATGCCATGTTCAGAGCGGACGCTTCCCAGAATGTACTCATAGACGATGGTGATGTGGTTACTGTTCCTGAACTGCCTTACTACGGTGAAAGAATATATGTTTTCGGCGAAGTCAACAAGCCGGGAATATATAGGTTGAAGGATGCGCCTGACCTCCTGGCAGCGATCGCCAACGCCGGAAGTTACACCCTGATAGCAATAAAACCAGACATAAAAATAGTAAGAGAATATAGGGAACGGAGAGGAAAACCGATTATCTTATCCGCCAATCTGGATCAGATCTTAATGCAAGGGGACTTATCCCAAAACATAAAGCTTCAAGACGGCGATCTTGTCTACGTGCCGAGAAGGGTCATCGGCGATATCAATGAGTTCATCATAAATACGACACCTCTTTTGCAATACTTGTATGCATATCCTGCCCCCCTCAGGGATCAGTGGTTTAAAAACCCTTCCGCTCTGCAGTTTTAGGAGAATTCCACAAAATGGCCCAATATGACCTTAACCTGAGAGATTACTGGCGCACCATCAGAAAGCGAAAGTTCATTATCCTTTTTACCGTGGTCTCAATGGGATTTTTCAGCCTTGTCTGGGCTGTATTAGGGCAGCCTACTCCTATATATAAAACAAGTGTCAGTATTAAAATTGAAAAGATCGGTTCACTAACCGGCTTTTACTCACAGGCCTTCTCATGGTCTTCCACTAACTATCTGGAGACGCAGGCCGCTGTCATCAAGAGTTACATTATTCTGGAAGCAGTTGCCAAAAAACTCAATTTAATACCGGCCAATCTTTCTTCCGAACAGATAGGCCGCAGTAGAGAATATCTCAAAATTATACTGGATCTTAAAAGCAAAGTCGAAACAGAACAGGAAGGCAATACCGATATCATCACTATTAATGTGACATCTGAAGACCCCAAGTTTGCCCAGAGTTTCGCGAATGCAATTGCTCAGGTTTACAAAGAAGAACATGCGCTCGATATCAACAGGAGGACCGTCGAAGCTAAGAAATTTATAGAAAGCCAATTAAGTATCGTCAAGGAAAAGGTCGCAAAGTCGGAAGATGCCGTACGTGATTACAGGGAAAACAGCAAATTGATATCCCTTGATGCGCAGTCCGCGGCCTCACTTAACGAGGCTTCCAAACTCCAGGCAGCATACGACATTGATTCCTCAATCCTTAAGAAAATCGATGCGGTGGAGAGAGTTCTTGCCACAGCGGAAGATAAACCTCTCACATCAAAGACCTCTTTCTACTTTGACGAAGCGACGCCGATCTACAAGAATTTGAATGACCGATTGGTTCAGCTCATGCTGGAGAGAGACACCCTTCTTATTACATACACAGAAAACTTTCCACAGATTCAGGATATCAAGAGTCAGACCCATGAAATAATAACAAGCATGAAGTCACAATTGTCCTCCCAACGAAAGAATCTCGAGTCAAACGTCAGGAATCTAAAGCAGCAGATCAATGTGACCGACGAGCAGCTCAGGAAACTGCCGGAAAAAGGTTTGGAATTACTCAGATTGGAAAGAGAGGCAGGCGTTAACAGAGAGGTGTACACTCTTCTAGAAAAGAAGTATCAGGAAGCTTTGATTCAAGATGCGGAAAAGATAGAAGAGGTGAACATCGTAAGGCCCGCTCTTGAGCCGACAACACCGACCAATCCCCCCAAAACTGTTGCAAATACCGCCATAGGAACTATGATTGGATTGATTATGGGTATTGTTTTTGCCTTCATAATAGAAACCTTTGATACTTCGTTCGAAGCCATTGAAGAAGTTGAAGCATTCCTGGGTGTCCGCGTCCTCGGTATTATACCCCAGGTCAATTATGATGAGCTCAAAGTGACTCTTCAGGAAAAGTACTCTAAAGCTGTAGATGACGAAACAATAAAAAAAACTAACAGACTTATATCACACTTCATGCCCACATCGACATCGGCTGAAAATTACAGGGCCCTCAGAACAAACCTGAATTTCCTAAATCTCGACAAAAGCATTAAGACAATAGTTTTTACGAGCTCATCGCCTGAGGAAGGCAAGACTACGGTAGCTGTTAACCTGGCCATAACCATGGCACAGGGAGGCAACAAGGTACTTCTTCTTGAGGGAGACCTCAGGAGAGCTGTCATAGCCAAGTTATTTGGCATCGAACCAATACCAGGACTCGCCGATGTAATTTTAGGCAATTACGAGTGGAGAAGCGTTGTAAGAACGATTACAGATTTTATTACAGGCAAGATGAGCATGGACGAGGTTATGCAAACGCCCGGTATGGATAATCTCCATATCATTACCGGTGGATCGACTGCTCCAAATCCGGCCGAGCTTGTCAATTCAAAACTCATGCCTGATCTTATCAAGCAGGCCTCTTCTGAATATGACATTATACTGGTCGATGCTCCACCTGTTCTCGCTGCTACAGAGGCAGCAATATGGAGTTCCCTTGCAGATGGCGCGATTATTGTGTATCAGGTGGGAAAAATTGCCAGAGGCGCCCTCAAACGGGCGAAAGCACAGCTTGACCATGTCGGAGCACGAATTTTCGGTGTTGTCCTCAATGGTTTGAAAGCTGAGATCAGCCCTGATTTTGCCTACCGCGATAAGAAGTATTACTATTACTACGGTGATAGAAAGCCGGGGGGGCCTACATTTAAGGATAGGATATTAGCGGTCCCTGAAACTTTAACACGTTACCTTAAATCAATTATTATATCTAAAGAATCTGTCAAGAGGGAAGCGACTGCACCTATAGCTGCTCCTGCAATTGAAGCTGAAGCGGAACCAATACAGCAGGATGATGCGCAGAAGGTGACGGCAGAAAAGCCTGAAGTCAAAATTTCAAGATCGAAAATTGTAATTCTATTATTTGCTCTCCTATTCATGATTCTCGGCATACTTTATCAGACTGGTACCATTCAATATGATCTTGAAAATATTTTCCCCTGGCTTGAATCTCTAAAACCCGCCATGCAGGAAAAGAAAGCTCCTACAGAAAACATTCAACCTCCGGCAAGCGCGATACAAACAATGCCTCAAGAGAAATCAATATCCATAGACGAAAAGAAACCTGCTACGGAGAGTATCCAACCTCCGACAGGTACCACGCAATCAACGCCTCCAAAAGAGTCTATACCAACAACTGCAGCAGTCCCTAAGGCTGCTACTGACTGGGGCGTTGTCCTCTACGCAAAGGATAGGACTAATATAAGGGCAGACCGTTCAATCAATTCCGGGGTCAGAGGAAAGATTGAACCCGGCCAGAAGGTCAAGGCAGATTTCCTGGAGGATGAATGGTACGCGGTATTTAAGGTTAAAGAAACAGAGCGGGATATAAAGAGCGCACTCGGTTATGTATATTCTCCCCGGTTATCTCCTCCTGAAGCCATACAAGCGCAGCAGGCAACGGGTCCTCAGTCTGCTAAGGATTGGGGCGTTATCCTTTACGCAAAAGACAGAACTAACATCAGGGCACACCGTTCAATCAATTCCGAGGTCAGAGGGAAGATTGAACCCGGCCAGAAGGTCAAGGCAGATTTCCTGGAGGATGAATGGTACGCGGTATTTAAGGTTAAAGAAACAAAGCGAGATATAAAGAGGGCACTTGGTTATGTATACTCTCCCCGGTTATTCCCTATTGAGGCAGCAGGGAAGAATTAAATCCGCTCATCTCCACACCTAACGACAGAAGATGTCTTTTCCTGATACCATTCAGAAATAAAGTGACCAATATGACTGAACCGAAATTGAGAAAGAGAACCGCCTTTTCAAGGCTCAAACGACGTGCCAGGCGATACTTTACAAAAAGAACCCTGTTTTGGTTGGTCATAATAGCGCTTTGTTCATCTATTATGAGCGCCTTCATCTACGCCACCTCTTCATTCATTGAAAAATTCTACAATTTTGTGGATACAAGTTATCGCCCGATGGATATGATGGGTGGGATGACATATGAACAAATAAAGAAAAAACTTGTAGAGAAACATCTGAACAAATAAAGAAAAAACTTGTGGATAAAAAGTGAGGGTCTGTTTCATCTCTATCATTTCGACTCCTTCGTTTCTACTCAGGGTAAGCTCCGGGAGGTGAAATGCCATTTCGAACCCCCTTCTGTCATTCTGAAACTAATGTGAGGAATGACATTTTCCCCTATTACGAAACAGTCTCGTAAGCGGGAGTCCACTGTCCCCCGTTCATTTCCGCCCCCGATAGGTACATTCGAGTGCAGGCTCCGGCGTGAATCCATCCACCTCTGTCATTCCCGCGCAGGCGGGAATCTAATTTGGTGACTTCCAAACAGCAAACAATCACATTCCACCGATATGAATAGACTAAGTCACGTAGAAATCGATGCCAAAGCAATATTCTTACTGGCAATGGTCGTTGCAATAACGCTCGGGGGAGGCCTCCTCATTACAAAGGCTTCCACAGGCGTCGCTTTTGCGGTTGTCGGCGCTGTTGTTATTGGTATCGTCAGTTTCATTAATACAGAGATCGCCCTCTATATCCTGATCGCTTCCATGCTCCTTGGACCACAGTTTATTGTGGGAGAACCAACAGAACTGGCCGGCCGCGGGCGTCCGTTCACCATGCGAATGGACGACATCCTTCTTGTTATCATAGGATTGAGCTGGTTTTTAAGAACCGCTATCAAAAAAGAATTAGGGCTCTTTATACGAACACCATTAAACGGACCCATTACATACTATTTTGTCGTCTGCCTGATTTCAACACTCCTTGGATATATGATGGGGAGAGTAAAAGGAATCTCAGGATTCTTTTTTCTTTTGAAATACTTTGAATATTTTATCATATACTTCATAGCCGTAAACCATCTCAGGGAAAAAAAACAGATTGAGCGGTTCCTGTTTACCATCCTGGTTGTCTGCTTTGTCGTTTGCATAATTGCTATCTCTCAAGTACCAGTCGGTGGCCGGGTCTCCGCGCCATTTGAAGGCTCAGAAGGTGAACCCAATACGCTTGGAGGCTATCTTGTTCTCATGCTCTCCATCGTCCTGGGTCTTTTGCTGGGCTATGGCGGCTCCAGAAAACAAAAAATCTTTTTGGGCACGCTCTCCTTTTTCATCGTGATTTCAATTTCTTTGACGCTTTCCAGAGCCTCCTGGGTTTCACTTGTTCCCATGGTTATGACGCTCCTCTATTTTAGTAGAAGAAAGTGGCCCATTATTGTGGCATTAATCATTATTGTTTTGATATCCCCGTTTATCTTGCCCAAGAGTGTTAAAGAAAGGGCGGCTTTTACTTTTACTCAACCGAAGGAAAGAGGACAAGTCACCGTTGGCAAAACAACGCTTGACACCTCAACATCCGCCAGGTTTTTGGCATGGAAAAATACTCTTGAAAAGGATTTCGTCACTCAGCCAATACTTGGCTATGGCATTACGGGATATCGTTTTCTTGATGCGCAATATCCGCGCGTCCTTGCCGAGACGGGACTTTTGGGGGGTATCACTTTTTTTATTCTTCTTTTTTCCATCTATATGAATGCCTTACATACATACAAAGCCACCACAGACCCGCTTTTTAGTGGTCTTTCTCTCGGCTATCTTGCCGGGTTTATTGCCATGGTTACACATGGTATTGGAACCAACACCTTCATCATCGTCCGCATCATGGAACCGTTCTGGTTTTTAACGGCGATGATTATAATGATTCCAGAAATCGAAAAGACGGCGGCAAAAGGACCATTGAAAATTGATCCCCTTGCAACATAAAACTTCTCAAACCTTTTTTTGTAAGGGGAATATCAAGCTTTGAAATTAAATCACTTTTGTCCAAGTCAACTTTATTAAAGATTGAATAGTACGACCAAAAACCAGTCCTATGGCCAGATCCTGCAATCCACCGCACTGGTAGGTGGATCGCAGGTAATCAAGATCCTAATCGGCATCATTCGTACCAAGATTCTGGCTGTGCTTCTAGGGCCTGCAGGGATCGGCCTCATGGGAATGTATGATGCCGTGACCAGAACTGTCGGCGCCATAACAGGCATGGGAATCGGGTCGAGTGGTGTGCGTCAGATTGCCGAGGCGGAAGGGACAGGTGATCAGCGGAAGATCGTACGCACCATCGTTACCCTCAGGAGAGCTGCTCTTGTCCTCGGTGCTTTGGGAATGCTCCTGACGATCATCCTCTCTGAACCCCTTTCGCTGCTCACCTTTGGCGATGCCACGCATTCCGGGCAGATCGCCGTGCTATCGGTTACTATTTTTCTTGCCGCCGTCTCCGCAGGACAGGTTGCACTCGTCCAAGGGATGCGAAGGATCGCCGATTTGGCGATTCTGAGCGTACTTGAAGCCCTCCTGGGAACCGTGGTTGGCATTCCCATGATCTTTCTCTGGGGCAAAGAAGGGATCGTGCCCCTTCTTATCACTGTCGGCGCCATGACCATCCTGACCTCCTGGTGGTACGCCCGCAAGATCCCTGTAGCACGAATCGCCATTGGATGGAGGGAAATTCTTCGGGAACTGAGGGCATTGCTTGCCCTTGGTTTGGTCATCATGGCCGTGGGTCTGATGAGTACCGCAGCGATGTACCTAATACAGATCCTGGTAGTCCGGCAGATCGGTCTTGATGGTGTGGGTCTGTATCTGGCGGCTGCCACCCTATCCGGACTCTACATCGATGTTATTCTCAGTGCCATGGGCAGAGACTTCTATCCGCGCCTCACTGCCGTGGCCGTAGATAATGAAGCATGCAATCGAATGGTGAACGAGCAGACGGAAGTAGGGCTGCTCGTGGCGGCGCCGGGCATCCTGGCGACGTTGACCTTTGCACCCCTGATTATCCCACTCTTTTATTCTGCCAGTTTTATCCCCGCCTATTACGTTCTGCGATGGCAGATCCTGGGGATTTTCCTGCGCGTCGTCGCTTGGCCGCTAAGTTATATTCTTTTAGCCAAAGGAGAGGGGAAGATATATTTCTGGACACATCTGACGGCAAATACTGTCCATGTGACTCTGGCATGGATAGGCGTTGTGTATTTCGGACTTGAAGGAATTGGCATAGCCTTTTTTGCTCTTCATGTTTTTTTCACGGTAATGATGATGGCGGTGGTCAATCATCTCTCCGGATTTCGCTGGTCTACCACCAGCCTACGCTTCATTGTCGTAGGTTCTGTCGGCGTGGCTCTGACTTTCCTGATTCCGCGGTTTGCGGCTCAAAATATCGCGTTGGTTTTGGGCAGCCTTTTGACTCTGATTTCCGCAATCTACTCCCTGCGGACACTATACCGAATCGTAGGCCCTGATTGGATAATTGAATTTCGCGAAAAACTGAAATCCCGCTTGGGATGGAGCAAGATAAAATAGAGTGATGTAGAGATGACGGCACACGAAAGACCGCTCATTACTTTTGCACTCCTCGCCTATAACCAGGAACGCTTAATACGAGAAGCTGTGGAGCACGCTTTCTCACAAACCTATTCCCCTATTGAAAAAATTCCTGAAAGGGAACTGGGATGGATATTATAAGGATGGCCAAAGATGCATAAAGAATAACCAAATATTTACATCGTCGATAAAAGAAACACCTTAAATAAAAATACCGGAAAAAACTCAATTCAAGGAAAAGTTGTAATGCAAATGCAAAGCTAAAAAATACACGGAGTTGATATATTGTTGGTTTCTTCAAGTAAAAGCTTTCATATTTGTGTCTTATCAGCGACAGGGATATCTAAAGAGTCGCGTCACATGGGTGGCGTTCAAACTCATACAAAGAACCTTGTTTTCCTGCTTCTTCAAGAAGGATATGCCGTATCGCTTATTACAAGAGAAGGAGAAGAAATAAGAAACGGTGCACTTACTGTTATACCTGCTCTCGGCAAATGCACTGATATAAATGATAAAACCTGGTACAAAGAATCCAACAAAGCCTTTTTAAGACTTCATAACAAGAAACCCGTCGATTGTACTTTTTCAGAAGGCGAAGCGGTATGGGGCGCAATGAAATTGATAATGGATTGTAAAATTCCGATAGTTGCAATTGTACATAGTTTGCGTTTCAGACACTTTTACGATATGTTCCAAGAAGTTGATGGTTTGAGGCCATTGGGAAGCTACATTTGTAAGTCTGTTCCTAAGCTCCTTTATGGAATACTTACACTTGAAATCCCCTTCCTCAGCAAATGTCAAAGGATTGTATCTGTATCGCCGACTGTTGCCAGAGGGATGGAAAGTTTATATCGAATTCCTCACGAACGTATAACTCTTATTCACAACTGGCTGTCACCGAAAGACGGGTTTATGCTCGATGAAGTGGCCCGACATAATGTCAGAAGTCAATTTGGTATATTCGAAAATGATATCATTTTTTTGTTAGTCGGATCTCTTTGGAGACCCAAAGGCTTTCACACTGTTCTGGATGCTTTTGAGGAGGTCGTAATAAAGGTACCCAATGCACACCTTTTTATAGCAGGAGAAGGGGAAGGCCCTGATCGATTATACTTTGAAAATCATTTGAAGCAGTCAAAAGTCTTAAAGAACCACGTTAAATTACTTGGGCTTTATCCGAGGATAGAAATGCCTTCTCTTCTCTCCGCAGCAGATATATTCATCATGCCCTCTTTGGCTAAAGAAGCTTTCCCCTTCACTCTTCTTGAGGCAATGTCAATGGAGCTGCCAATTATCGCTACAGATATTGATGCTCACAGAGAGTTGCTTGGCAGTGAAGGATTTTTCGTTAAACGCAGAGACGTCAAATCCTTAGTACAGGCAATGATATCATTTGCATCAAATCTATCTCACAGAAGAGCAGAAGCAATTCAAAACAAAAAAAGAGTGGATGAATATTTTTCTTATGACCTGGCAGTAACAAAAATTAATAGCGTAATTAATGATGTTATAGCTGCGAAAAAATTTCAATAAGAACAATTAATATATGGCATGACTACACGATATTCATTAGAACAGATAAAAGAGGCGTATATACAAAAGAAGAAATGGGAAAAGCAATTCCCTCTCACTTACTTCTTTGTTCGTCCAATCTCATTTTATATAACTTACGTAATTCTAAAAATTACAACGAAGGCCGAACGAATCTCGTATTTCGGAGCTTTATTGGGAATATTCGGATGTTTTTTCCTTGCATACTCTTTCCGATGGTCCATCTGGCCCGGAATCATTTTTATCGCATTATACTCTATTTCTGATGCTGTCGATGGTAATATGGCAAGAACCACAAAAGATGTCACCCTTTGGGGGATTTACCTGGATGGCCTAATCGGAACTCTTATTGACACAAATTATCTATTCTTTCTGGGAACTGGATTATATCTTTCCGGAGCTGGCATTGCTGACCCGATTATTTCATCATTTTTACAAGAACATGCTCATTATGCGCCCTTCCTCTTCGGTTCACTAATTACAATATTCAAATTATGGGCTATGTTCTTCGAAAATTCATACGACACATTTAAATTACGCAAGGAGGGTGTTCCGGCTTATACTGAATCACAAGCAAAGAGAATAATTGGCACATCCCGATTCAGCACAAATTGGTGCTTCTTAATATTTATCAACCTTGATTCCTTAAACAACCAATTGTTGCTGTTGACTATATCTGCGATGTTCAAATTGGAAATCTGGTTTTTAGCATTTTTAACATTCTATTTTGCTGCCAAGGCACTACTTTACCTTATCTATTATTCTAAAAAAACAAATGAAACTATCCAATGATTCCCTGCGTCTATTTTTGTAGCAGGTCTTACAAAATTATGCAAAGGTCTCTAGGTGTCTCTAAGCATATATCAAATCTAGTTCGACAAAGACTCACTTAATCATCAATAAATCTCTTAAATCTGGAGGTGATAATGATTGATATTTCTCAAGTACCAATTCTCATTTTATGCGGTGGTTTAGGTACACGATTTAAAGAAGAAACTGATTTTCGTCCCAAACCAATGATACCTATCGGTAATTATCCGATTCTTTGGCATATTATGAAATATTATAATAGACATGGATTCAGAAAATTTATTTTATGTACGGGCTTCAAATCAGAAGTAATAAAGTCATATTTCTTAAACTATGCTTCCATGAACAGTGACTTTACTGTCAATCTGGATAGTAATACCTGCTCCGTTCATTCTATAGATCACGATGAAGATTGGGAGGTCACAATTGCATACACCGGCGAATTTACAATGACGGGTGCGCGCATCGCCATTGCAGCAGAAAAGTATCTTGGTGAAGCAGAAAATTTTGCGGTAACCTATGGCGATGGTTTAACTGATGTCAACTTAATTGAGGAATTTGAATTTCATCTTTCTCATAAAAAAATTGGAACGATGCTTGGTGTAAATCCGCCTTCACGTTTTGGCGAATTAAAATTATCAGGCAATCAAGTAATAAGATTCGAAGAAAAGCCTGAATTCAGTGAAAGATGGATCAATGGTGGGTACTTCTTTTTCAAAAGAGACTTTGTAAAATATTTATCAAAAGATGAGTCATGTGTACTTGAAAAAAATCCCTTGACAAGCCTTGCCTTTGATAATGAACTATTCATTTTTAAACACAATGGTTTCTGGGCCTGCATGGATACTCAAAGGGATCTGGACCAGCTCAACAAATTATGGCTCTCGGGAAAAGCCCTTTGGAGAAGATAACTCAGGGAGGAGTCAAGTAATGAAAGTTTTTTGTTACAGGTTATTGTGGTTATATAGGAGTTCATCTTGTTGATCTTCTAAAGTTACATGGGCATTACGTAACTGGCTGAGATTTAAAGTCTTAGATGGTTGTGAATGGGAGACATTCACACGCCCTGACAAAAAATTGATCAACAATGTTAGACAATTAATTGAAAAAGATATTGAAGGACATGACTGCGTAATGCATTTAGCCACAATATCCAATGGGTGCTTTGAATCCAGAAATTACTTATAGCATTGATCGCGATGGATCAATCAATTCGGCAAAATCTGCAAAACGTACGGGTGTAGTTTGTACGTTTAAGAAAATTAGAAAAGCGATTAACCCTTATTTATTGTAAACGAAAAGGGGGCTCGAAATGATATTCACAGAAACGCCTTTAAAGGGAGCCTATCTTATTGACCTAGAAAAACGAGGTGATGATCGCGGTTTTTTTGCACGGTTTTTTTGCGCCAATGAGTACGACAATTTGAGATTAGATCGCAATATTGTACAAGTAAACAATTCCTTAAGCCTTTATAAGGGAACCCTGAGAGGTATGCATTATCAATTACCTCCAAAGGCTGAAACTAAGATTGTTCGCTGTGTAAAGGGCGCTTTATATGACGTTATTATCGATTTACGTAAAAGTTCTCCTACTTTTAGTCAACACTTTGGCGCGGAATTGTCAGCAGAAAATAGAAAAATGATGTACGTTCCAAAAGAATTCGCACACGGTTTTTTAACTCTAGAAGATAATACCGAAACCTTATACTTGGTAACTGAATTTTATGCACCAGATCTAGAACGTTGCATTCGTTGGAATGATCCTAAATTTAATATCCAGTGGCCATTACAGCCATCCGTCATATCTGACAAAGATAAAAATCAATTTGATTTTGATCCGAAATCTTGCCTTAATCATTGAGAAACGCGCTATGAAAATCCTATTCACTGGCAGCAGTTCATTTACCGGATATTGGTTCATCAAATCCTTAACCGAAACAGGACACGAGGTTATTGCGACATTCAAAGGCTCACTTGACAAATACGAAGGTATTCGGAAAACTCGTGTCGCTGAACTCATAAAAATGGCGCATTGTGTCTTTGATTGCAGTTTTGGATCTGACAAATTTATTAAATTAATTGAAAATCAAAATGAAATCCATCTCTTGTGTCATCATGACGCGCATGCGATAAATTATAGAAGTATGGATTTTGATGTAGTAGCGGCATTACAAGACAACACTTTAAACATCAAAAACGTTTTAAAGATATTAAAAGAGAAAGATAGTAACCATTTGTTGCTTACTGGCAGTATATTTGAGCATAATGAAGGGGTGGGATCTGATGGATTGCGCGCATTTTCACCTTATGGATTATCGAAAGGATTAACGTCTGATTTTTTTAAGTATTATGCAGATTATTTTGGCATCAAATTGGGCAAATTTGTTATCCCCAACCCCTTTGGTCCTTATGAAGAACCTCGATTCACAACCTATCTTATCAAAATGTGGTATGAGCGTAAAACACCTCAAGTTGCAACTCCGGATTACGTGCGCGATAATATTCATGTGTCATTGCTTTCAAAAGCATACACATGGTTTGCGGAAAATTTAGTAAAAACTGAATTCGCTAAAACATTTCATCCCAGCGGTTATGCTGAAAGCCAAGGGGCGTTTGCTAAAAGATTTGCAAAAGAAATGTCAGACCGTATTGCCCTTCCCTGTTCACTGGATTTCGCAGAGCAATTGGATTTTCCTGAACCGAGAGTCAGAATCAATACGGACCCTGTTAAATCTCTTTTCCCTGATTGGAGTGAAAAAAAAACATGGGATGATTTAGCTGACTATTATGTTGAAACTCTCGGTCAATAAGTCTTATCATGCCATCTGTGTTGAAAGAACCAGTCGGTGTCGCAATTATCACATATAAGGACAAACGACTGAGGCCGGAAAACTGAGGACGTAACTGGTACAGTTTTTTGGGAGACCTCAAAATGGCAGAATTCTAACTTAACATGTGGTAAATGTTCTGGGGGCAGGCCACTACAGGTTGAAATACTTGAAAGGAGTATGGCTGAAAACAGATTATATTTCAAGTGGAATCGATGTGTTATCTTTGATAAACGGCTTTATTTAACCGTAAAAAAGGAAGTCCTTATCAATAATACCTCGGCCCTAATCACCGGCCATGCCGGCATCAATTCTTTTTGGCTGAGTATTTAGATCCACCAACTTGGTGTTTCGATCATTTTTAAGCAGGGAAGAAGTTCAAACAAATGAAAACTGCTCAAGACGTCATTAATACCGATTTGGACTATATCTGCGGTAATCTCAAAGCTGAGTTTTCCCAGATGGCAGGGAAAAATTTATTGATCACAGGAGGAGCTGGATTTCTGGGTTATTACCTGGTTCAATCGATTCTGCAATGGAACAAAATTGGTGGCACAGCTTCTATCAAGTTAACGGTCTACGACAACTATATCCGAGGGATGCCCAATTGGCTCACTGGCTCAGAAGATGATCCCAACCTAACCCTCGTTGATCACGATATAACCCATCCATTGCCCACAGATATTGCTGATTTCAATTACATAATCCACGCTGCGTCGATTGCTTCCCCCACGTATTATCGAAAATTTCCGATCGAAACAATGGATGCCAACGTGAACGGTGTCAGATTGTTGCTGGAGTATAGCAAACAGCAAAAGCAAGTAGGTAAATCAATTAACGGCTTCCTATTTTATTCCACGAGTGAAGTTTACGGTGATCCGACACCGGAAAACATCCCTACGCCTGAAACCTATCGAGGCAATGTGTCCTTCACTGGCCCTCGTGCCTGTTATGATGAATCGAAACGGTACGGTGAAACTCTTTGCGTTAACTTTGCACAGCAGTACGAGATACCCGTAAAAATTGCACGTCCTTTCAATAATTACGGTCCTGGCTTGAAGATCAGCGATCGCCGCGTGTTGCCAGACTTTGCACGGGATGTGTTTGCTGGACGTGATATCGTAATGCTCTCCGATGGTTTCCCAACTCGCACATTTTGCTACATTGCGGATGCAATCGTTGGCTATTACAAAATCTTGGTCAATGGTCGTCCCAGTGAAGCATATAACATCGGAATTGAGAAACCGGAAGTATCAATGACAACGCTGGCGGAAAAATTTGTGGAGCTCTCTAAAGAATTATTAGGCTATAAAGGAAAAGTTGTCAGACAGCAAAGTAATGATAAAGCCTATCTGGCAGACAATCCTAATAGGCGATGCCCAGTGATCGAGAAAGCAAGGAGAGAGGTGGGTTATGACCCGAAAATTTTATTTGAAGAAGGCTTGCGCCGTTCCATTATTTGGTACCGCGATAATCAGATAGCTGAGGATGCGTAAATGAATGTTTCTATAGTCGGAACTGGGTATGTTGGTTTGGTCTCGGGTGTTTGCTTGGCAGAGAAAGGACACAAAGTTATCTGTGTGGACATTGATCAAGCCAAAGTAGAAAAAATAAATAAAGGTATTCCTCCCATCTATGAACCTGGTTTATCGGAACTTTTGCGAAAGAATATTTATATTAATTTGACTGCTACCACAGATCTCCGCCACGCTGTAATGGATACGGACCTATCTTTAATTGCTGTGGAGACCCCCTTTGATGGTACTGAGATTGATCTGAAGTATGTCAAGAAAGTGGCGGAACAGATCGGGGCTGTGCTTAAGGAGAAGGCTGGCTACCACCTTGTTGTCGTCAAGAGTACGGTCGTTCCGGGCACAACCGAGAATGTAGTGGTGCCGATTTTAGAACAGGCGTCAGGCAAAAAGGCAGGAGAAGACTTTGGTGTCGGGATGAATCCTGAGTTTCTCAAGGAAGGAGAAGCTATTTTCGACTTTATGAATCCCGATCGTATAGTTTTAGGTGGTATTGATGAACGGTCGATTAATATTCTGAATGATCTTTATGGCGCTTTCGGAAACGTGGACAAGGTCCGTACCAATTCCAGAACCGCAGAATTGATTAAGTATGCCAGCAATTCTCTTTTGGCACTGCTGATTTCCTTCTCCAACGAAATCGGCAATCTGTGCGCCGCCGTGGGGGTTGATGTAGTAGAAGCAATGCAAGGAGTTCACTTTGACAGACGTTTCACTCCTATGCTACCCAGTGGTGAACGAATTTTCCCTTCAATGCTAACTTATCTGGTTGCTGGTTGCGGCTTCGGTGGAAGCTGTTTCCCGAAGGATGTGAATGCTTTGATCGCCTATGGAAAAAAAATGGGGGTTCCAATGAACCTAATGGAGGCTGTAATTGCGGTAAACACCAGACAGCCCCAGAAAATGATTGAAATGTTGAAAAAGCACTACCCAAACTTGAAAGGGTTGAAAGTAGCTGTGCTGGGGATGGCATTCAAGCCAGGGACTGATGATATCCGTGAATCTCCCTCTATTACGGTTACAAAAATATTGCTTGACGAAAATGCCGTTGTCAAAGTCTATGATCCGATCGCACGGCATGAAGCAGAAAAGGTATTCGGCAGTTCAGTTGACTTTCAAGATGAGTTAAGGAATACGATTGTAGGGGTGTCAGCAATACTGATTATGACTCGTTGGCAACATTTTCATGAAATTCCGAATCTGCTCGCTGGGAGGCAAGAACAGCCACTGGTCATTGATGGTCGTCGAATGCTGGATAAGAAAAGCGTTCTGAGGTACGAGGGCATTGGCCTGTAAATATAAACCAGGGATATTCAATACGACTGGAGCTTAAGCAAATGAAAGTTATCCTTTTGGCCGACAGTTTTGGCAGTCGTCTCTCCGAATACACTGGCTGTACCTGAACACATGCTGACGGTCGGCGGTAGGTCTATCCTGGGGCACATCATGCGAACCTTCGCCCATTACGGACACAAGGATTTCTTTGTAACCCTCGGCTACAAGGCGAAATTTGTTAAAGATTACTTTCTCCACTACCGTTCGCTCAACGCAAACTTTACTGTCAACTTGGAGACCGGCGGACTGAAATTTTGACAGTTTCCTGTTTTTCTTTCATTTTCTTTCTACTATTCCATTATACAGACAAATTCCCTTTTAACAGAAAGCCTCCCGTTCATAATAATCATCTTCCCTGTTTTCTCCGGCAGGTGATCATTACCAGAAAGACGTGAAATGTTTTTTGAGACCTCTTATTTGTTGCTTACAAGAAGTGCGTTAATAGTTCAATTGACAGTCAACAACTGGTTATAACGAACAGGTTTTTAATACACTGCAATGTGCAGAAGTCCGGGCGAGGACAATAAGAAACTATATTAGATTAGAAAAATGCAGGTGAACGAGTAATCTTAGTCCAGGCCCACCTCAAGTAAATCTGCAAATTATCCGATCATAATAGCAAGACCCCATATCACGACCAGCGTTTATGATTACAGAATTCTTTAGACAGATAAAATATATCTTAACAATTACAAAACCAAAACATATTTATAATGCTGTGAAAGCCCCTCATCACACTATAAAGGTATTTAAATACCACTATCGCAGAGTTTCTGAAAAAGCATTTGTCGAATTCTTCGCAGGACAATGGGGATGTTCATCGGGGGAGATTAATACAGCATACGGAGACTTGACTGGAAATATCAAATTCTGGGAAGAGATTTCAGAATCGCTCAGCAAGTACAAGAATAGCTATGCGTTACAAATGACCCAGCGAGAATTATCTGTGCTTTACGTCCTTACAAGATTGTTAAAACCTGCATGCATAGTTGAAACGGGGGTATCTGCTGGAGTTTCATCCGCATACATTTTGCGCGCTCTCGAAGACAATCAAAAGGGAAAACTGTATTCTATTGATCTGCCGCCAGATACTTTATTGTCCGGTAAGACAAGTGGTTGGATCGTCCCTCAATATCTCAGAGATAGATGGTCATTGCACATGGGCGATTCAAAGGAACTTTTGGGGCCACTATTGGATAGTGTTGGAGAAATTGATTGTTTCATACACGATAGCCTTCATACATATGAGCACATGACGTGGGAATTTAGAACAGTATGGAAGCACTTGAAATCAGGAGGTTTGCTTTTGTCTCATGATGTCGGTGGAAATGACGCATTCTTTGATCTCATGCAGGAAAAGGCCATTTCTTGGAGAGCTTACAGAGTTTTTCATCTCTTAGGTGGTTTTCGGAAGGAAAATCGTTGATAGAAAAACCTATCAGGATATTAATGTTAAATGTCTCTTTAGGTGTTACTGGAATACACCGCATCCTGGCGGATACTGATCGTTAAATTAATGATGCAACATACCAAAGGTCAATTATCGAAACGCCTCCCCTACCCCAGCAGTCTCCTACTTGATATTCACAGTTATTGCAATGCGCGTTGCCGGATCTGCCCATACTCCCAACTAAGCAAGGTGAACCCCATGGGTTTTATGTCATGGGACTTATACACAAAAATTATAGATGATTATAAAGGCTTGATGGATCGACACAATTTCACAGGCGTCCTAGCATATTGCCAAATGGGCGAGCCTTTTATTTTAAAGGACATTGCAAAGTGGGCCAAGTATGCCATGGACCGGAATATACATATCTATTTCAATACCAACGCGTCGCTTCTGGTTCCTGCCATTGTGGATTCTCTCGTTGAAATTGGTTTTAACGGATTTTTCAATATCAGTTTTCATGGAATAAGCCGCAAGACATACGAAAGCATTATGCGCCTTGATTATGATACAACCATGAACAATATAGACTATCTATTAAAGAAATTTCCCACAAACAGAATCCGTATAAATGCTGTTTCCTTTCATTGGGCCTCTGATGAAGAAGAAAAGATGCGCTCTTTCTGGCAATCCAGGAATGTAACTGTAATCATAGATAGGGCTTTGTCAAGGGCTGGACTAGTCAGCGAGGTGAATACAGTCTCAAAAAAAAGGATTGCCGGATGCCAGACAGAAAGACCATTCTATGAAATGGTGATATCTTTTAACGGCGATGTTCTTCTATGCTGCCATGACATGGCGCGAGAGGTCATATTAGGCAATTTAAGCAACTCTACCATAGATGAAGTATGGAATGGCGACCGATTCGTCGAGAATCTGCAAAAAATTTACGATGGCCGAAATTTGCCGCCTAATTTTTTATGCAACCGTTGCGAGGAAAGTGAAGAATATTGGTCTGTAAGAAGAATCATCAAGCGCTTTATGCCGTCACGTATTTTACGCGTAATCCAAGAGACAAAAGATGAAAAGTGGCTCGCTAAAAAAATGAAGGATTTATAGAGAAACCGTTAGGAGACTATGAAAGAATCGGCACCTGAATCATTGCACGATCGGAACTGGCATAGTTCATTGAACGAAATTGAGAAGTATAATAATCTTCCCAGGCTTAAAATCGCCCGAAATTGGGTCTCAGTTCACCAACCACAGAGTTTGTTGGATATTGGATGCGGCACCGGGTACCTGGCCAGAGTGATCAAAAATGACCATCCACAAATTGAAATTCACGGTTTAGATTTTTCAAAGACAGCAATTGATCGTGCATCAAGTTTTTTAGATAAATCATGGCGATTGAATATAGATATTGAAGACATCCCCGCTGCGGACGGGTATTATGATGCAGTAATATGCATGGAATTCCTTGAACATGTCTACGACTTCACTCATGTTCTAAAAGAAATCAGAAGGGTTCTTAAATTTGGCGGCAAGGCGCTGATCTCCGTTCCCAATTTGGCGTACTGGCGCTTTCGTCTTCAATTACTTATCGGAGTATTACCCCACCCGGAGGTCTTTAACCCTGAACACATCCACGCCTTTTGTTTTTCAAGCCTGCAGGAAAAACTAGCCCAATCAGGTTTATTTATCAGTCACTACTGGGGGTACGGAAACCGTATTAAAATTCTTGCTGAAAAATATCCTCAACTTTTTAGCAGTACTATCTTCGTTGAATGTCATTCATGAAATGTTGAATATCTGTTTTCTATCTTGTCTCGAGAACTTTGCAAAACTATGCCTAATGTCATTGTGAAGAGTTTTAGCGACGTGAACATTTTATGCTTTATCAATAGATTTCTCCCTTCGGTCGAAATGACAGAAAGAGCGTCGAAATGATAAAATGAATATTTTTTAAAGGTCATTTGTTACATACGGGAACGGGCCGAGAAGTGAAAAATTTGAGACAAAGAACTCCTCAAACATACCAGCAATTTAAGATCAGAAATAAACATACTTTATAGAGGTTATGATTCTAATTACCGGTGGTGCGGGTTATGTTGGTTCTCACGCCAACAAACTTTTGAGTCAACATGGTTATGAAACTGTCGTGTTCGATAACCTTGTTTATGGACACCGCGAGTTCATAAAATGGGGTAAATTCTTTCTTGGCGATTTGGCCAACAAAGAACAGCTAAGGAACTGCTTTAGGACGTACTCCATCAAGGCTGTCATGCATTTCAGTGGTTATGCCTATGTCGGCGAATCGGTGGTTGATCCATCCAAATATTATCACAATAATGTCGCAAACACTCTGAATCTCCTCGACGTCATGAGAGAATTTGACGTGAAGCACTGCATTTTTTCATCTTCTTGCGTCACCTATGGCATCCCACAGCAAATTCCCATAACGGAAGACCATCCACAACATCCCATAAACCCCTATGGCAAGAGCAAACTGATGGTTGAACAGATCTTGAAGGACTTTGACAGCGCATACGGCCTTAAGCAATTAAACCTCCGGTACTTCAATGCAGCCGGGGCTGATCCCGATGGTGAAATCGGTGAGAGCCACAACCCCGAAACCCACCTCATCCCTTTAGTCTTAGACGCCGCCCGGGGCAAGAGTGAAGATGTTAAGATATTCGGTACGGACTACGATACACCAGATGGAACATGTATCCGGGACTATATCCATGTCACAGACCTGGCAGATGCTCATTTAAAAGGGTTAGTCTATTTAATGAATGGCGGGAAAAGCGACTCATTTAACTTGGGCAATGGAAACGGCTTCTCCGTCAGAGAAGTCATTGAAACTGCAAGGCTGGTCACGGGGAAGGACATCAAGGCCACCTCCGCGGAAAGGAGGGCCGGTGATCCGCCGGTTCTCATCGGAAGTTCAGATAAGGCAACGCAGATTTTAAACTGGAAGCCTCACTATAACGATCTATCGACTATTATAGAAACCGCCTGGAATTGGCACAAAAAAATATAGACATGGAGATAACGCTGAAAAGGATACACTTCATATCCGACTCCCTCGTGAAGAGTTCATATGCTGCTTCGCGTTATATCCATTGCTACTGCGAGGTTCTCATAAAACAATGAATATCTGTTTTTTTTCATCTGTCACATACTGGCATGGACTCAGAGGAGGCATGGATATTTTTGGCAAATTACTCCTTGAAGGTCTGGCAAGGCGTGGTCATAAAATTACAGTTATCTCTTCCCGTCATCCGTCAGGAATAACCTATGAAGAGAAAGGTAATATTCAGATATATTATCTGCCAAACACGGAATTTGGTTCAGTAAGAAAGGGCTGGAGAACGGAATGTCAGAAGAAGTTTAATGCTCTAAACGACACAACTCGATTTGATATCATTTGTTCGCAGCAACCTATTTTCCCCCCTATCTCAATGGAAGTCAGGTCAACTACTCCCATCATCACGCTCATTCAGGCGCACGAAGGATGGGTGATGCTATCCGAGCTAAATAGATTCTTGAATTTTAAGCATGATGCGACGATCTTAATCAAGAGCATAACATCCTTCCTTTACCATTATCTGATGTGGGAGCTTCCTAATTTTCGACTAAGCGATATGATCATCACACCTGCAGATGAAGTTACTTCTTCTCTGCGAAAATGGTTTTTCTTGAAACCAAACAGGATCAAGACTATCTATAACGGTGTTGACACAGACCATTTTAAGCCGGACGCAAAAGCGAAGCAGCGTCTACTCGAGAAATACCCCCAATTATCCGGTCAAAAGATAGTTTTGTTCATGAGTCACGTAACGCCTCAAAAAGGCCTCCACCTATTGCTTGAGGTTTTACCTTCTCTTGCTCCGCAGGAAAATAACGTGAGTCTCCTCGTTGTCGGCGGCGGCGATTTCCTTGAAGAAGCAAAAGAAATGGCCTTTCATCTGGGTATAAACAACCGCGTAACGTTCACAGGTATGCTGGCCATTGAATCGCTGCCTGACTATATAAATGCAGCCGACATGTTTGTCTTGCCCACATTGAGAAAAGAAGGTTTGCCCCTTTCCATCCTCGAAGTGATGGCCTGCAAGATACCGGTCATCACAACTGATATAGGTGGAAATGCAACCGTAGTGAAGAACAGATTCAATGGCCTTCTGGTTCCACCTGGAGATATCACTAAACTTGGAGAGAGCATAAGCCTACTGCTTCACAACAGCGACTTTTCCCACCAACTGGCTGATAATGGCTATCATTTTGTGCAACAGAAATTCAGCGCGCTGATGATGATAGATCATTACGAATCACTAATGATTGAACAAATTGAAATGAAGCGACAATCTTCACAATTAACCTAAAGACAGCAAGAATAAATGCTCTCATTATTTAAGCAAATATTTTATCGATATATTTCCTCAGCACATGTAAGCGCTTATATACGCCTTTTGTATTTCAGGAAGTATTTAAAAAAAGCGGAATTTGATGAAGCACTTGATGCCGGTTGTGGCTCGGGACTTTTTACCTTTTTCGCAGCAAAACATTTACCAAGGGCTCGCATAACCGGATATGATATTTCTCAAGCAGATATAGACGGCTGTGTTAAAAAAGTAATTTCAGATAAAATCAATAACGTCTTTTTTTTTCAATCTGACATAAGAATGCCCCTTCAAAGAGAGCGGTATGATTTTATATTTTCCATAGATGTTTTGGAACACATCCAGGACAATTTTAAGGTTTTAGAAAATGTTTACCAGGGGCTCAAATCAAGCGGCATTTTCTATTTGGCAATGCCTTACGAGCCAGGTCATAATTTTTTATTTCCAAAAAAGTTGTTTGGGGATTATATTGCCTGGGCAGAAAAAGAACATATAGGGGAGCAATATGATTTAGAAACTGTATCCGAAATTCTTCGTAAATTAGGATTCAAGATTGAAGATATATGTTATACGTTTGGATTTTGGGGCAAGCTAGCGTGGGAACTTGATGTGCTAACGGAAAAGAACCTTTTTTTGAAACACCTCTTGCAACCTTTACTCTTCATATGGGGATATCTGGATACGTTATGGAAAAATGGTCCAGGATCATATGCTATTAAAGTAATCGCGAGAAAATAGGCAAAACTATCTCAATTACAAATGGTATTTAATCTCCCCTTCACATCAATACTCATCCGGAACATTGTGGTGACATCAGCTGAATAGATAAAAATGGATCCAAACAAAAAAACATATGAGAATAAGGACATAGTTAAGGCATACAAGAAAGCCTGCTATTTGGACAAAGCAGAACTTCTATTATTATGTAAATTAGAAGACAAATTAAAATCAATGAAAATGTTAGACATAGGAGTAGGTGGAGGAAGAACAACTTATTTCTTTGCCAGTCGCGTGGCCAGCTATACTGGCATAGATTATTCGGAAAGCATGATCAAAGCATGTAAGGAAAGATTTCCCAAAGAAAAGTTCCTGATATGTGACGTTAGAAATATGAATGTATTTGACGATAACTCTTTTGATTTAGTATTGTTTAGTTTTAACGGGCTTGATTACCTTCCCCATGAAGACAGGCTCAAAGCCTTAAAAGAGATAAAACGCGTCTGTAGGCAGGATGGGATATTCTTTTTTTCCAGCCACAACCTGAAGCATACAGATGAGGCATTTAGATTTAGGTGGTCAATAAGCTTAATTTTAACATTGTCAAATATCAGGAAGTATATACTTTTGAGAATGAAAAATAATAAAAAAAGATTAATCAACACGAAATATGCCATTCTAATTGACGGCACACATAACTTCAAAATAGCCACTCACTATATCTTGGCTGATGCGCAGGTTAATCAGTTATCAGATATTGGATTTAAAAATATAAAAATATTTTCATCAATTCATGGCTTAGAGATGGAGGACAATTTTGATGACACAAAAGAGCCGTGGCTTTACTATTTATGCACGAATTAGAATTTACACCTTAATTCGTCCTCCTCTCCCCCAAGATTAATCGAAGACAAATGGTATTTAATCTCCCCTCCACATCAATATTCATCCCCACATATAATGATCAATCTGATCTGCTTCCTTGTTTGGAGTCAATACGACGTACGGATTATCCGAAGGAAAAAATTGAAATTGTAATCTGGGATAATGCATCCACGGATGGTACCGTACAAATGGTTCAAGATCAGTTTAATGACATGAAAGAGGAAGGATGGCTAGGACTGTCACTGATTCAAAGCGATAAAAACGAAGGCAGCTATATACCCTATAACATGGTGTTTCCAAAACTCTCACAGCAAACGCAATATATATTAGGTCTTGACGCTGATGTAGAGTTGGCGCCTGAAAC
This sequence comes from Syntrophales bacterium, assembly GCA_049521775.1. Classification (GTDB taxonomy): domain Bacteria; phylum Desulfobacterota; class Syntrophia; order Syntrophales; family UBA2185; genus Fen-1135. Next base: position 82,555 of record JBEKOL010000005.1, read on the forward strand.
AATTAATACTCTTGTCGAAGCAGCGCAGGAAAATGAGGTTGCTGTAGTAGGAGCACGTTCAGTTTTTTACAATTATCCGGAAATGACTTCGCATGGCGCCGGATTTGTCAATCGATGGACAGCTTCTTACGGTGAAACAGATGCCAGAGAACGGATTAAATGTGATTATGTTATCGGTTGCTGCTGGTTGTTGAAAAAGAGTGTGTTCGATGAATTAGGTGGTTTTGATCCGGAATACTACATCAATCACTGGGAAGTTGATTACTGTCTGCATGCCCGTTCCGAGAGATACTATATAATCTATGAACCAAAAGCTGTGGTCAAACATAAAATCCCCATTGGCGGTACGATTAGTAAATCGAGACTATACTATCTTTACCGAAATAAGGTCATTTTGATAAAGAAGCTTTTTCCTGTACCTCAGAGATGGATTGCCTTGAATTTTTTTGCTTTGTTTTCAATACCGACGAGCGTATTCGCATCCATTATAAGAAACAGAGGACTGAATTTCGAGGAATTAAGAATCATTTGCAAATCATTTGTGGACGGTCTCAGGAACATAAAAGGTAAGACTGTATAAATGATGTTAAAGCTGCTTTTTGTCATTGATAATCTGGAATTTGGTGGTGGAGAACGGGTCTTCGCCCAGATCATCAACGGATTGTCACCCGAAGACTACGGAATTTGTTTGGCTTCTAATCCGGGCAGAGAGCTATACCAGTCTCTGACTAACAAAGAGGTTTGCTGTATTCCATTAAACTTTTCAAAAAGAATTAACCCCTCAATAATATTTAAATTGATAAGGATAATTAAAGACAAAGAAATTGATATTGTCCATGGTCAGGGTGCGAGAGCAGAATTTTACGCTCGAATTGCAACCAAGTTTGCACGTTCATCGAAGTATGTGTCGACTATCGCCATGCCTGTTGAGGGGTACGATGTAAGGCCATTGAGAAAATCAATTTATTTTGTATTGGACAGAGCCACGGACAAGTATGTTGATAGATTCATTGTTGTATCTGATGTTCTAAGAAACGCATTGATTACTAAGCGCCACATCCCACCTGAAAAGGTTACAAAGATTTACAACGGTATTGAAATCGACCATTATGATCCCATAACTACAGCCTCGCACCGTATCAAAATCAGGGACGGACTCGGTGTGAACAAAGATAATATTCTACTGGGCGCCATTGGCAGAATGGTGTGGCAAAAAGGATTCGAATTCCTGATTAAATGCATTCAAGATGTTTTGAAAGCCCACGGAGAAATCAAGGTCATAATAGTTGGAGAGGGACCGTTGAAAAGAGATCTGGAAAACCTTTGCCGACAATTGAAGGTAGAAGGCAAAACAATATTCCCTGGGTTTAGAAGTGACATAAAAGAAATCCTTTCTGCTGTCGATATCGTGGTGATTCCATCTCTCTTAGAAGGATTCCCAATGCTTACTTTAGAGGCCATGGCGATGGCAAAGCCTATCGTAGCTACCCGGATTGACGGAATAACAGAGCAGATAACAGATGGAGTGGAAGGAATCCTTGTCCCGCCGAGGAAACCGATTGCTCTTGCTGCCGCAATAAATAAAGTAATTGAAAATAGGGAATTTGCCCGTTCTTTAGGATTGGCGGCGAGGAAACGAGTGGAAAAAGAATTTACGGTCGAAAAAATGATCAACGAAACTGAAGATGTGTATCATTCATTGCTGGATTAATGGATATATTCAAATCATCTAAAAGATCATGCCCATATTGCCATTCTGTTGCCGAATTCGATTTTAGTGTTCATGGAAGACAGTACTTTCATTGTAAGAGCTGTGATCTCATGTTTAAAGCCAAGCAGGAAAGCGACAATGAGAAAGAGCTTACACAGTATTTTCAGGATTGGTATTTCTCAGAATCTGCTTGGGATCAATTGAATGGATCTCGTAACGCGATATATTCTCACGTTTTGGACCTTATCGAGAGCGAGACCGGCGTTGGCAAAGTTCTGGACGTCGGATGCGGCTGCGGTTTCTTTCTGAAAGAGGCCAAGAATCGGGGTTGGGATATAACGGGTATTGATCTTTCGAAAGAATCCATAGACTTCTCCGAAAGGTTATTAGGCACGACTTTTACTCACCAGGGAACTTTAAAAGATTTATCACAAGAAAATGAATTTGACGTGGTCACGATGATTGACGCAATAGGCTTCTTTTCAGAACCATGGGCGGATATAGAGAAAGCCAGGACTTTACTTAAAGAGGGAGGCTTACTCTATCTTCGTTTTTCCAATGGACTTTTGCATTCCGCTCTTTTCAAAATTTCCATAAAATGCAAGATCGATTACTTAATAAATACTTTTCTTGTGTGTCATATGTATACTTTAACCCCCAGATTCATAAGAAGGTTGTTAAGTGATTATGGTTATTCAATGGTTGCTATACAAAATGCCAGGTTTTCCGAAGAGGGATTCATTAATCGCCTCTTAAAAAAAGCAGTTGGTATAGCCGTTAACTCATTGTCATTTATCAGCCGCGGAAGGATTATTATTGGTCCTTCACTGGAAGTAATTGCGCGCAAAGCTTAGGATAACCATTTTAATGTTCTGTACGTATCAGATGTTTCTCCATTAGTGATCTTACCGGTGGGGCGGAAAGGGTTCTTTGTCATACAAGCCATGTCCTCAACCCAAATTCCAATTTTTCCAAACCTGATTGTAAAAGCAAGCACCCATTTATTAACTTCAAGAATGATCGGGAAAGAGGACATTAAATGAAAGAAAGGATCATAGAATGGTTATTATGTCCATCTTGCGGCCATGAACTTCAACTCGAAATTGATGTTAAGGACCAGGCAGAGATTATCGAAGGCAAGCTGAAATGCATCTGTTCTCAGATATTTCCTATCATAAAAGGTATCCCCAGATTACTCTTGGGATCATTGCGAAATGATTTGACATTACTATATGAGGATTATTTTGAACGCTATCCGGAGACATTGAATGTAAATGAAAAATCTGCAGTGGATACTTTAATACCCAAGAAACAAGTCACAATGAATCGTTTTAGCTATGAGTGGACATACTTTTCCGATTACGATTGCGACAACTTTTCATCTTTTATCCAACCCCTCGACAAAGATTTTTTTAAAGGAAAACTCGGGCTTGATGTTGGATGCGGCGCAGGCCGGCATTCAAGCGCAGCCAGTCAGAAAGGCGCTGAAATCATTGCTATCGACATCTCACAAGCAGTCGATGCAGCCTACCAAAACAACAAAGAAAATGAGAGTGTCCATGTTGTTCAAGCAGACATATATAATCTGCCTTTCAGGCCGAATACTTTCCAGTTCATTTACAGTTTAGGAGTTCTGCAACACCTCCCTGAGCCCGAAAGTGGCTATCTGGCTTTAATACCGTTCCTAAAGGATGGCGGCGCTTTGTTCATCTGGGTTTACGCGTATGCTCTGCGTAAGGTTGCCTTGGAATTCTTGCGGGCCCTCTCTCAGCGGCTCTCGAACGATAACATCAGACGCATGGCATACCTTTGTAATCTCCTTGATTACGGGATTTTCGTAAACCTTTACCGATTCCTTGCCCATTCGGCAATTTTCAGCAGACTGGCAGAGCGCTGGTTTCCTCAGCGGTTCAAGGAGTATGCTGCACATGGGTACCGCGTCGCGTACACGGACTGGTTCGACCGATTATCGGCACCCATCACAAATTATTATAGGAAAGAAGAATTGATGACATGGTTGACGAAGAGTGAGTTGCACAATACAAAGATACTCCCCGTCAACGATTCATGGTGGTGGCTTTATGGTGAGAGGGGACGGACGTCAGTTTGAACATATTATTCATCGACCCAATTTTCTTGCACAAACAAGATGCAAAATAGGATGATAAAGAGCATCAAATCACCAATCCTGATTGTATTAATCGCCGGCATCGGTGACTTGGTACTCGCTTCTGAAAGCATGAGAGCTTTAAGAACCGGTTTCCCGGATGCGGATATTCATCTTTTAACTAGTACAGATGCATCAAGCCTCGCTAAGAATTATAAATTCTTAAATCATGTCTGGGCTTTTCCTATAAGAGAATTAAGGCACAATAAATTATATCTGTTCAACATACTCACGCTCATAAAGAACCTCAGAAAAACTGCTTTCTTTTCAGTCATAAACCTTTACATGGTGAACTCCACGGCTGGCGCAATAAAGATGGGGTTATTGTTTCTTTTACTGAAAAGTAAAATAAAAATTGGCCATGGCAACAAAGGATTTTCTTTGTTCTTAACGAAAAAAGCCCCCCGTGAAACATTTCAAAATCGTCACCTTGCAGATGCGATGCTGGATATTGCCCTTTTGAGCGGAGGCATAGCCGATAATAAGACTATAGAAGTTTTTTGGGATAAGAACTGCGAGGGCAAATGGAATAATTTTTTTCATAATATAATGTCGAAGAAAATAATTGGTATAAATCCAGGAGGTGACCGTAGAAACAGGAGATGGGATTCAGAACGATACGCTGTTGTTGCCGATCGACTGCTTGAAAAATTTGACTCAAGCATTATTATTCTCGGTGGCCATGGCGAAGAGGAAATTTCCCTTAGTATTCAAAATAGAATGAAAAATAAATCCACTAACCTGGCAGGCAAATTATCACTTGATGACCTTGCTTATATAATCAGTCGTCTTGATTTACTAATTACCAATGACAGTGGGCCTATGCATATAGGAGCCGCTACCAAGACACCCGTCGTGGCTATCTTTGGTCCAGAAGATCCTCTAATGACACGTCCGTATACATCATCTGACTTGTATAGGCTGATCAGTGAACCAGTCCATTGTCGCCCATGCAACAAGGATGAATGTGACAATCTTGTTTGTCTGGATTTAATTACGACCGAAATAGTTTTTGAAAAATGTGCAGAGCTCTTGCAAAACAAGAACCAGAGAACGTGAACAAGTAAATTGCTAATAGACGAAACCTCATGAGAGAAATACCGGTTCTTCTCTACCACAATGTTGGTAATTACCCGATAGACATGATGGAAGATGGCCTATCGCCTGAAACATTTGCGTTTCAAATGCGCTTTCTTTCTGAAAACGGCTACAACGTCGTTGCCCTTGACCGGGCCGTGGATCATCTGATTCGAAAAATAAAATTGCCTCCCAAGTCAATAGCAATTACGATTGACGGTGGCTATCAAGATGCCCTCACCAACGCGTTGCCCGTCTTGAAAAAACATCAATTTCCGGCCACATTCTTTATTACGCCTGAATTTATAGGCAGCGAGCAATTAATCAATGGGCAGCCTATCCAATGCCTGAATTGGGATGGAGTTAGGGAAATTCTTCGGAGTGGTTATGAAATAGGCCTTTTGGCATATGAGGGCAGAGACATCAGAAACCAAAATGATGAAGCATCCATTAAGGAAAGCATTGTAAAGTCATTAAAACTTATTAAAAGTAGCCTCAATGTGCAAGTCAGGTATTGCGCATTTAAAGAAGGTGTTCCTCAACGATCCTTATCGAATTTTCTGCAAGGACTTGATTTTCAAGCAGTCTTTACACAGTGCCCTACGAATCAAGCGCCGACGCCTGTCGGCATAGGCCGCATACAGATCGACGATGATGATCACAATATCTTTCTTACGAAGATCTCAGACACATACCTCTTCTTCAAAGATAGACCCTCCTGGAAGTATATTCGCAGGTACAACATCGATCAATTAGCCCACCATATTTCCGAAGCATGGAACCACATTACGGGAAGCCATTAGTCTCATGTGCGGGATCTGCGGCAAACTGACAACAGATGGAAAACCTGTGGACGAAGGCATACTTCGAAAGATGACTTCCGTCTTATCGCATCGCGGGCCTGATGATGAGGGCGTGTACATAAGCGCCCAGCATGCAGCTATAAGTTCACATGTAAATATAGGGCTGGGACACAGAAGGCTCAGTATCATTGATTTATCCGAGGCCGGCAGGCAACCAATGTCCAATGAGGATAAGACCATCTGGATGGTCTTTAACGGTGAAATTTACAATTTTCAATCCCTACGAGCTGAACTTGAGAGCAAGGGCCATCGATTTCATTCACATACGGACACCGAGGCAATCATCCACCTTTATGAGGAAGAAGGAATAGATGCAGTGAGAAGGCTTGTCGGGATGTTTGCCTTTGCCCTCTGGGACGATAAGAAACAATCCCTGATCCTCTGTAGGGATCATATTGGCATCAAACCTATCGTTTACTCCTGGGATGGGAATTCTCTAGTCTTTGCCTCAGAGATTAAAGGGATTCTCCAGGATCCTGATGTAAAGAGAGAGATGGACTGGGATGCTCTGAGTCTTTATCTGACATTCAATTATATTCCCGCGCCACATACGATTTTCAAGAACATAAAAAAACTCAAACCCGGGCACATTCTCGTTTATCAGAACAGCGGAGTGCGGGAAGACGCCTACTGGAATATCCAACCGCGTCTCCATAGAAAAAGTGTTGAAGATTTCGCTGTCCGGAAACAGGAGCTGTTCAAAACCATGGAAGAGGCGGTCCGCATGCAGATGATCGCCGACGTGCCCCTAGGCGCATTCCTCAGTGGCGGCATTGATTCGAGCATTGTCGTTGGGCTCATGGCTAGGAATTCCCGCCGGCCCGTCGAGACATATGCCATCGGCTACAAGGACATGCCCCTGTTTGATGAAACTGATTACGCCAGGGATGTTGCACTATTCAACCAAACCGATCACCACGAAATTAAGCTGGGCGCCGGAGATATTATGGAAGCGATTCCCCAGGTGCTTGCTTCGTTCGATGAACCTTTCGGTGATTCTTCCGCGGTGCCCACCTTTGTAGTATCAAGAGAAACACGAAAAGGGGTTAAGGTTGCCCTTTCCGGCGACGGGGGCGACGAGCTTTTTGCAGGCTATAGAATGTATAAAGGTGAAGAATGGTACGGAAGATATCGCTTGATTCCTTCATTCATCAGAAAAAACCTCATAGAACCTTTTTTGATGTCTCTTTCCGATTCACGTGATGAAAAACTTTCCGAATATATCAGAAGGTCAAAGAAATTCATCAGAGGGGCTAAGGACACTTTCGCCGAGCGCTTCTTCACCTGGAATGAAATCTTCAACAGAGATCTGAGAAAAGAGATTCTCAGTGGTTCCAAAACTATGGACCAGGAACTTGGCATAAAGTTAATGGCATCGAGATTGAACGAATTGCAGGATGATCACATAAACAGCATGCTTTATGCCGATCTGAAAGAATCCCTGCCCGGCGACATGCTGAAGAAGGTGGATGCCATGAGCATGTTTCATTCTCTCGAAGTCCGTGTTCCCATTTTAGACCACAGGGTATGTGAACTGGCCTTTTCCATGAGGGGGGACTGGAAACTCAGAGACGGCAAGAGCAAATATGTCTTAGTAGAAACCTTCAAGGATATTCTACCCCCTTCCCTGCATAACCGCCCCAAATGGGGATTTGAGATGCCTATAAGCAAATGGCTCAAGACGGACTTGAGATATCTAATCGAAGAATATCTGTCCAAGGAAGTTATTACGCGGCAGGGCATCTTCAATTACGCCGTCATCCAGGACCTTATAAACAATCTGATGTCAAACAGGGTTGATACATCTTGGCAGATATGGAACCTCATCGTCTTCCAGGTCTGGTACGGGCAGTATGGGAAAAATTAAGGTCATACACGTCATCACCCGCTTTGATAAAGGCGGGGCCGCTGAAAATACCTATCTCACCATTAAGGGCCTCGACAAAAACAGATATGAGGTCATCCTGATCAGAGGCCTTTCATATGAATCTAATATGGGGACGTCAGAAACAAGAGCCGTGGAAAGTAGCCTGGAAGAAGCCGGCAGGAACGGAGTTAAAATATTCACGATTCCCGAACTTGTGAGAAGAATAGATCCTTTTAATGATTTTAAGACCTTTCTCAAGTTAATAAGAATTTTCAGGCAGGAGAGGCCGCACATCGTCCACACGCATACCTCCAAATCAGGCATCCTCGGCAGGTGGGCAGCCCTTGTGGTAGGAGTTCCTGTCATCATTCATACGCCCCACGGGCATGTCTTCTGGGGCTATTTCAACAGATGGAAGACAAAGTTATACGTTCTCTTAGAGAGGCTGACGGCAACCGTTACGAACAAAATCGTTACACTGACAGAGCAAGAGAAAAAGGATCACGTCCGGTACCGTATCGCTGGTGAAAACAAGTTTGCAGTTATTCATAGCGGCGTTGACCTGAGCAAATTTTCAAATGTCCAGGAACATGGCACCGAAATGAAAAAAAAGCTGGGAATACCCGAACAAACATTTGTCGTGGGGACCGTGGGGAGACTGACTGCGATCAAGGGTCATAAATATTTAATTGAGGCGGCAGCAAGGATTCTTCCTAAAATACCTCAGATAGTTTTCGTATTTCTAGGTGACGGCGAACTCATGAATGAACTGAAAATGCAGGCCGCGTTAGCAGGCATTGGTGACAAAGTCAAATTTTTAGGCTGGCTTCCGAATATCGCGGAATTTATGTCCACCTTTGATATTTTCGTACTTCCTTCCCTGAACGAAGGCATGGGAAAAGTTCTTGTGGAAGCAATGGCTGCCCGGAAACCGATCATTGCCAGTGACATCGGGGGCATTTCCGATCTTGTGATTCACGGAAAGAATGGATTGCTCGTCGCTCCTATGAATTCAGATGCTCTTGCCAATAGTATCGAATTGGTTCTTAGAAACTCCCAGACGAGAACGAATATGGGTGAAGAAGGGCAAAGGTTATCACAAAAATACGATGTGAACTCGATGATAAGTAAAATAGATGGCTTATACCTTCAATTACTCACATTGAAGCACTGACCAAGTTTTTATCTTCGTTTCTGTGTACGAAAAATGACAAGCAAAAGTCTCATTCTGGCAATCTTCCTGGCAGGAGCTTTGTGGAAGATTTTTCTCTTCGTCGGGCTGCGCGGCTACGACGATTTCGCCTATACCAACATAGCGCTGGATATGTTAGACGGACGGTTTCATTTCCTGACTGCAGACAATCGCTATGCGTGGCGTTTCCTCCTCACGGCGCCCACGGCTGTGGCGTTTTGGTTGTGCGGTGTGCGGGAGTGGTCGGCTGTATTCCTCCCCTTTTTGTGCTCTTTGGGAAACATCATCGTTGTGTGGATGATCGGCCGCGAGCTTTTCAACGAAAATGTGGGGCTTCTCGCGGCGGCGCTGGTTGCTATTTTCCCCAACAGTGTCGTCTACGGCACCATGCTGTATCCCGAGGAGATCCTGTCATTTTTCGCCGGTATGGCTTTTCTTTTTTTTCTTTGGGCAGAATCAGAACGTATAAAGCCTGCCCAAGGTTATTTACTCGCCGGTGTCTTCATCGCCTTTGCCTTTGCCGCCCGCGAAACTGGAGCTTTTCTGATGCCTCTCTTCTTTCTGATGAGCAAAAGAAAAATGTCGCTGCCGATTTTATTGCTATTCCTTCCCATGATGGTCTATTTATCAGCCGAAATGATAGTCAGTTTGTGGGCGACGGGTGATCCCTTGCACCATTATTCCCGAATGCAGCAAAGCTTTCAAATTCAATTCGCCGAGCATCAACAAACTTACGCCGCAGACACCTATATTGTGAGCCTCTTCGGCGGAAATTTTTATGGACTGGCCCACTTTGGGCTCTATTACCCCTTTTTTGTTTTGTCCGTTTTATATTTGACAGTAAAGAAGAAAATCGCGCCCGTTGCGCCGCTCCTTATCTGGATGGCGGTCTATTTTCTCTATTATCAATTCGGAAGTGCCAGCCTAACCCATTATGTTCCCCTCCCGAAGGTGCTCCGATACATTTCTATTTTGACGATACCCCTTCTTTTGATTTTATCGTACTCTCTGCTTGAGATTTATGCCGACGGTCCATGGAGAAAAAGGGTTGTCGTCTTGATTTTGGCCGTAATCATGGCAACGTCTCTCATTGGTGCAGCCAAGGCGTCTGCGAAACATAGGCAATATTTTCAGGAAGAAGGTGGGGTGGAGAAATATTACCGAATCGTCGACGATATTGGGACCAAACAGCCAAGACGGGTTGTAACTGATACAGTCAGAGAAAAGAATCGGCTAAGTTATTTCTGGGCCGCTTTTCGCGGAAGGGAAACACGACCGGAAATATATTACGTGGGCGAGCGGCCTGCGGCTGCGAAAGAGGACGTGATGCTCTATGATGACAGATAGGACGTCTCTCCGCTCTTTCCTGTCGTTGCAGTTAGGAGATAATCCGTCCAAGTTGGCAGAAACGCTGGGAATAATTCACCAGCGATGGAGAGTTGGCAGCGTTGATTTTGTCGGCCTTCTTTGATACCGTTCGTAGCACATCATCACTCGTTCGAAACACCTTATAAATTAAATAGGGACATATATGAAACTTTCAATTATCATCCCCTGCTACAACGAGAAAAAATTCCTACCGAAAGTGATTGCTCTCGTCAAGGACTCCCCCGTGCAGGAAAAGGAAATCATCCTTGTGGATGACGGCTCAACTGACGGAACAACCGACCTGATAAAGAACGAACTTGAACAAGAAGTTGATAAAGTAATTTATCACCCAATAAATTTAGGAAAGGGAGCAGCAATAAGATCTGGATTAGAACATGTTTCAGGTGACTTGGTGATTATTCAGGACGCCGATTTGGAATATGATCCCAAAGAATATCCGAAACTGATGGCGCCAATCATAGAGGGAAAGGCAGATGTGGTGTATGGATCTCGTTTTAAAGGAGAAGGACCACACAGAGTTCATTTATTCTGGCATTATGTCGCGAACACAGTTTTGACAATTCTTTCAAATATGGTTACTAATTTAAATCTTTCTGACATGGAAACATGTTACAAACTCTTCAAGACCGATATAATTAAAAAAATTAATATTGAACAAAACGGCTTCGGCATAGAACCGGAAATCACGGCAAAAATGGCAAAAACCAAATGTCGCGTTTATGAAGTAGGAATATCTTATTATGGTCGATCATATAGTGAAGGCAAAAAAATAAAATGGCAGGATGCTTTCAAAGCAATTATTAGTATTATTAGATATGGAATATTAGATAGAAAATAAATATACGTCTAAACACTCAACAACAAAACATTAATACAAGAATGAAGATAACTTCTTTAAAAAAATTAATATCATCTGTCTCTATCATCCTTCTTTTTTTCATTTTTTACATCGCTGAGTCTTACGGAACAGATTACCAGCAAATTGTAGGCCTGATGGATCTCCGCACAACGTTCAGTGACGGGGCATATGATATGGAGCAGCTTGTGCTCCTGGCGAAGAAAAAGGGCTTCAGCGTGCTTTTCATCAATGACCATGACAGGGTCGCCATGGAGTATGGCCTGCCCCCTTTCCGGAATCTTATCAGGAAAAAGGTCGAGTTGAACTCCATCAACAGTGGCGGAGCTGATAAATTCATTCAGCAAATAAGGGAAATTCGGCAGAAGTATCCCGATATGATCATCATTCCGGGCTCCGAAACTGCCAGCTTTTATTACTGGACGGGAAGCCCGCTGAAAGGGAATCTTACCGCACACGACCATGAGAAGCGTATCTTAACCGTCGGAATGGAGAGTCCGGACGATTACGGAAACCTGCCGATTCTTCATAACAATCTTTCCATGAATTATTTCACGAAAGCCCTGCCGCAAGTTGTTCTGTTTTCTCTTTCCCTGATAGCATCTCTCCTTCTGCTTCGATGGAGGGGATATCTGCGTGTCACCGGCATTATTATTTTGATTTTATCCGTGGCTTTTATTATAAACAGTAATCCTTTCAGGAGTTCTCCTTTCGATCCTTACCACGGTGATCAGAAGATGGCGCCCTATCAGCTCGTAATCGATTACGTTAATGCAAGAGGGGGATTGACTTTCTGGAATTATCCCCAAACAGAATCCGGCGTCAGAGAAATGGGCCCCATTCATGTGAGCACCCTCCCCTACCCGTACGTTTTGTCAGAATCGAAAAATTATACAGGCTTTGCCTCTGTTTATGGAGACAATATCACTTTGACGGAGCCTGGAAATATCTGGGATACCACTCTAAAAGAATATTGTATGGGCTACAGGGATCGGCCTCCCTGGGGAATCGCAACGGCAGATTTTCATCAGGAAGGAGAAAGTGGAGAGCTGTTGGGGACGTACCAAACCGTTTTTCTTGTAGAACAGAGAACAAGGGATGCTGTCTTGACGGCGCTGAGGACCGGCAAGATGTACGCGTGCCAGGTCAAGTATCCGCAGACTTTGAAGCTCGATGACTTTTCTGTCTCATCATCAGAAAATCAGGTAAAAAGCATCTCCGGGGACGAGATCACACTGAAGGAGTATCCGCGTATCAGAATATCTATTTCGACTTCCGTGCCTTCATCGGATAAGGTAAAGATACGCTTGATACGGTCCGGGGAGATGATTTATCTTTTCGAAGAAAAACTGCCGCTGATGATCGATTACGTGGACCCGTACTATAAGCCGGGCCAAAGGATTTATTACAGGATGGATATGCACGGGAACGGGACAATTGTTTCCAATCCTGTGTTTGTGAAGTTTGAATAAGAATAAAGGGATTTGTCCGTTATGTAAAATTCCCATGTCTTACCCTTTAAAAAAGGGGGACATGCTAAGATGTAGGAATTGGAGATTCTAAGAGATGATTGTATCTGTCCATCAACCCCAGTATCTGCCGTGGCTTGGCTACTTCGACAAAATCGATAAGGCCGACGTATTTGTTCTGCTCGATAACGTACAGTTCAAGAAAAATGAAGTGCAGAACAGAAATAAGATAAAGACCGCCGCTGGCGGGCAGTGGCTTACAGTCCCGGTCATGTACCATTTCCCGCAGCTAATCAATGAAGTAGAAATCAACAATAGAGAGCGGTGGCAGAATAAACAGCAGCAGGCCCTCATATCCAATTATAAAAAAGCGCCACACTGGAATGCTTTGGAACCTTTCTTCACGGACTTGTTCCAATCACAGTGGCAGACCATTTCTCAATTGAATATTTATGTCGTCAAGAAACTTGTGGAAATACTCGGCATCAAGACTCCCCTGCATATTGCTTCGGAGATGGGTAAATTCCCAGAAGACCCGGATGAAAGACTGATTGCCATTACAAAGTATTTTGGCACCGATACCTATTTAGCCGGAAGCGGCGGCCGGAATTATATGGATATGGATAGGTATGACAGGAATTCCATAAAAGTTTTATTTCAGGATTACAGACACCCCGTATACGAACAGCTCTTTGGCGACTTTTTACCTTATATGTCGGTAATTGATCTCATCTTTAATCACGGAGACGAAAGTCTCAGAATACTGAGGGGGAACTCATGAAGGTGCTTGCGATAGGGGCTCATCCCGATGATATCGAAGTAGGCTGTGCCGGTACGCTCATGAAATACTCAAAATATGGTCATGAAATCTTTCTCCTGATTATGACGGAAGGTCACAAGGGCGGCGATGCAAAACTGAGAAGAGAGGAGCAATATAACGCCGCGGAAATCCTGAAGCCAAAGGAAGTCATGTGGGCAGGATATAAAGATACAGAGCTTTCCCCCAATATGAATGAACTGATTCATGATATTGAAATAGTCTTAAATAAAATCAAGCCAGACTTTATCTTCGCCAACTATGGTGACGATACGCACCAGGATCACAGGGCTCTTTGCAGGGCAACGGTATCGGCCACACGCTACATAAGGAACGCTCTTTTCTATGAAACACCCACCACCCATGATTTTTCCCCTACTGTTTTCGTGGATATCAAAGAGACCATACAAGAAAAATATTCTATGCTTCTGGCTCATCAATCTCAGGTCATGAAGACTAATATTGAAGGACTGTCAATTGTGGATGTCGTAAGGTCAACCGCTATTTTCAGAGGAATACAAGGACGTGTTCAATACGCTGAAGCATTTATACCGTTACGATTATTTATAAATATATGAATCTGTGCGCAGCGCCCTCCTCAGGACTCCCCCTTTTGCGAGGAGAATCGAGGGATATTTTACATAGAACATCAAATTTCCCTCCCTTTTCTGAAAGGAGACTGTGTCATAATTACTTTCTCGTCATTTCACTCCGCAGAGTTTGCCCTGAGTAAATACGAAGGGATCAAAATGACAATAAGAACACTTTTTCAAAGGCCTCCAAATATGGTTGAGATATGATTCCCCATTCCAGACCCACATTTGACCAGAATGATTTCGACGGCGCTCTTCAAGTCCTTAAATCAGGGCAGATTGTTCAAGGTAAACAGACTGCCAGATTTGAAGAAAACCTTTCCTCTTTGATTGGTGTAAGAGGCGGTGTTGCCGTCAGTTCCGGCACTGCTGCGCTTCACCTTGCCCTGATCAGCCTCGGTATAGGCAAAGGCGATGAGGTTATTTTGCCCAGCTTCGTTTGTACCGCCCCTCTCAATGCCATATATTATGTGGGCGCAACCCCCGTGATTGCCGAGGTTGACCGGTTTACATTTAACGTCGCTGTCAATGATCTGAAGAAACGGATTACAAAAAAAACGAAGGCCGTTATCGTTCCCCACATGTTTGGCCTGCCGGCGGATATAGCAGATATCGTATCCCTCGGCGTTCCTATTATTGAGGACTGTGCACATTCGATAGGCAGCAGGTATAAGGATAATTATACTGGCAGTTTCGGCGTACTTTCGATTTTTTCTTTTTACGCTACGAAAGTAATCGCTGCCGGAGAGGGAGGCATGGTTCTTTCAGATAATGAGCAATTAATCTCTATAATCAGGCATTTGCGGGACTACGACGAAAAAGACGATTTTGCCGTCAGGTATAATTACAAAATGACCGATATCCAGGCGGCATTGGGCATAAGTCAACTAAAAAAACTTTCTTTATTTATTCAAAAAAGAAAAGAAATTGCCGATAAATACGGTAGGATATTTGATGATTTGCGTATTCCCGCTCCTTTTGTGCCGAAAGGCAGGGAGCATATCTACTACAGGTATGTAGTCCTTCTCGAAAATGCGCAGCGGTTCATGGACTCGATGATGAAAAGAAGGGTGGCTTGCAGGAGACCCGTTTTCAAACCTCTGCATAGATACTTGGGATTACCAGGCTACGCGACGACGGATCTGGTATGGGAAAGGGCCGTCTCTATTCCTATCTATCCCTCCCTTACCGACGAAGAAGTGGGGCTAATAACAGACTCTGTAAAATTAGCTTTAAGTTAAAAAGCAGATGCGCATTAATATCTTGATGAGTATTGCATAAAATGCAGAAATCAAGCTTTGCCATATTTAATTCCGATTCGAAAAAGGTATCTCCTTTACGAATCTTTTGGCTTTGCACAGTTATCGCTTTTTTACTCCTCTTCCTGCCGATTGTGCGTTATCCCTTTTTTGAGTACCTCGGCAGGTGGCTCTACGTCCTTGTTTTCGCTATCTCACTGTCTGCAGCTTTAACGCCTGTCATGAGGACAATTGCACTCAAACTGAATATCGTAGACCTGCCTGAAGACAGGAAAGTCCATAAGAGCAGCACCCCTCTTCTTGGCGGAGTGGCCATTATTATCGCGTTCATAGCAGCCCTCGCCGCAAACATGATCCTTGACAGGTCATCCATAGCCTTGCTAGCGTGCGCAGTTTTTGTCGCCGCAGTGAGCCTAATCGACGATTGTAAAGGGCTATCCGCCCGGCTGAAGCTGCTGGCACAGATCATAGCCGTACTTGTATTGATTTACTATGGCATCATTCTGCGTCTATTTCCCGGAAATACATTTTGGGGATATGGACTTAATCTCATTCTCACAGTTTTCTGGGTCGTCGGAATCACGAATTCCCTAAATTTTTTCGACGGCATGGACGGACTGGCAACGGGAATCAGCGTCATCATCGCCTTCTTTCTGGGTATTGTCGCATTCCAGACAAATCAACCTTATATGGGATGGATCGCTGTCGCGATGGTGGGAAGCTGCCTTGGTTTCCTGCCCTACAATTTCCGATTCAAGAAACCTGCTTCCGTTTTTCTGGGTGATACGGGAAGCATTTTCTTGGGCTTCACCTTAGCTGCCTTGGCGGTGAAAGGTAACTGGTCCCTTAGTAGCCCCATCGTCTCCTTTGCAGCTCACGTCCTGATCTTCTGGATTCTGATATTCGACATGACCTATATAACTATTGAAAGGATTTTAACCGGCAAAGTAAAAAGTTTCAAAGATTGGATAGAGTACGTGGGGAAGGACCACCTGCATCACAGATTGTACGCGCTGCTCGGAGACAAAAGAAAAGCTGTGCTCTTCATCTATTTCCTCTGCGCAACCCTCGGCATCAGCGCTATCGCCCTCAGAAACGCAAGGCCCATCGACGGGGTGCTCCTAATAAGTCAGGCTCTTCTCATAACAGTGGCCGTATCTATATTGGAATATTCCGGACGACAAAGGCATTAGGGACGGCATTGACCAATCAGTAATTTATTGACAATGAATGCCTTTTTTGAATAGATATAAGTAAGTTTTTGCAATTTTCAGTTTAGAATACATGCATTGCAGGCAGGCACAAAATGAGTGACAAGAGCGCGATACGTCGGCAGATTGAAAAAAATGGGCTTTTATTAATCGCTATTGTCATGATGCTGATCTACTGGGTCCTCGATTCCCTCACATCGGACCAGATACTATCGCGCACACTTATTGTGCTCTTTGTGCTCGTATACGGGCTATTCACCCAATCATTGATCAATTCGCGTAGAGAAGCTCTTGAAGAAAAGGATAGGACTCAACAGCGGTTGATTCAGACGGAAAGTATAGCCGCCATTGGACAGCTTGTTGCCGGAATAGCTCATGAACTCAATAATCCCCTGGCAAGCACATCAAGCCTGATCCAAACAAACATTGAGATCCTCAACGAAAAAAAAGACAAGGTCGATGGTGATAATGAACTGATAAAGGACCTTGAATTCTCATTAAAAGAGCTCAAACGGGCGGAGAACATTGTGAAAAGCGTTCTGGGATTGTCGCGCCAGACACAGATCTACGTCGAGGATGTTGACATTAATGCAAATATAGAGGATGCTTTACGTTTATTACACAACCAGTATAAAGATTCCGGGGTGATTATCGAAAAAGATTTTGCTAAGAATTTGCCGAGAGTAAATGGTAACTTTGCCAATCTCGGTCAAGTTTTTATAAATATAATAAAAAATGCAATTCAGGCATTGCCTGACGGCAATGGAGCCATATTTCTGAAAACAAGATATAAAAAAGATACAAATACTGTTACCATAGAGTGCCGGGACACGGGCACGGGAATTCCTGATGATATCGCTAAGGATATATTCAAGCCATTTTTTACCACTAAGGCCGTCGGCAGTGGGGTAGGCCTTGGTCTTTACATTTCCCACGAAATTATCAAGAAGCATGAGGGGCTGATCTCAGTAAACAGCAAGCCAGGTCAGGGAACTACATTTACTATAGACCTTCCGGTGAAACAGGGGGCATCATGATAAAGATACTAATCGTAGACGATGAAGAGGGCGTCCGAAGATCCTTGAAAAAGCTTCTTCTAAGGGACGGTTATGACATTCTCCTGGCCGAAAACGGTACGGAGGCTATCGATATCATTCGGCAACATATCAATGAAATTGAAACAGTGATATGCGATTTTAAGATGCCGGGCCTCGACGGTTTGGAAACGCTAATGGAAATTAACAATATCAATCCTGAAATCATCAAGATAATTCTCACCGGCTACGCGACCCTCGATCGCGCTATTGAAAGTGTAAACTTAGGCATTGATGGTTTTTTAACAAAACCCTTTGACAACAAAGAAATCAGGCTGAAGCTGAAGGAATTTCACTTCAAGAAAAGATTGAAGCAATTCGTGCCGGCTCAGGTTCTCGAAGAATTGCAGAAGTTCGGGGAGAACCTGGAACCCAGAAACCAGAAAGTAAGCATCCTTTTTACTGACATCCGCGGTTTCTCAAAAATATCCGAAACGCTGACGCCTTCTGAGCTGTCGCAGCTTCTGAATCTTAATTATTTTTATCCTCTCGACAACATTATTTTTAAACATAACGGCACCCTCGATAAACACATCGGTGACGGCATCATGGGGATCTTCGGAGCACCGATTACCCAGAATAGTGATGCTAAGAGGGCCGTTGCATGCGCACTTGAGATGCGAAATAAAATTGCTGAAATAAACACGGAGATCAGCACCAAGAATATGAAAATTCCTGTTGGCTTTGGAATCAGCACAGGCGAATCTATGGTCGGAATTTTTGGCTCTGCAATCAGAAAAGAATATACGGCCATGGGCAATCCGGTAAATCTGGCTGCAAGGCTCGAAAGGATAGCCAAAGAAAACCAAATCCTCATATGCAACGATACATATGAAGCGGTGAAGGATTACTTTAAGGTCGAGAAGATAAGAAGCGTAAAATTAAAAGGAATGGACGAAGAAACTCCTGTATATAATGTTATTGATGAGTTTTGATAAAAAGTGGCATCAATCAAAATCAATAGCCAGTTATGCGGCTCGATAGCCCTTCCCTATTTACCGCCTGAAGAACTGATTTCACCGTAATTGATAAATAAGTTCCCTCTATATCCCGCCAAATAAATCCTTTTTTTATCCCACCTTAAAATCTTTTTTAACACCATTAAAAACTGTACAGACTGCACAGGTTGACACGTCTCTGAATGAAGATGGAGTGAATCGAAATTTAGGCAGTTTTGAAAGACCACCAACCTGTCATTTCCACCCTTTCGTCTCTAATAATGGTAAGCTTCAGGAGGTGAAATGTCATTTCGGTGACATTGTGTGTGGATTTTTCAATTGCTAAAAGATAGAAGAGGCAACATTCAAAAAAGGGGAAGGAAACATCCATCTATAATGTTAATGATACACTTCGGATAATCATTTCAAGAAATACATTGCAAATCTATATATGCCTATACCTGCTGTTACCTGGCTCGTGGCTGCAGTCCAGCCAAAATAAAACTGACTGAATTTCTGATGGTATGTAGGACTCAATGTGAATGTTCTGCTCAAAGTAGGAGAATCAGCAGTATAACCGATCTTTGTATTGGCGTAGTTCGAGCCGTCAAGATATGCGAGACAGGCATAATCATTATACTGACACGGTTTTATCCAAGTATTTACAGTATAGCTATAGTTGCCGGTTACTGGATCAGGCAGTGTGTTGCGTGTCACTTCCACACGCACCGCATAGGTATTTGTAGGGCTGTTGCTCAACAACCAGTTCGCTGGCCAGCCATATTCAATTCCTCTAAAGTAACTTGTGGTATCAATCCCTGACGGATCAAGTTCACTTCTTCCATTCTGCGGATCCTCTTGACCCCCGGTTCCTGCACCATGCCTGTTATCATCGAACGTATTTGCTCCTACACTCGACCCACAATTTGAGTTTTGATCATTCGTGCCCCAAAATACGTAAGCCATATGATTTGTTGAACCGTCACCCCTCTGGTCAGTATCAAGCGTACCACCAGTACAAATATCACCAAATCCGCTATTGGCAAGTGTATCAAACTCGATGGCCACTTTAGGTGGCTGAATACCTCTTCCCCCTTGACAACCTAAAGAACAACTAAGCGGTGGCTGAGTACTGCAACACCCCTTGTTTGTCCGCATATCTAAGTCAACGAAGCCTGTCATCGCAGAAGCACTTCGTGAATCGCCGGCATAGCCCATTAATTCACCCCATCCGTTACCTCCTCCAACGGAATAAATGTCATTCGTATTTGGATCTGCATTAAAGATAGTGAAGGTAAAACCGTCTCCAGAATAACCCGCAGGAATTTCAAACACAAAAAAAGCCCGAAAGCCACTTCCAAAAGAGCATTGGTTACTCGTTGGGCCACCGGTACAAATACTCTGCTGAATAGCACCTCCTCCATTATACCAAACTGCACCGAAGGCAGAGGGACTAGTCATATCGCTTTTTCCTATGATAACGGTTGCCCCACCGGGGGGACTCGTGTCAATGAATCCTTGCTGTGATCCAATATTAACAAATGACGTAGTACCACTTGCAGAACTGATATCCGCCTGCGAACTAAATCCGACTTTTTTTATAGAAATTTGCCTTCGTGTTTCAAACGGCGTCCCCGCATTGACGATCCCTGTTGATGTAATTATGTTTCCAATGATATCAAGCTGAAATTTATCATTACTTGGCAGTATCTGACCAGACTGGTTTTGTAATGTAAATATTCTACCACTTGTATCCCCTAAGTTAATAATCAGGGCATAATCTTTACCTGCCATGGCAAGGGAATAAGCTCTATTTAAATTGTTCGCCGCCAGCTCGCCTAAAGCAGAGGATGAAGTCATGTAGAGTGCCCCGACAGCCAATGCGGCAATCGTGGTCATGGCAATAACGACGTAGGCAATTACATTTCCCTTTTGATTTGCAAACAACACGGATTATCCTCCCGTTTCGAGGTAGAGATTAACTCGATCAGTAAAATTCATCGGGGAATTTTCTGCACCCGTTAGTTGAAGTGTTATTTCGATGACAGATGTCTTGGACGAATAGGATAAATTTGTGAATTTGAAAGGGTCACCGCTTGCCGGATTAAACTCATAATACGCTAAATTAAACGAGGTCACTGGACTAACCAACGTATCGCCATCTATCAAAAGAGGGCTGCTACCACCAGCCCAGAAGATTGTATGGCTCTGGCGCGGGGGGGTATCTGAGTTTCGTGTATATGTAATGGATGGAGGTGTTATCGTAACGGAAGTGACCGACATAATATTACCGATCTCTTTTTTGAGTCTCGCCATGGCTATTTGGCCCTGCTGTGTGGTGACGGAGTTCTTCTTGGAAAATACATAACCTTTAGACATTGCTACAAGACCAACACCGGAGATGACGGTAATAATTGCCATAACGACGATCGAAACTATTATCTCTATGAGTGTAAAGCCCTTTTGATTATTCGAGACCTTTGAAAATATGTGTTTTGTGTCATTCCGAGAAGCGAAGCGACGAGGGGTCTTGTGCATAATCATCGGTTGTAAGATTTCTCCTTTCAGTCGAAATGACAAACTAACCATCTTCATGCCTTCTTCTTGAACAACTGGAGTATGAAGTTTTAGTTTGATATAAATAGGGCTGTTAGAGTTCCGCCCTGATCATTCTTTATTGTCACTTTCAGGATATTGCTCCCCCCGGGAGTTTCCGCATCAGACACAAATTGAATAAAATTATTGTACACGATATCATAGATCCCGTAATTCTTGTTGTTAATGTTGTTTTGTAGATTTGCAAGAGTCAGCAAGGAGCCATTTTCAGCGGTCTCTGTCCATGTAATGTCAGCACCATCACTTATTGTGCCACCTGGAGTGACAGGCCAGACAGGTTCAGTCACATCACTTGTGCATAACGCTACACACGAACACTTATAATAGTGCCCATTTTTGATCGTGGGAACAACATAATCGCCGACTGTATATGTTGTTACACTTCTCCATTTGGGGTAGCGGTTATAATCAGCAGTTATATTTGCCATAACCATATGAAGATTCGACGATGCCCTTACCGATTTCACCGGATCGCTACTTTTTATAAGAGAATCTGAAAGAAAAGTGATGATCATAGCGCCCAAAATCGCCACAATAAGGACCGTAACTATGATTTCGATCAGAGTGAACCCTGCCTTATTAACTTTATTTTTGCCTGTCACGGTATAAATCCTGTATTCTCGGTAATGTTAACAGTGCTAGTTTGGGTACCCTGAGTAAGTGCGATGGATATATTTGATGATCCCGGACTACCCCAATCATCAAATATTATTACCAGACCGACACCTGCAGTTAGCGTTACTCCTGGTGGTAGGCCATGCGTAGGTGAGGGTGACAACTCACCGGGAAGATTGACAGGGACCCTGACACCGTCATCCCCGCGCCTGTAAAGCGCATACGACGTCGCATTAGTTAGTTCGAATTCCCAGCGGGGATTGCTATTTGGTTGTAATGTATCGCTCAAGGCCTTGATCTGCGCATAGCGGAGGCTTGCTTTTAAACCGTCCGTCTCAACAATCAATTCGTTCGTGCCGGTCGTCGCGTATCGACTGATGACAACACCAGACACAATGAAAAGCACAACCAGGACGACCACCATTTCGATCATGGTGAATCCCCGATTCTTATTGGTATCTCTTCCAAGTAGTCTCATGATTATTAAATATTCTGAAACGTTGAAAACTTCAAGGGAAAATTGATTGACGTGCGAGGCTAAAGCATAGCTGCTTACGGGCGCTTGCTGATAGTGCCCCCTGTTATGATTTCCTCTGTTTGCGACATAAGAGTTCGCTTCATTATTAATAACATCCTATTTGTATCGATTTTGTGATCAAACGAAAACCTGTCACTCGCAAATTGACGCACGAACTCCTCAAGTTTCCTATATCCCTTCAGATAGCGCTGCTTCGTTATCCGCACAACGTGATATTTGATGTCATAGACAGTATGGCTGGATTTCTGGTAATGCTCCATACTGAAAGATTACTAAAGTCTTCGCCTGAAGGGGAGGGTTTTTCTCACAATCCCCGAAGGGGACAATAATGCTGATGAGTGAAATATTATAGAGATTACGATTGAAATAATTGATCCACAACGATTTAAGTTAGCGGCGGCTGCAAGCGATCAACTGGAGTGATTGTTAGACGATATTTTTCTCTCTTTAAAATTTAATAATCAAGTGTGCGCCGATGTCGATCACATCAGCAATCAATGCCGCAATTGATTTCTCCAGGACAAGTCGATGCAAATCCCTTCGGCAATTGAGAAGGGATTTGCATAACACCGAAACGGCGATGTCCTATTGTATGTTAAAAACAACTAAAAATCTGAACGTTATTGTACCTGTACCGTCCAGTAATAGGGTTCATTGACCCCGGCAATAGGCAACTCATTTGGAGCATTTCTGGTGAAAACTACCGTTTTGCCTTGAAAAGCAATCTTGTCTCCAGAGTTAATGATCGCCCCATTATTCCAATCCGCTCCCAAGGAACTCGTAGCTGGGGTCATAGCAGCAGTATTAGGATCACACAGAGTCGCATCACCCGTTGAATTCAGGTCCGGATAGACGCCAGTGCAACCTTTCAGCTTCCATGCCGCCAGTGTCAACCTTTCACGGGCGTTCAATTCGCTATTGGCGCCCTGCGCTGCTTTTAGAACAGCATCTGCTCTCATATCCATATATTTCGGAATGGCGATCGCAGCTAGAATCCCCAAAATAACGAGAACAGCTATGATCTCGATAAGGGTAAACCCTTTTTCATTTTTTAACATTGTTTTTCTCATTTTAACTGCCTCCTTTTTAAAATCTCCTTTTTATTTGTATACCATTATATACCGTAAATTTTGTCTCGATCAACAGCATCTTTCGTGCCACTTTCTACGATAATTAGGACAATAATTGCAAAACGCCGTTACAGATTGCTAAATAGCTGTCCTCACTCATAAAACAGGAATGGAATATGGACGCGTATTTTTTTTATTCAGTTTAGTCCTCCATATACACAGCGTATACTACAACTATTGATGTATTATCTACATTTTTTGTAGCTTCTTGAAGGATTCAGTGTCTATCCCATATTTCCTGATTCGATGCCAGAGACTCCGCTGATTGATGCCGAGGAGCTCAGCTGCCTTTACCTGGACGCCACCGGTGCGAGTCAAGGCTTCTATAATCAAACCCTTTTCAATCTCCTCCAGGCGCTTATCAATAGTCAGAGAATTATTTGTTTGCGAAGTTTGAAAGATATGATTTTCCATTAAACTCGTCACATTTGCAGGCAGATTCGCCGGTTCAATCAGCCCTGTTTCTGTTAGAACTACTGCCCTTTCGATGGTATTCATCAGCTCCCTGACGTTACCCGGCCACGAATACCCAGCGATCATCTGGGTGGCCTCGTGAGAAAGCTTAATTGGCTTATGTTTTTTTTCAAGAATATATTCTATAAGCTGGGGAATATCTTCCTTCCGCTCTCTCAAAGGGGGCAGGTAGATGGAAAACACATTTATGCGATAATAGAGATCTTCCCTGAATAGACCCTGCTTGACCATCTCGGCGAGGTTCTTGTTCGTTGCTATAACAAACCGCACATCAACCTTGATAGTCGCCGTACCTCCAACCCGCTCGAACTCTTTCTCCTGGAGCACGCGCAAGATCTTCGCCTGTGTCGCCAACGTCATGTCACCAATCTCATCCAGAAAAAGAGTGCCGCTGTTTGCCACTTCAAATTTGCCAACCGTCTGAGACGTGGCGCCGGTAAATGCCCCTTTCTCATGACCGAAAAGTTCACTCTCCAGGAGGCTCTCCGGTATGGCCACACAATTAATCTTCACAAAGGGCTTTCCCCTACGCATGCTGTGTTCATAGATACCGGAAGCCACAAGTTCTTTTCCCGTTCCGCTTTCTCCCATTATGAGCACTGTAGAATCCGTGGGCGCCACCTTTATTACCTGTGCAAATACCTCCCGCATGATTCTGCTTTGCCCCACGATGCCGGGGAAAAGCTCTTGCGCTTCAACTTTGCTCAAAACAGTTGCAATCCGGTCGAATACCCTCGCGTAACGTTCTACTTCGTCCTTTGCCTTTTCGTCGCTGTCTGTCTGCTCGGCGAATGCCGGGAGATTCTCAGCCTTTCTGACCAACGCCATAACCGGTTTGAGTAATATCCGCGTAATCAGGAGACCTATCAGGTATGTCAATAGGAAAACCGTCATGACCCACATCACGAACGACCATGCATGACTCCGCAGTGTCTTCACATAATATTGAACGAAGTTGTCGGTCAGGATGACCCACAGTATGGAGATGGCGCTGAAGGTAAAAGGAATGAGTATATAGAGGCTGACTTGGATATATTTTTTCTTCATTTGATTGTGTGAGCTGCTTTTGTCAAATCCCACATGGGCAAAAATACGGCAAGTGCGAAAAACAGGACAACGACTGCAAGTCCCACAACCAGAACCGGACCGATGAGATCAGACAGCCTTTTCACAACATAGCTGACCTCATCATCGTAGTGCGCTGATACCTGGCGGAGCATCTCTTCGATGTTGCCCGATTCCTCTCCTATGGCGATCATGTCCACAACCATGGGCGGAAAATACTTCGCAGATCTGAGAGGCGAAGCTATACCACGCCCCTCGTGCATCCTTTCTCTGACAAGTTCAAATTCACGGGCAATGGCCGCATTGCCGATAACGCCTGACAAAACCCTCATGGCGGTTATAACCGGAACACCGGCAGCCTGCAGCATTCCAAGAATGCTGGCAAAGCGTGACATGGCAGCCTTCACGAATAACTGTCCTATAATGGGTAGGCGGAGGATAAGCGTGTCTTTCTCATATTGCCCCTTTTCCGTCTTTATATAGTGTCTCAACCCGATGGCAAGCGCGATGGTGCCAACGATTAACAGATACCAATAGTTTGCCAAAAAATTATAAAGCATGATGGCGATTTTCGTCGGCAAGGGAAGAACAATGCCAGCCTTGGAAAACATATCCGCAAATTTGGGAATGACAAAAGTCAGAAGTACAAAAAAAGCAACGGCAAGAGCAACAGTCACCATAATAGGATACTGCAATGCTGATTTTATATCTGCCTTGATTTTCGCTTCATGTTCGATGATATAGATCAGGTGCTCAAGCGATTCCGTGACGGTACCGCTCGTTTCGCCTGCTCTTACCATGCTCACATATAGAGGCGAGAATATCGTCCCGTGTCTTTCCATAGCCCCGTAGAGAGAAGATCCCTGCTTGATGTTTTCAGACATGGACTCGATGGCTTCTTTCAAATTGCTATTTTGTGTTTGTGCCCCCAGTACCTGAAACGTCCTGATTATAGGCACCCCCGCCTTGAACAGTGAATTAAACTGTTTAGTGAATATTATGATATCCGCAGGCTTGACAGGGTTCTTGAGCCGCCTTCTTGCCCACTGGCTGAAGACGAAACCAGTCTTTTTCTCATTGACTTGCGACGGGATATACCCCTTCTCAGCCAGCATGGTTAAGGCTCTGTCGCGTGACTCAGCCTCGATATCACCCTTTATGGTCGCTCCCTGCTCATTTATGGCTTTATATGAATAACTCGGCATGACTATCTTAACTCGCGCTCCCTGTCCGGCCTTCTCCTACATCATGACTGCGGAACTGGCTTCTTCGAGGGTGGTGATACCTTTGATTACCTTGTTGCCGGCATCATATTTCAGAGTTTTGAGGTTACCTGTTTCTACAGCTTTACGCACAATATCATGGGCCGATTTTCTCTTAATGATCATATCCTGAATCATCTCATCATTAACAAGCACCTCAAACAAACCCGTACGCCCCTTATATCCGGTGTTAAAACAGTGACTGCATCCTCTGCCGCGCTGAAAATTAGCGGAATCCCAGTGATCCAGGCCCCATGACGCAAGTACCTTTTCCGGCGGATTATATGGTTCTTTGCAATAGGGACAGACAGTCCGCACTAAGCGTTGCGCAATGGATACCAGAAGTGTCGAAGAAAGAAGAAAAGGTTCAATTCCCATATCGATAAATCTTGTTATGGCCCCCACGGCATCATTGGTATGTACGGTGCTGAGAACCCTGTGGCCGGTCTGCGCCGCCTGCACCGCGATAGCGGCTGTTTCGGCATCACGAATTTCTCCTACCATTATAATATCAGGGTCCTGACGAAGTATGGATCTGAGACCTCCGGCAAAAGTCATTCCCGCTTTACGGTTCAGTTGAATCTGTCTGATGTTTTCTACGCGGTATTCAACAGGATCTTCAAGAGTCATGATATTGATATCCGGCCTGTTGAGTTCATTCAAAACAGAATATAGGCTTGTACTTTTCCCGCATCCCGTAGGTCCCGTGGTTAATATCATCCCGTAAGGTTTCTGTATGATAGCCCTTACTTTTTCTATGTCTATTTTGACCATGCCAAGAAGGTCGAGGGCATAGATACCGCTGCTCGTATCCAGAAGTCGTAGGACAACATTCTCACCATGAATCGTTGGTATGGAGGATACTCGGACATTTATTTCCTTATTTTCCATCTTAAGGGTAAACCGCCCGTCCTGAGGCACTCTTGATACCGTAATATCCATATTGGCGAGGATCTTTATCCTGGCAACAATAGGCCAAAAAAGCGTTTTGGGGGGAGAGGGCACCTCATGGAGCTTGCCATCTATACGGAACCGAACTTGAATGCTGTTCTTCTGAGGGCTGATATGCACGTCACTGGCTCCCTCACGAACCGCCTGAGCAAAGACAGAGTTTACAAGTATGACAATAGGCGCCTCTCCAGCCATATTCTGAAGCGACGCCACCTGAAGGTCTGCAACCTCTTCTTCTTCTCTGGCCGGCTGGGCTTCGATATCCATACTGTCCAAGATGTCTCCCAGACCCGTATGTGCACCATATACGCTGCTTATCAGTTGATTAACTTCACGTTCTGTGCAAACCACGGCCTCCACTTCGCAATTTGTAATTATCTCTAGGACGTCCAAGGTAGTTATGTCCAGAGGATCCACCATTGCGAGGGTCAGGAGTCGACCCTTTCTCATTAAGGGTACTACCTGATATTTCTGGGCATCCTCTAAAGAAACTAAATTTGCCAGTTCAATGTCGAAGGGAAAGTTGTCAGGATGATATCTCTTCAGTCTCAACTGCCTGCATAAAGCATCTGCTATTTGTTGATCGCTGACCATCCCCTGTCGGAAAAGATACTGACCCAGCTTTAGGCCTTCTTTCCCCTGTCCGGAAAGAGCCTTACTTAGTTGCTCTTCTGTCAGCAGTTCCTCCTCAAGGAGCATCTCGCCCAATTTCTTTTTGCTTGTCACGTTCCCTCCTACTTCAGAGAATAGGGATTGGGGGATAGGAATCGCAAAGTACCTCTAATCTCTGCCTCCTATTTCTTGAAAAAAATCGTATCATCACTCACTTTTGCAAAAACCTCTGCATTTCCCGCGAGTGGCTGAGGCAACCGCCGGGCCGCACTCAGAGCATCTTCCATGCTCGAGAAACCGTCTTTCAAAACAATGGTAAATGCGAGACCCTCTCTGCTATTCCAGTATGAAAGAAAGTTTAGAGACGGCAAAATGGGATGATAATTCTTGTATAATTCATAAATCTCATCAATTTTTCCACTTCTTGCTACGCGTACCCAACATTTCCCCGACGCTAGGGGATTCGACTTGGCGGGAATGGCGGGCAATTCAATTATCTCACCCGCGCTTACCCTGCTCAGATTCTTGATATGTGGATTGGCACGGGCAACCTTTCTCAGTTGCTCCCTGTCGAAATCTCCGTAAAAGTCATTGAGCAGCCGCCAAATGGTTCTTCCACTTTTCAATTCCACATTTCCCAGAAGGTCCGGCATTGTCTTATTAGTTAACTTTATCTCATCCTGGTCTATTGCTTTCCCCTCTATAGTGGTCACCGGTGCAGTCTGACCTGAATGGCCGGGAGAAAAATATCCCGGTGGGGATACGGCCTCAGTTCTTTTTATCCCCAATGTCTCATTACCAGGCCAGATTTCAAATAATACCATAGGGTAAAATCCTGCTACTGCTGCGAAAACAATAATGGCAGTGAGAGCTGTTGCAGTAACCCATTTTAAAAATTTTTTTCGATCAGGAGAAACCCTGCGACTGCACGAACGGACGAGGAACCAACCGGCTTTCGATCTGTTCTGAATGATCAGTGCAAGTACAATCTGATGACAAAGGGTCACAATCTTTCTCGGATAGCCGCCCGTCGCCAGATACAATGCCCATAACCCCGGATACGAGAAAAGGGATAGAGTCTTATCCGTGTCGCTCGCCTTCGCTATGCGGAATTTTACCATGCCTTGGGTCTCCAGAAAATTGAGAGGCCCGAGAAGATAGTAGAAGTTGACCCGATCGGCAAAATTATTCTGTTTCTTAAGAATATGCTCAAATTCCTTCTGTGCAAATATGACTATTTGGAGCAATTTAAATTCATTTGTTTCGTAGTTGAGAAATTCACGCAGCGATTCGAGACAAAAGTCAGGAAGTTTTTGCCCTTCGTCTATGATGAGGACAACAATCTTCCCCTCATCAACACCTTTGCCAAAAAGATAATTCTTGATGTTTTCTTTGAGTTGCCATTCGCTGGTCCCGCTGCCGGAATTGGCTACGCCAAACGTCATCGCAACTGTTGACAAGAATTCGAGGGGGTTTGTGAACGATGGATCCAGGATGAGATGCGTTTCGATCTGCTTTCTATCTTCTTCAGATGCAGCAAACTTCAAGATGAGCTGGCGGCACAGGGTAGTTTTTCCCGTCCCCACTTCCCCTACCACAACGCTTAATCCCCGGCGGAGACGCACGGCCAGTTCTAACTTTTGCAGGCAACCCACATGTTTGACCGACTGGAAGAAAAACTCCGGTTCCGGAGAGTTGGAAAAGGGCTCCTTATTCAGGTTTAGAATCTTGAAATAATCCATAACTCTTTCATTGCGCTGGCATGTCCGGAGATGGCTGCGCGGGTGATTCCTCAGTTCCTTTTACGGGTTTCCCGGAAATAGCAGCAGCCGTTTGGACCGGCAGTATCGTTGGAGTAATGAAAATGAGAACTTCCTCCATGATATCGCTCTTGCTCATTGACTTGAAAAGCCATCCCAGAACCGGTACATCTTTAAGCCCGGGTAGTCCGCTTTC
Source organism: Syntrophales bacterium (assembly GCA_049521775.1). Classification (GTDB taxonomy): domain Bacteria; phylum Desulfobacterota; class Syntrophia; order Syntrophales; family UBA2185; genus Fen-1135. The sequence continues at coordinate 112,277 of JBEKOL010000005.1, forward strand.
CCCTTCTTGCCTTGTCTGCTTGGTCAACCCTGAGATGACTATTGTTTCCCCGTCTTTGACGATGAGATTGGTGCTTGTCTCTTTCTTTAAGATGCCCGGGTTCCCCAAAACGTTCAGAGATGTATCTATTTCATTCTTCTTCACAACAACCTTCATCTTGAGATTTTGCCCGTCAATAACATGGGGTGTAATCTCCAGACGGAGAACAACGTCCTCAAATGTCACCGTGTTCGTCACAACACCCTGGCTTACTGACTGTGTAACATATGGCACGCGCTCCCCGTTTTCCGTATAAGCCATCTGATTGTCCATGGTGGTAATCGACGGGGTGGAGAGGATATTCAATTTTCCATCCTGCTGAAGGGCATTCAATTGCAATTCAAGAATATTTCCGCCAATTGTTCCGAACATGAGTCCCAAAGAACCTGCGCCACCGGCGGCAGTCATCGCCGTTGAAGATGCGGGGAAATTCACACCGAAACCATAACCACTGAGGCCGGGGGCGCCATAGACCGGTACGGCAGGCTGACCAGCAGTGGGTACTGTTCCGCCCGGCGTCACATAAAAATTACCTGTATTATACCACCCACCCCACTGGATCCCCAAGTTTCTCGCCGTATTTTTCGTGGTCTCTACAATGTTGGCCTTGATTAAAATTTGATGAGTAGGTTTATCGATCTGTTCAATGATGGGAATTATTTTTTCCAAATCACTGCGTATCGCATTGAGAAGCAGACTATGGCTGTGTTCATCCACTCTTATTGATCCGCGCGGCTTGCCATCCTTATCTTTTGTGAGCAAATCATTAAGATTTTCTCTCAGGTCTTTGGTGCCTGCATAGTCAATCGGAATGAACACTGTGATGAGAGGTTCCACCAGCCTCTCGTCCTTATCCTGGGTTTTCCGCTTCAGATCCTGTTCCTTATCAGCTATTGTCATCACCCTGATAATGTTGCCTTCCCACTCATATGCCAGACCCTGATTCTTGAGAATACTGCTGAATGCCTGATTCCAGGGAGTATTTTTGAAATCAATACTTACTTCTCCCTTTATATCATCTCTAATCAATACGTTCTGATTTACAATTCGCGCCAAGGATCGAAGGACGACTTTTACATCAGCCTGGCGGATCTTCAGACTGATCGGTGTCTCAGGCAGCCCTCCTAGGCTAGCACCTCCCTTTTCCGCCTTCAAGCGTTCCTGCTCCAATTTCACTAACTCTCGAATTTTTTCACGAGACCTGGGCGCAGGAGTGTGACCCGTTGATATGTCAGCCATCTTTTCCCATTTCTCGAAGAAAGGATCCTTCTGTGTCATTTTGTCGCCCGCACAACCAACAACGATAAACATCCCGAAGAAAAGGATAACGGTCAAGCAGCGAAATTTCTCTCTATAGTGAAAAGAAGTCAATGCCTATCCCTCCTCCCATCAACTTGGTTATTCCTCCAAAGGAACATCAAATTTTGCTCCGCTCTTTTCGTTAACAATTACGACTTTGCCTGGATAAATCCTTTTCAGGACGTATCCCTCTATTTCCAGCGGATCACCGGCTTCGTACTCTACACCATTTATAATTGCCAAGTTTCTATTATTTACCTTTAAATATCCGGAATAGGTAAGGCTAACCTTTTGTGAAATTCCTCCTCCGGCTTTGGCCCGTTCCTTGCGCTTCTCCCATTCCCGTAAGGATTTTCTCTCATAAAATGGATCATGCACCCATGCTGACTCGGCGCGGTTAAGTACATAAGCATCAGCGGCATTTAGTGACCCTTTTGGCAGCCTTGAAGTAATATTAGTCAAAAATGCATCCAAATCGGTCATTTTTTTCCCAACATCGATTAGTTCCGATTTTGAGGACCTCGCAATGAAGAAATCATATACCCCAAAAAATATGACGATTATCATTACTGAAAGTATGATGATTTGTTGTCTTGTCAGCTTCGGCATTTCAATCTTTCATCCTTGAACCAACTTTCCTAAGTACATCATTTTATTATTAAGGTATCATATCGACCGAAGGGAGATATCTTTCAGTTTTTGCCCCCCACTAAGATTTCTCACTATACTCGAAATGACAATAGTACATAAAAATTTCTGAACTGTGGCATAAAATACGCAACCGAATTTATTAACCAGTGCACTACGCGATGGCAAGCCAGATTTTCATCTTGAATTCCATGCCATCCTCATTTTGCTGGATGTGGATTTCCTCAATACCCTCCAGACAGGGCACTCCCCCGAGGCCGATGAGAAACTTACGAAAATTCAAAAAATCTCCCTTGAGAGTAGCATTAACCAGAAGAAATTTTTGCTCACCGCCTAACGTATATAGGTCTGGAAAGGCTGAAACCATATCGATACGCGCCTTCCG
>JBEKOL010000006.1:0-114635 GCA_049521775.1 Syntrophales bacterium
CCTTATTGAGACCGGCGATGATCTGCCGGAGGTGCTTCAGTTCCTCAAGATGAACTTTGAGGGCAAGGTCTCCGCTGGCTCGTTCCATGCGGATAGTCTCTATCCAGTTGATGAAGTTCCTGGACCACTGGCCCTCTTCTGGGATCAGGATGCCATAAAAGAAAAGGATCGCTTTGATCTGGTTCTTGCACCTTGTCTGCTTCCTTACCATGCTTTGGCGGGTGCGTATCAGATGGCGATCTTCCGCTTGCTGTGAATCGGCATGCGATTCTGACCCATTTATAAGGCAGATCAGCTTTCAATTTTGACCCAGGTTGATGAAAGCGAAGTACGGGATTCCATTACGAAACATAAAATTTTGGATGGGTCAATTTTGGATGTCGATGGTGGGTCACCATCACACGCCTACTCACATTTTTTTTAATTTTCCTTCTTTAGCCCACTTTTTCAGTAGTTTTGAACTCATTACTTTCGATGAATGTGTGTTACCTAAATCCGCAAGATCTCGTAAATTCTTAGGAGTAACGTACCCATGATGGTAGTCAGTACAGATTTTTTTTATAAATTCCAATGTATCAACTTCTTCAGCCGCAGTTAATTTTTTTGATTCTTTACCCTCACCAAGTAGTACTTTAACCCACCGACGCAACACTATTGAATCTTTTTCTTTGTAATAAAAAATGGGACCGTTCATATCAGCTAATATTTGGATGAATAGGTTTTGTGCATCTCCTTCGATGTATTGTTTTAAGTTAGCAACTGGTAGGTCTCGCCATAAAATTAAAGCATTGGCGATCAAAGCCTTTTGTTCGTCTTTATATCTTTCTCTAAGCTGACCTAAAAGCTTTAATTGTAATTTATCTTGAATTCCACCATATAGAAGCAATCGCCATCTGCTATACCGACCAACTCTTTCAAGAAATACTTGAGGCGGTTTTTTCCCATATTTCAGTGATTCAGAAAAAATGAGGGTCTTCCCTCTTCCTAGTTCATCCACATAACCTGACAAACGAAGTGTTTCCATAAGCGTTCTATTGATGGTCTTATGTGCACTTGAAAACCATTTATTTGCAAAATATCCGGATTCGTGTACGCATAAATTACTTATTGATATCTTCCCAGGATAAACCTCAATAATAATATCCCCATTGTTTTCAAAGTAAGCAGCATGAGCCACCGCATTAGCGAAAGCTTCTCTTATAGCTAAATCAGGATAAGGATCCACACTCATTTTTAGCTGATCTCTTGACCATTCTTGAAGATGATTGATAAAATCATCATGTATTATTCTGTATACACCTTTATAAGATTCATTTTTGATGGGGTTTTTCGCCTTATCGTAAAACACTACTCTATATGGAAAGTTACCAAATAGAATATTACATGTAGTTTTGTTTCTAATCCCGATCCTCTCCAAAGCCTTATCAGATGACAGATCTTTTATAATTTCTAACACTGAATTTTTTCTTTTTTCAGAAACAACCAATGTATATTGTCTCACCAAATCATCTTGAAAGTCTCCCTGATAATCTTGAGCCGTATAATCCAATAAACCTGGAAGAGTAACTGTTAAACCCATTATCTCTTCCGGTTCCATTTCACAAATTGTGGTCCCAGATGTCCTGTATGCTTTCTTATTCCAATATACAACAACGCCGGGATTCTCAAATTGAATTATAATAAACCATCTTCCATTCAGTTTATGGCAGGAAATAGATTGACATGCTTGTTGAGGGTCGAGATATTGGTTTACATGTTGTGAAATTTTTTCCTCAGTTTTCCTTACCCACAGTTCATCATTTTCACAAAGTTCCCCGATATCATTAATTCCAACACATAGCCAACTGCTATCTTGTAGGTTTTTATTAGCAAGCGCACTAATTTTCTTACCGTAATCCTGATCCCAATTTGACTTTAATTCAAGATTGTCAAATCGATGTTCCAAGAGAGATCGTTCATTAATTTTAGAGATTATATCTTCTTTTATTTTTAGCATATCTGATCTTTCAGATTGATAAATAATCTGCAAATACACAAAACCCCGTGCTCTTTTGAGAAACGGGGTTTCGGTAATCAGCCCATGGCACCCTCACTCAAAGTTGAAGGGTTTATGAATCTTGATCTATAATATTACATACGCGTTTTTCAAATATCACGATTTGCATTAGAAGTCTACACTGAAAGGAAAAACCGGATGCCTAAGACTTACAGGAAGCTATGTTTACAGAAAACATTGAACAAAACACCATCAAAAGTCATATTTGTAAAAAAATATTTTTAGGATTATCAGTATTCTCTTAAAAATTTCATTTGCTATCATACTGGGCGTAATGGCCATCAAGATTTCATCGAAGTGAATGATCGTTATGAATTATATTTCGGGCGTATATCGTGTCCCCTAAGGACACATTTTGCGCTTAAAATATAACGTCATTAATGAATACGTGTTTTGCATTCCGTGTCTCTGGGAACCATGATAGATTTCCGCACTATTCCATTTAGGCAAACGGAATGTGCTAAAATTGCGCTCCTGAAGTCCGTTGCTTTCAGGACATAGCCGTTATATGATATCAATACTAAATGTCCCGGATGCTATGCGATAGTTATGATTTGATAAATCGGTCAGGTTATGTCGTCTACCCGGAAGAAAAGCAAACAGATCGAAAATGAACATTATGAAATCGCCGTGGAGGATTGGGAGGCATATTATCGTTTTGGAATAAACAACATTAACAAGGACATTATTCCGGGAGACTATTGGGAAATTTCGGAACTGATTCTCCTGGGCAAGATTGTTTCACCTGCCTTGGAAAAAGCTACACAGGTAAAAATCAGCATAACGGAAAGGCCGGAATTGGATGACCATTGGAAACACGAGGATCCTGATAATCCTCCATTGGCTGTTGGATGGATGGAAATTCCCAGAAGTGACGATACCCTGATAATGAATTGCTGGATTCCTTCCCGGTCATTTAGACACGTCGCGATATCCGTTGCCTCGGGAAAAATAAAGTGCGCTTCCGTATTTGGAACAAAGCTCAAGCGGCGAAGGGGAAAGATATTCTACATACGCCTTTCAGCCCGTCGCGAGGAAGATTGATCGGGAAAAGTGCTCATCCGCCCCATGAACGCCAGGCTTAAACATGGTCTATGTCTTTTGTTAATGCACTTATACTTGACATTTAGACGTCTAAATGGTAAATACGGTTCCTATGATTGAGCGTACGTTTTGGATACAACGGATTCAAGAAGCTTGGAAAAAGCGGCCGATCGTATGGCTGTCGGGAGTCCGCCGGGTAGGGAAAACAACCTTAGCCCGTATGTTTTCAAGGGCAGTCTATCAAAATTGCGATCTGCCCTCAGTGGTGCGCCGATTAGTCGATCCGGAACCTTTCTACGACAGCCTCGGTAAAGGGTCCATTGTTATCTTTGATGAAATCCACCGCGTAGAGGATCCGAGCCGTCTATTGAAAATTGCGGCAGATGCCTATCCGCACTTGAAAGTGCTTGCAACAGGCTCTTCCACGCTGGCGGCGACGAAGAAATTTCGCGATAGCCTGACAGGGCGAAAGCACATGATCTATTTGCCGCCGGCGCTCTGGAACGAATGCATAGACAACTTTAAAATAAAAGAACTGGACCGGCGATTACTCCATGGAGGACTGCCGGAGCCCTTGCTTTCAGATACAAAAGCTGCAGACTTTTTTTCGGAATGGATGGATAGCTTTTATGCCCGGGACATTCAGGAGCTTTTCAGCATCCGCAACCGGACCGGCTTCATGAAGTTGTTGCACTTGTTGTTTAGACAAAGCGGTGGTCTGATTGATTACACCAATCTGGCTCATTTGAGTGAATTGAGCAGGCATACGGTAAAGGCGCATGTAGAAGCTATGAGCATTGCCCATGCGGTATTCTTACTTCCTCCGTTTCAGGGAGGGGGCCGCCGCGAAATTACGCGCAGACCTAAATGCTACGCCTTTGATACCGGGTTCGTAACGTTTGTAAAAGGTTGGGATACTATTCGTGATGATGACCGCGGTCTCTTGTGGGAACATCTGGCACTCGATATGCTGCGAACACTAGTCGACGATCACAATGTGCTTTACTGGCGGGACAAATCCGGACGCGAGGTGGACTTTGTGGTCAGAGACAAGGGGCAACAGGCAGATGCCATTGAGTGCAAAATCAATCCCGATCACTTTGATCCTGCCAATCTTATGGTATTTCGATCACTCTATCCTGAGGGGAAAAATTATGTGCTGAGTCCCAATATTAAATCCCCTTATCAGCGTCGTTATGAAAAAACCCTGATTCACTTCATATCGGTGGATCATCTCTTTAAGATAAAAAAGAAGGGTTGGAGATAGGATCAAGAAAGAGGCCTCCAGTGAAAACAATGCCGGAGATCTCAAGGTTTTTAGGTTGGCACTTCATACTTGCATTGATTTTCTATGTTCACCTTTTTTTACTTGTAATTCATGCGAAACGTTGACGACAATTATTCTTACCGGGTTGCGCATGCATAATCAGTGAAGCATTTCCTTACTAACTTCCTTTTCCTTCGGATCGCTTTTACTCTGTTTCTTTATTGCGGACTTTTCTCGTGCACATTCACGTGCACCCTCATTTACCTCATCCATAAATTTTTTGTCAAAATACCATTTGAAGTGCATTGCACGTTCATAATAATCTTAAATTTTTATGCCATTTGGTACCGTAACGCCGGTAGCCACCATAGCTGTAGATCGCGCAAGCGCTGCAATATATATGGAATCCGCATTTTCATGGATGGTATTTTCAAATTTCTTTGGGTATTTTCCATGGATAACATCAAAAATACGAAAAAATAGATATTCCATAGCCTTGTCATACATCTTGGATTCCGCTTTTAATTCCTTTTCGTCTTTATGTATCATATTCCTTTCTCCTCTCATGATTCGTAAATTAACTATTGTTCTGCCTCAGATTTACCGATTTGTTCCATTGGTAACAGTAAATTGCCTATGCCAATATATTACTTCCTGTTTACGGTTTGATGGATCATTTGTAAGACTTTTTTTATGACATTAAGGTGATCCAGGAGGGAGTGGCTCTGTATTCCCGGATACAAAAGGTAACATTTCGTATCCTGTTTTTCCCAGCTCTCTCTTTTTTTTATCCAGAATCTCATTTTCCCCCTTGACTTTCATGTAAAAATGGATACAATATACATTGTATAATGTAACCTAATACAGAAGGAGGATAGAAGAGATGATAGATTTTTTAATAGCTGCGGCCATGGCGGCCGTGATTATCTGGATCGTGGCAGTCTTCAATTCCGTGATAAGACGGAAAAACATGGTTGAGAACGCTTTCGCTTCAATCGATGCCATGCTCAAAAGGCGCTACGACCTGATACCGAATTTGATCGATTGCGTGAACCAGTACATGAGCTATGAGAGAGGCCTAATGGAAAGGTTGACTGAGTGGCGGACCGAGGTTGTCAATCTGTCCCCCGGTTCACCCGAAAAGCAATCCCTGGACGGCAGGATAGAGGACGGTATCCGCAGCCTGTTTGCCGTGGCCGAGGGATATCCGTCTCTGAAGGCGAGCGATAACTTCCTCCAGTTACAGGGGGCCCTTAACGAGGTCGAGGACCAGATAGCGGCGGCGCGCAGGGCCTTCAACGCGGCGGTAACGGATTACAACAACGCACTCCAGACGTTCCCCTGGTGCGTGGCTGCGGGGATCCTGGGCTACGAGGAGAAGAAGTGGTTCGAGGTCGGGGACGAAAACGAGAGAGAACCGTTTTCCGTCAAGGAGTATTTCAAAACAGCGGAGGGGAAATAGGCCATGCCGCAAATTGACATGGACAGCTTGCTGAACGGGCCCCTTGAAGGGGCCCTGAAACAGCTCGAAACCAGACGCATCAAGGCCCTGGAAAACCGTGTCCTGTTACGAATTGTCCTGGGCATCGTCGTGGCTATTTTCATAATACCTTTTTCCATTAAATCTTTCGGATTTCTTGTTTCCCTCTTTATCGCCGCCGGTTTCCTCCTGATTGTATGGCTCTGCACATCGCGGATACCCAAAGATCTCCTATACAGCTTTAAAATGGAGGTTGTCCCTGTCCTTCTCCGTACACTCGCTGATAGCACCTTTTATGAGCCTACGAGATATATTTCCGAAGCGGAGTTCAAGGAATCACGGCTTTATCAGGCGCCTGATATTTATGACGGCATGGATTATATGGAAGGGGTTGCCGGAAAGACACACTTTCGCTGTTCATATGTACATGCCCAGGAAGAACGGGAGGAAACCGTAACGGTAACCGACAGTGACGGCAACACCCGTATACGGACCGAAACACACAGATACACGATTTTTGCCGGCCTGTTTTTCTCGGCCGATTGCAACAAGTATTTTCACGGCTACACGGTGATCACTCCCGGATCCGGCTCAGACAGGCCGCTTTTCGGAGGGAGATCACTGGTGACGATGGAGAACCCGGCCTTCAACAGGGAGTTTGCCGTAAAGTCCTCCGACCAGGTGGAAGCGAGGTTCCTTATCACGCCGGCAATGATGGAACGGCTCATGGAGCTGAAAAGGAGATTCGGAGCATTTCGCCTTTCCTTCACCAACGGCCATATACGGATCGCATTACCGGGCTGGTATAATTACCTTGCCCCGGACATCAAACGGCCTATTGACAGGTCCCAGGTAAAAATGATCTATAAAAAACTTGCAACGGTCATCGGCATCGTTGAAGACTTGGATCTTAACACAAGGATCTGGACAAAGGGAATTTCCCCGGAGAGGGAAGCAATTAATCAGTAGAATGGCTGAATTTTATGACAAAAGATTTAGTGCCCACACGGGGCAACATGAGGCAGCTCGCGAGGGCTGCCTCGCAAGAGGCCCCGAAGTATTTTACCAGGGATGAGATCCGGAAGATCATTTCCCCCGAGTTGAAGGGAGAAAATTACAAGGCCTGGTTCCTCTGCCTCTTCCTCTGGAATACGGGCGTCCGCATCACCGAGGCCCTGAATACGCGGGTCGGGGACTTCGATACCCAGAACCGGGTCATCCAGATAAAGACCCTGAAGAGGAAGAAAGAATATATCCGGTCCGTCCCGGTCTCCAGGGACTTTGCCGGGGAGCTGCGGTTCTGGATAAAGCAGAACAATCTTAAATACGGGGATGCCATCTTCGATTTTCAGAGAAATCATGCTCACAGGCTGGTGAAGAAGGCCTGTGACCTTGCCGGGGTCAATGACGAGCGGGCGCACCCGCATACCTTCAGGCATAGTTACGCAATCGTGTGTTTGACAAATGGAGTCCCGATTACCACGGTCAGGAGGTGGATGGGGCACAGGGACCTGATGAGCACTTTGATTTATACAGAGATTTTAGCCCAGGACAGCAAGCACTTCATTGACCAGGTACCGTTTTGACAAAAACGGGGTCGTGACAACTTGCCCTTACCTTTTGTAAATCTTTATAGCACACTTTCGAGTAATACTATTCACTGCGCGTGTTGGATAGATTTCAATGATAGTTTATTGAACGCGAGAGTCAGGCACAATTCTTTTGTGGTGCACATTTCGTCCGGTAGTCAACAGACCTGAATAAATCAAATTCGAATGGTGATGAAACTTGCTAACACCTTTCATCCCGTAATTAACAAACTTGATCAAACAAAAATTAGCTCACGTGACCTATTAGGTCAAGCGAGCTAAATATGTATTGACAAATGTCCTTTGTTTTACTATTTTCTGAGTAACTCCTCTATTAAGGAAGGAACGAATAATATAGTGAAACGTGAGAAAACCAAGCTGGGCAAATTGGAAATGCAGCTTTTAGCCTATGCCCAATTGCGGAAAAAAGAATTTGTCTTCTCAGGTGAAATTGCCTCTGCGTTGGATATAAGTGCAGAGCAGGAATGGAGACTCCTCAATCGGATGACGACCTACGGTCTTATCATCCGTTTAAAAAGAGGTATTTATCTTGTCCCTTCCAAAATGCCCGTAGGTGGACGTTGGGCTGTTAGCGGTTATTACTTACTTTCTAAACTCATGATCGTCCTGAATGGCAAATATCAGATTAGCGGACCTAACGCCTTCAATTTCTATGGGTTCGACGACCAGGTTCCAAACCGGATTTACGTTTATAATGACCGCATGTTTGGCGAGAAGAATATAGGCGGCACAGATTTCGTCTTTATCAAGACGGACAGCAAACGGTTGGGCTCGACAAGAAGCTTGAAAACCCCCGATGATATTGATACTGTCATAGTATCCAAAACGAGGGCTCTGGTCGACGCCGTCTATGACTGGTCCCGGTACAACACCCTTCCCCGGGCTTACGGATGGATCGCGGAAACCATTAAAAAAGAACCGGAACTTATTGATAACCTGATCGGCGATACACTCAAATACAGCAACAAGGGAACCACAAAACGTATTGGATATTTGCTCGCTCAGCTTGGTATAACTAATGGTCGACTAATAGAAATGAAACTTCAACTCAGTTCTTCAAAGTCGTTGATTCCCTGGATACCCGGCCGGGCTGCAAAAGGCAGTGTAAACAGAGAATGGGGTTTGATTATCAATGGATTCATCCCGCAATAGCATGATCTCCGTCCATAAAGATCAGGTTTTCTTCCGTGAGGCTTTGCTTTTCACGGCAGGTCAGACAGGGTTAAATGCCACACTCATCGAAAAAGATTATTACTGCACTGTCCTTCTGCAGTATCTTTATCAGCAGCAGGACAGCCCTCTCATATTCCGGGGAGGTACCTGTATCGGAAAAGTCTATGCCGATTTCTATAGGCTCAGTGAAGACCTCGATTTCATGATTTCGATATCGTCGGAAGCAAGCATTTCTCTACGACGGAAACGTATGGCCCCTATTAAGGAATGGGCGTCGAAAATGTCAGCGGATAAGAACATCTTTACTCTGCTTGATGACTTCAAAGGGCACAATAGTTCCAGGCAGTACATCGCTTATGTGACCTACCCTTCGGTCTTCCTTTCAGATGAACCGGCCCGCATCAAAATTGAAGTGGGTTTGCGCGAAACACCGATGTTGCCCCCAGTACAAATGCAAGCTAGGACTCTCTTGATGAATCCCTTCACTAGAAAACCCCTGGTTCCAGACATTGATGTAATCACATTGTCCATGGAGGAGGCCATCGCCGAGAAACTGCGGGCGGCATTAACCCGCTTGGAGCCGGCTATTCGGGACTTCTTCGATATTGATTACCTCATATCACAGCATCAGTTTGACTTGAAGGATCAGCATCTCATCCAGCTTCTCGATGAAAAATTGAAAGTGCCGGGGAATCCACCGATTGATATGTCCCTTTCACGAAAAGAAAAGCTGAAAACTCAAATCAATACGGAACTCAAGCCGGTACTTCGCCCCTCGGATTTTGAAAGCTTTGATCTCGAGAGAGCTTTCGAGATGATTACACAGATTAGAGATGAGTTTCATAAGGATTGAATGTTTTTTTCAATTTGCTTTTGTATCTTGTCCTTTTAAAAGCTAAATCTTATGAATTAATCAACAATTTTCATGCAATGATGATTTCCAAGTAAAGTATATGCAACAATAATTCTATAGGATTATTTTTCATCCCTTGCTGATGCATACGTTTCTATATACGGCGAAACCTTTTTTCTGATTGTTTCCCGGGAGATTTTCATTCTGTATGACTTTTCAACATATTCTGATAGCGTTTCCCAGGAATGACCTTTCTGTTTAGCCTCGATAAGTTCGGGAAGAATCTTATTAAGGAGAGATTCCTTTGATGCCCTTCTTTTTTTTCGCTCCCGGCCGATTTTATCTAATTTACCAACGCGTTTATCATGGTTTACCCTGACCGCATCGGGTGTGCCCGGTCCTTTCAGGCCTCTCTTCAATATCTGACTTCTCTTGTTCAATTCCACAACCACTTCAACCTGAAAAATAAAATTAAATCCATAGCGGATACGATCGGGGTGTGTCTTATCGTATTTGTGACAGTTACCATGGGTTGCGGCGAACAACTTACCACGCTCATGATCGCTCATTGTCACCATCGTTCCAAATAGTGCATCCCTTGTTTTCTGGTTGGTTCCCGTTAATTGATCCAGCCTGTCCACAATGTCCATATCCAATTATCTCCCTAAATAATATTTCGGTAAAATATTCATTCTTGCGTGGGCACACTGCCTAGCGCCCTCCGCGTAAATTGTTTCCTGGGTCTTGCCGTGTTTTAGACCTCTATTGACAAGTTCTTCAGCAAAGTTGTGCTTCAGTCCATGGTCTCCACGGCCCCTTACTGACTGATTCGTCGCCTTTGCCGCCTTATTAATCGACCTTAAGTAGCATTCATAGTTTTCCCTTATCGGGCCGTTTATCTCGATATATTGGCATGCCCGCTCATATACAGGCACTGGAACATAATGCTTTGTTGTTTTTCCACCCTTTTCGGTGACCTCGATAACACCCACCAAACGATCCTTCGTGAATGGGTCGAGAACGATACCCATGAAGTTGCCGAGGTCAACTTGCGCCTTAGAATATTTATCCCTTGGGGCACCCACTCCCTCCGCGCGAAGACCTCCATAATACTGTAGCTCTGCCATGATCTGATGCATTTCGATTCTTATGGCCTCAATGAGCTCCAATGGTCGCTCATATGACCTGCCCTTCCCCTCCCAGGCGTTTGGGTTGATTCCCTCCCGTATTGCTTCACGTGTTGTAGTGACCCGGGACGGAAAACTAAATTCTTTTTCGTGCCCCTTCATCCGTGAAAAGTTCGTCAACATCTTTTCGAGTTTTCCCACAAATGCCACGTCGACATTGATTGTGCTTGCCGCAAGATGTTTACCAATTCTCTCCTCCCGAATCCAGCTCCCGACAATTTCATCCGTCAGCTGTAACACGCTCTTTATTCCAAATCTTTGATGAGCGAAATCAACTAAAGGGTGGAACCGGTCATCTATGTATGCCCTCCGAGTGCTGTCAGAGTGAATCTTTTCCGATCTGATTCCCTGTCTTTTGAGTAAATGACGGCTCTCCCCGATACCCTTACCTACCGCATGATATATACCCTCTACCTGACCGTGCAGATAGTTTATGTCACTTTTTTTACCCATATAATCTCCTTTTTCTTGGGTGTGCCTCGCACCCCTTTCATAGTAAACAACGAGCCCTGATTTCCATTACTGCTACCGGCGACTCAAGCATCCGGTTTATACGATGGTATGCGCTATAGGCACCCAATTGAAATGATTTTACACGCACCACACAAAAACCAATTAAGACATATTTCCACAATTTTTTTATCCCGGCATAGCCGTTAGGTTTTTAGTGATTTACTAACCCCACATCACGCCATATTGCCGGTTTAATTGGTTTTTCATGGGCGTTGCCCCACATCAGGTTGCAACTTTGAGTTGCGGTGAAATTTGCCGTCACATTTGCAGCCAAAGATCACAAAAACTAATCGACCTAACGATGGGGGGTACTGCTTCAGCTCTCCTGTTTTTATTATCAGCCGCTCCGCAAAGCCGATGCAAAAAAACAAGATACGCTGACGCCCGGTTTAACTTCGATGGTAAGTTAAACGACAATATAATTTTATATCCGATGAACCCGAGGCGCAGGTCACCGGTTCCCAAAAATTCCACTTTTTTTCTTGATTTTATTTCTCGTAGACTCTACAGGGCCAGTAATAAAGCTCGCCACCAACCCTTTCCTGATAAATGCTTTTGATATAAAAAATTTGCGAAGCTATACTTTTTTTCTTTCAAAAATTTCATAACAACCAATTTCTTCCCCAGCGAAACAGACCACCATCGACTGATCCATTCCTTAACTGGTTGTTTCCATATCGGCAGCACTTCGTTATACAATCTAACTCCTCTGGCAATTCTTAATTCCCACAAAAAGTCAAAATGCATGCCGCTTTTTTAATGACTCAGAACTTAATCCGAGCTTTGTCGAGTGGGCATCGATGTTATCGGACTGATTCTTTTCTGATCAACAATAAAAGACTCAGAACGAATATGTAGTTCCACCGTGCCGGGGATAGTTCAACAATAGGTCGCGAGTTCAACAATATAGATATCTATATATTACTTCCGGAATGATAATTTCGGGGGGAAAAGGTAAATTTTCTAAAATATTTTTTATGAATAAATCATTTCATATATTTAAAGGGATAGCGGCAGGCATATGCGTCCTTGGCAGGGGAATAGAAGTCAGGAACCAAAGATTTTTCATTGTCGATAAGAGTTCGCTTCACGTTGTAGTTGTTACCGCCTGCGTAGAGGGAACCGGTTTACCGTAGAAACCTTGCATCCAGAAGAACATCAACCCTTCCTCAATGTCTAATAAAATATAATTTGTACCAGTTGTACCAATTGTGGACGCTTTTCGGCTAACATATGAAGCCATATTTGGTGTATTTGCCACATTTTCCGTCAACCGCATATTTTCTGGAAGTAATATATAAGCAAGAACGTCTAAAGGAGGACATGACGATGAAATGTATTGGCATAGATATCGGTTTTGGATACACCAAAACCTACGATGGCGAAAAAATAGCTTCCTTTCCTACCCTTGTTAAGAGGGCAGCTGACAGCAGCGGCTTCGGTAATAGAATGGCCTTCGTTACAGTCGATAACGAGAGATTCTATGTAGGCGATGATGCCAAAGGAACGGCAAAGTGGTATGAACCCAGGACGGCGGATTTTGTCGGATCCTCAGAGTGGATCGCTCTCTTTGCACAAGCGTTGAAGGTGTCAAACTTCGGCAGCTTGTACAAAAATGCCCTCGTATTGGGGCTTCCCGCTTCTCAGTACCATAAACAAAAAACCGAAGAACTAATATATGGACTTCGTAATAGATACATACACACTCCAGGCATCAACAGGATTGACCTGAAGGATACCCACGTTTCCATTATTCCACAAGGTCTGGGAATATTTCTGAAATATATTTTCGATGAAGGCATCGATTATGCCCCTCTTACTATTGCGATCATTGACATAGGCTTTTACACGATCGATCTTGTCACAGTGTATCAGGGCCAGTATCTGAACGATGAAGCCCATAGTCACCCCCTGGGCATATCGAAGGTTTTGGACAAAATTAAAAAGGCAGTAAACGCCGAACATCGCCGTTACCTTAGTAATCACGATGCTGTTGAATTTATTAAGAAGCGCAGCTTAACTACACTGGGCAGATCATATAAAATTGAGAACCTGGACGACATGATAGCTGAATATTCTGCCGAAGTCGCCCATGTCATTGATAACTATATGGAGCGGCATGAGTTTGATATTGGCATAGCGGGTGGAGGCGGGATTTACGTTCTACAAGATGTACTGAAGTTGAAGAAGGCGCTGGAAATCGTTGATCAACCCGCCGAATCCAATGCCATAGGGTATTGGCATTATGGCGTAGACACGCACGGCGTTGGATAAAGAGGAGCAGATATGAGGGTTTCTATACAAGAAGACAAATATAGTGAGGCAGTAAAAATTCTGGAACGTCTTCCCGTATATTGGAGGAGCAGATATATTGCAGAGGCAGTAGTGTTCTATTACTCTACACAAAACAATAAAAAGGAGTCTAACAAGGTATCGAAAGATGAAAAAAGCGGTGATCGCCATAAGGCCCTATTAGGTGCATGATAAAGATAAATACCAATGCTGACAATATTGATTTAATTGAGAATGCCGCAGTGTATTGCGCGGAGTGCGGTTGGCCGGTGGATATGACAGAGAATGGAAACTATTGCACGGGTTACAAGATCCTGTAGCATCGTAAACACTGATATCATTCTGATTTCCTTTCTTGCCATAAGACATCCGCCGTCAAATATGGCTAATCTTTTCCCACGTCTCCATGCTGTAAATTGCGAGCTCATATGGACGTACCTGTAAACCGGATTGAATATCTCGCCGAACATTTATTTTCCCTTGTTCTACTTGCCGAAATAAAGTCCTACGAGAGAATATCGGGAACAGGCGGAGAAATTCAGAAATTTTGCAATATGTCAGTGACACCTGTTCTGTCGACACGGGTACTGCCAGTGGCAGTTCTTCCGTCGACACGGGTACTGCCAGTGGCACCTCTCCTGTACACACGGGTGGTGTCAGTGGCACTTCTCCTGTACACACGGGTGGTGTCAGTGGCACTTCTCCTGTACACACGGGCACTGTCAGTGAGACCTCTTCTGTATACACGGGTAGTCCCACTGGGAGTTCTTCTGTACACACGGGTACTCCCACTGGGAGTTCTTCTGTACACACGGGCACTCCCACTGGCACCTTTTCCGTCGACGCGGGTGATGCCACTGAGACCTGTTCTGTACACACAGGTGGTCTCACCGAGACCTGTTCTGTACACACTGCTGGTCTCACCGAGACCTCTTCCTGCATGTTGTGATGGTCCATGTTTAGCGGTTTACCGAGGAATGTTAGTTTCTCCTTTTCCTAAGCAAAGAGCCAGGTATTTCTCCGCTACCTTGACGTTCATTTTTTGTGCATCACGTCTATATATTACTTCCCGAATTGATATTTGGGGGCAGGGGTACAAAGAATTTTTTATGTACTGGATCATGTCGGTCTCGTGCTGCACGAATATCATTTTCAAATCAGTGTATCTTTTAATCTTTCCTTCTATCTTCTCATGACAGAACTTTACCGGGTTAAATCCGTTGCTTGAGGCAACGGCAACTTTGACAAAATTGCTTTGGTAACGTGCGCTATGCGCTTAACCTCGATGTATTCAGAATCATCCACACTCAGGAAACATTAAATCAAGCCGCGGGAGAATTGCGCCGCATTTTGCGGTATTAATACGTTCCCATCATCTGTTTCGGATATGATTACTGCCCACGTAAACTCCCCAACCATATTTCTCCGTGAGACACTCCTGTTGGGCAGTATGGCGCGTCGAAATATTTCTGGCTGATACGCCCTGAACCTCAGCAGGAAAGGGTCTGATTTATGTATATATGTTGTTACCATTGTGCCCATACAAAGCATGAAAAATGCTTTTTTCTAAAAAATTCCGCATCGGGAAGTAATATATATTCAAGGGCAAATATTATCTGCAAATAACACCAAGTCCGGGAAGGAGACTTTATAGATGTTTCCCTATATAAGAGGTCAAATACCCAACGTGAAGGGAAAATTAAATCACATTGAACAATCAATTAAATTTTTGACACAGAGCGAAATCGCTGATAGATTCAGGGTCAGCCAGGCAACCGTCATCAACTGGAGAAAGAGACGACTGCTGGGCTATTTTCAAGCTCCCGGATCAACAAAAGTACTCTATCCGGTCACAGCTGTTGAAGAGTTTGAAAAGAAATCAATTCACAAAGTAGAGGAGGTGGTGAACAGAAAAATTACAAGGAAATCGCCTGAGATATCGACCAGACCAGATAAGGTATGGAGGGTATAAATGGCGAAGGATAAAGATCATCATTTAATAAAACGTAAAGGCGTTTATTATTTCAAAAAAATAGTCAAAGGGAAGTTGATAAGAAAAGCTCTTTCTCAATCCATCACAGAAGCACGAGGTATGAGGGATCAGATCCTCAGGGAATTTCAGTTACATGGTGATATTAAAAGGAATGAACCGGATCAACCTTCTAGACTCTTTGGAGAACTGGCACAGGAGTGGGTCAAAATCATTTCCAAAGAAATTAAACTCTCTACCCTGACCGATTATCGATATTCCATGAACCGATATATATTACCGCGATTCGGGAATACACCCATTAAAGATATCGGTCACATTGATATTCGAAAATTCGTCGCTGAATTGACCTGTGCTCACAAGAGGAAAAACAATGTCCTTGTACCGATGAGGTCAGTCTTCAAGATGGCGTTCATGGACGATATCATCGATAAAAACCCCATGGAGAAAATCCGTAACCTTAAAACCGATAAACCTGATATTTCCCCGCTTTCAATAGAAGAAGTCAGGTCATTCCTGAATAATGTAAGTCCCAGGTTTAAAAACTTCTTCATGGTTGCGTTCTTTACGGGTATGCGATTTGGTGAAATGGCTGGTCTTAAGTGGCACAATGTCGATTTTCGTTTGGGTGTGATTAAAGTTCGGGAAACAAGAGTGATGGGTGAGGAAGGACGTCCTAAGACAAAGAAATCAACTCGGGATATTAAGATGCTTCCACCCGTGATAGAAGCGCTCAGAGATCAGAGGAAAGAGACTTTCGGAAAATCCGATTATTTATTTCTCAATCAGTATGGAATACCTCTTGACCCCTCACCGACTAACCTTTACGTGTGGAAACCGGCTCTAAAGAAATCTGGATTGAAACCAAGGTCAATGTATCAGACGCGACATACATTCGCTACTCTGATGCTTGATGCAGGTGAGCATCCGGGATGGGTACAAAAGATGATGGGACATGAGACCATGCAGATGATCTATGAAAAATACTACTCATACATCAAAAATTATGAAAGGGATGAGGGAAGTGCTTTTATGGAGAGAGTCTATAATTCATCACCAAAAAATGATGAAGAGAAGGACTTTTTATTTATTCCAAAATCTTTAAAAAAGGACCCAAATCGTACCCAAATAAAAAATGGGGATTTAGCCACCACTTCTAAGTCCCCATAATCACTGACAATTCTCAGATTTTTTTTGGTGCCGAGGCCGGGACTTGAACCCGGACGGATTTTGTCCACTACCCCCTCAAGATAGCGTGTCTACCATGTTCCACCACCTCGGCAGTTGTTCGTATTATAGGCGTTGTGTCTCTATTTCTGCTGCCCTGCCGGCGCATTCTGCTCAGTCGACAGGGGCGCCTTTTCTGCCGGTGCTGGCATCGTCTGCTGCTGAGCCTGCGACGCCGCTTTTTCCATCACTGACGACGCCTTGTGAGTTGCCGAGTAGGAGAGGGCGAGAGACGTAATCATGAAGACGGCAGCAACAATTGATGTCATCTTTCCTAAAAAAGTTCCCGGGCCGCTGCTTCCGAAGATGGTCTGGCTTGAGCCGCCAAAGACCGCCCCCATATTTGCCCCCTTGCCTGCCTGAAGGAGAACGACAAGAATTAAGATGACACATACTGCAATATGCAAGATTGTAATTAATATTTGCACGTTAAAGATCTCCTAAAAAAAGATTCCTCACATTCGTTCAGAATGACCGATCAAAATGATTACCACGGACTGCACCCTCGCAATGACAAAGGGTCCACTGTTTAAAATTGTATAATCTTGACAAAGCTTTCAACATCGAGGCTTGCGCCCCCTACCAGAGCGCCGTCGATGTCAGGCTGGACCATAAGGCCGCCTATGGTGCTGGGATTAACGCTCCCCCCGTAAATTACATGGAGCAATCCTGCGAGACTGTTTCCATATATTTTCCCCATGACAGCGCGAATGTATGCATGCACTTCCTGGGCCTGCTGAGGCGTCGCCGTCCTGCCAGTGCCGATCGCCCAGACGGGCTCATAGGCAATTACGATAGGTTTTATATCATCAGCGGTGAAATTATTCAATCCCTCTTTTATCTGCCTTTCGACAACGAGGAAAGTCCGGCCTGCCTCCCGCTCCTCAAGGGTCTCGCCGATACAGAATATGGGTTTCAAATCAAAGGAAATGGCGGCTCTGAGCTTTCTGTTGATGACATCGTCCTTTTCGCCAAAAATGGTCCGGCGCTCTGAATGACCTACGATGACGTACTCACACCCGGCATCTACGAGCATTGCGGCAGATATCTCTCCCGTATATGCGCCTGCCTGTTTATCATGGAGATTCTGGGCAGCAAGATGAATCCCCGATCCCATGAGCACCTCTGCAACGGCGTAAATGGATGTAAAGGGCGGGGCGACGATAACGCGTCTGTCCGGTGATTCGACATAGGCAATTATCAGTTGACGCGCAAAATCAACAGACTCCCGGACGGTCTTGTGCATCTTCCAGTTGCCGGCAATAATGGGCCGTCTCATTTTATGCTCCCATACCTTTTCTGGCCATATGGATGGCAAGGTCTCTCATCCTGCACGCGTACCCCATCTCATTGTCATACCAGGCAAACACCTTGACAAGGGTCCCGGCGATTACATTCGTGAGCGGCGCATCAACTATCGCCGAATAAGGGCTGCTCGTAAAATCTATGGAAACGAGCTCTTCTTCACAAAATGCCATGATGTCTTTCAGCTTGCCTTCCGATGCCGCCTTCAGCGCCCCGTTCACCTCGTTTACCGTAACAGAACGCGACACTTCCACTACAAGGTCTACGACTGATACATTGTGCACGGGGACCCGCAGCGCTACGCCATCGAGCTTGCCCTTCAGGTCCGGAATCACCTGACCCACGGCCTGGGCAGCTCCCGTTGACGTGGGAATAATCGAAACAGCGGCAGCCCTAGCCCTGCGCAGGTCGTTATGGGAACCGTCCAGAAGCCTCTGGTCCATCGTATAGGCATGCGCCGTTGTTATGAATCCCTTGACAATCTTGAACTCGTCGTTCAGCACCTTGGCAACAGGCGCAAGACAATTAGTAGTGCATGATGCATTAGATACTATATGATGTTTGCCGGGATTATATTGCTCTTCATTAACTCCCATGACAAAGGTGCCGTCAACGCCCTTGCCGGGGGCTGCAAGGATCACCTTCTTCGCTCCGGCAGTGAGATGACCGGTCATTTCATCTTTCTTGCGGAATCGCCCCGTTGATTCCAAGACCATCTCGACACCCAGCTTCGCCCAGGGCAGGTCCGCCAAGCTCGAAGTGACGGTAGTTATGGCGATTTTCTTTCCGTCTATCACAATTGCGCCGCCGTCGAAGGAGACATCGGCCTTGAACTTGCCGTGCACTGAATCATATTTGAGAAGATGAACGAGAATTTCCGGCTTAGCCCGTGAATTGACGGCAACGATATCGATATCCTCGCAACCCGAGCATGCACGGACGAGACTCCTTCCAACCCTGCCGAAACCATTAATCGCAACTTTTACTCCCATGACATACCTCCTTACTCAAGCTTCAAAAAATTAGCTGTTAAAGAAACATATGGACGCAGGCAACCCGGCAACTCTATTTCACCCTATCTGCTTCTTACTACGTTAACCCTGTCACAGTAAGCAAAGACAGGGCACCTGCTGCAGAACGGGGAGACGGGAACACATACATGCCGACCGAAGGCAACCATTAAAGTATTATACCGGAGCCAGTATTTTGATGGCAGCTTTTCCCTCAGGGCATATTCCGTTTGCTCAGGGTTTTTTGTCTTCACGTAGCCCAGACGATTCGATATCCTGTGGACATGTGTGTCAACGCACAACCCCTCCTTATTATATCCAAGAGCCACAACAAGGTTAGCCGTCTTCCTGCCCACACCCTTCAGGGTGAGTAACTGCTCGATTGTGTCGGGAACCCGTGATTGAAAACGGTTTATAAGTTCTTTCGATATGTTAAGGATCGTTTTAGCCTTTATC
Source organism: Syntrophales bacterium (assembly GCA_049521775.1). Lineage (GTDB taxonomy): Bacteria > Desulfobacterota > Syntrophia > Syntrophales > UBA2185 > Fen-1135. Next base: position 19,464 of record JBEKOL010000006.1, read on the forward strand.
CGGTAAAACCCGACGGGATAAATTGCTTTGATGATTTTCCCTTCGGAGAGTTTTAACATTTCCTCCGGGGTCCTGGCCAATGCCAGCAGGCGTTCCGCAGCTATCGCGGTTACTTCATCCTTCGTTCTCAGACTCAGGATTGTTGATATGAGGATTGGAAAGGGACCGCTATGCTCCTCGGCCAGGGAGGATACTATGGGGAGTTCCCATTTAGCGACCTCTTTCTCAATGAGGTGAATGACTTTACTTATGTCACGGTCATTCATACATACGCACGCGCTGCGATTTTAATCGTACCCCTCTTCATTGGCAAGCATATCAAGATGCAACGTGGCTATGTCCTCAACATCGAGATTAGCTTCTTCCTCTGTTTCTCTGAAATCGACTGTCTTGATATATCGCTTGCACTCATTGCAAACATCAACCCGGTATCTTTCCTCTCCCTCGATGCTGAAGTAGGCCAGCGTCTGCTGTTCCTCATTGCCGCAGAAGGGGCATTTGATGCGCATGAAACGCCACTCGAATCCGCACTGTGTACAGAAAAGAAACCGTCTCCCCTCTTCTTCTCTTATCTCTCCAATCTTCGGCTCCTTGCCGCAGATCGGGCAATAGCCCTCGGTCCATCCGGCCTTGGCAATGCTTTTCCCGTACTTCTCTACAACCTTTTCCAGAGCCGGCCTCAGACTCTCTTCAAGGAACAGATCGACAAGATCAATTACATCGTCGTCAATATCTTCAGAGATATCATCATCCTGAATTGAATTGAAAGAATCGGAAATCATTTTATCAAAATTGAAGCTCCCGTCCTGAATCATCTGAAGAACTTCTTTCGTCTCACCGGGAGCGCGCTTTTCTGCAATTTCCAGGAGCGCAGTAAAGTACTCTCTCGGTTCCGTGAGGTCAAATGTGCCGCCGGCAAAATCAATCAGCGGCAATCCCCCGAATATTTTCTTCTCCATGAGCCCCTCGTCTATCGGAAAGATCACATTTTTCATCTTGCGCCTGTGTTCTTCCCTGAGGATTAGTATTTCCCCGAGGATATCCAGAAGTTCCCCGTAGTGGGGAGTTATATTCTTGTATTTCTCTATGGTCTTCAGAGCATCCTTCAACATCTTAGCCATGCAAACAAAATCTCCTCATACCTCTTTCTGCAAGTCGTTAGCTGTATATACCTTTTGTGATAACAGAGCAAGCAATAAGTATCATCCGTAAATCCAACCGTCCCCCTTCACCTGGCCAATCTTCCTTACTGATATCATTCATGTGCGGCCTTGTTGCCAAAGATTAACGTCTCTTGGGACAGAGCAAGACAAAGAGCGATTCTATCGGTATATTATTGATGTTGGAGGTATATTATGCTATTTTACTACAGTCGATAATTTAATTGATACGAAGGCATATTTGAAGCTCTCCACAGCAAGCCGCGGGGACTGCGCTCGCTACCGAATTCAAGGCCTTTTACGGAAAAGAAATAATGGAAAATTTTATTGAAGGACTGTCTGTTTATCTCCACGGGTCTTTTATCCTAGCGTATGCGGCCGCCTATCTGGGGGGCGTTTTGATGAGTTTCACCCCGTGTGTTTACCCGATAGCCCCCATCACCATCGCCTTCATCGGAGCCCACAGCAGCGGTTCCAAGGTGAAGGGTCTAATGCTCTCCATTGTCTATGTTTTGGGCATGTCTGTCACATATGCTACCCTTGCCGCAATTGCCGCCTTGACGGGCAAACTATTCGGGCAGATACAGGCGAGCCCCTGGACGAACTTTATCGTAGCCAATATCTGTATCCTTATGGGATTATCCATCCTTGATGTCTTTGTGCTACCCATACGCGTGCCGGCCTTTTTGGCAAAAGCTCAACCGAAAAAGAAGGGCATTGTGGCGAGTTTTCTTGTCGGAGCCCTATCGGGTCTGATCGTCGGTCCCTGCACTACCCCGGTGCTTGCCGTACTCTTGAGTTTTGTGGCGACCAGCCAGAGTGTGGTCTTCGGAACAAGCCTCTTCTTTATCTTTGCTTTTGGAATGGGAACATTACTTATAATACTGGGCACCTTCGCCGGCCTTTTGGCCAGCCTGCCAAAATCAGGCATGTGGATGACCAGAGTAAGCCATATATCCGGATGGATACTACTGGCAGTGGGAGAGTACTTTCTCATCGAGGCGGGAATGCTCTGGGTATGAAGGATTTTATTGTGGGGATAAGAGGCAGGCTTTTCTTTTTACTGATCGCAGGACTGATTGCCATCGTACTATCATCAGAGCTTTCCTGCTCCGAAAGCGAACAGCCCACCAGGGGGCGAACTATCTCCGATTCTGCAGCGCCTGATTTCATCCTGAAAGACTTAACGGGCATAGACTTTCAACTCAGCGCCGCAAGGGGCAAACCGGTGCTGCTGATTTTTGTCACAACATGGTGTCCTACCTGCCGTTCCGAGATACCTCACTACAAAGAAATCTATGAAACCTACGGCCGGCGCGGACTCGAAGTAGTGGGTATCGACATTGAGGAAGCCAAGAAAAGAGTGTCACAGATTGCGGCAAAAAACCAGATTCCCTACAGAACTCTTTTGGATGAAGAAGGACGTGTGGCACGCGCCTATGACATTACAGGCATACCCGCTATGGTCCTCATCAATCGGGATGGAAAGGTATTGACCAGAAAGTATTTCGCCATAGACACCGTGCTGGAGACGCTTTTAGAAAAGAAATAAACATCCCCACTGCTTTATCCCCTTTGCTCCAGAGCCATTAATTTTCACGTGCGGAAATTCTTCCGGTGCCTGACGCAACATAAGTTATTCCCTCCCAACAGATGCCGCAGTATATGCCTGCAGTATGACAATGCCGCAAGACAGATACATCAAAATCGGTGACATCAATACCCGTTACTGGGCCGAAGGGGATAAGGAAGCAAATGTGGTTCTCATCCATGGGCTCGGTGCATCCGCGGATATCTGGATGCATAATATTTCAGTCCTCGCCGAAGAATATCGTGTCTATGCCCCCGACCTCGTGGGGTTCGGCCGCTCCGACAAGCCGGACGTGAAATATTCCCCATCATACATGGCCGCCTTCATCAACGATTTCATGACAGCGCTTGACATAGATAATGCCTGTTTTATCGGCATGTCTTTGGGAGGCGGCGTGGCCCTGCAGTATCAACTCCAGTTCCCGGGCAACGTGCAGAGACTGGTGCTGGCGGACAGCGCTGGACTGGGCAGGGAAATACCCTTAGCGATGCGGCTGGCTACAATTCCCGTCCTGGGTGAGTTAATGTTAAGTCCATCGCGGGCGGGAATGGCCTTTGTACTGAAACAATTGGTGCACGACCCGGCTGTCATCACTGACGACCTGATAGACCTTTATTACGATCTTAACTTTTCGCAGGGAACCGCAAAGGCTGTTCTTGCGGTTCTCCGCGCCTGCGTGACAATCCGGGGAGCGCGCGCGGATGTCCTCGACCCCGTCACAAATAATCTCGATAACATAAAGATTCCGACTCTCATTATCTGGGGGAGAGAGGACCGCCTCTTTCCTGTCGGGCATGCATATTTTGCCCAGGAAAGGATACCAGGCTCCTACCTTTATATATTCGAGCGGTGCGGCCATATGCCGAACTTCGAAAGACCGGGGAAGTTCAACTCCACGGTTTTGAATTTCCTTGGCGGACACCCTTTGCCTTAAAGCTCTCCGCAGCAAGCTGCGGAGAATGCGCTCGCTACCGAATTCGTAGAAAATATGGTATATTAACTCAGTGTTACCGATTATCCAATACTTTCCTGCTGGAGAGGTTGAGAGGGGAGGTTTTGGGATACACACCGAAATCTATATATAAGGAGGCGGGAAATGGCGACACACGAACCCTTGAAAAATCTTTACATCGTGGATCTGGACCAGCCCTTAGAGGGATTTTACAATTTCCTCAACAGCTGGATATACAGGCGGGACGGCCTGACCGTCCTCGTCGATCCCGGTCCCCGCTCCACCATTCCCGTTCTCGTTAAGGCTTTAAAGGAGCTCGATGTGAAGAAGCTCGACTACATCCTACTCACGCACATACACATTGACCATGCAGGAGGCGTGGGGCTCCTGATAGATAATTACCCGGATGCCATGGTCATCTGCCATCCGAAGGGGATTCGCCACATGATCGATCCTGTAAAGCTCTGGGAAGGCTCCCGCAGCTTTCTGGGAAAAGTTGCAGATGTGTACGGGGAAATTGCTGCGGTTCCCGAAAAAAACATCAGCTATAAGAATGCGGTCGAGGCGGGCGTGATCACAATCAGCGTCTTCGAAACGCCGGGTCATGCGCCGAGCCACCTCTGCTATCAGATAGAGAATCTATTATTTCTGGGAGAAGCGGCGGGAATAAACTATCCCCTGGACCAGGGGCTATATCTGCGCATCGCGACACCGCCTCCCTTCAGCTACGAGACCTACCGCAATTCGCTGGAAAGGGCGGCCTCCCTCAATGTTTCCCATGTATGTTTCGGACATTACGGTTACAGGCAGGACGTAATAAATATATTTGATACGGCGCTCAACCAGTTGGACAACTGGCTCGCTACTGTGGAGAAACATCATCGTATGGGAAGCGCTCCCTTCGAGGAAAGCGTTTACGCGGACCTGTTAAAAAATGACAGGGGATTATCCACCTACGGCACCCTTCCTCATGATGTGCAGTCCCGGGAGAGGATTTTCTCCTTCAACAGCATCAAGGGGATGAGAGACTACCTGCAAAACAAGAAAATCTGACCGTTACGATGTGATCTTTCGTTACGCGCAAATTTCAAGGATTGGCTCTCGGGTTCTTTCTTCAGCGCCAGGAATCCAGTCTGTGAAGGCCTGATTCTCTGGTCAGGCGGACGGCTTCAACATACTCCTTCCTGGAAAGACGGCGATTGATTGCGGGGTCAAACGTTGCCTTTCCGCAGGGATGGTACTGATTCATCACATTTACATAAGTATCTTCCGAAATTTTATCGGCTAGAAATGTCATGACCTCCTTCGTATTTGAAACGTCGTTAGGCATGACCAAGTGGCGCACCAGCAACCCTTTTTCTGCAATACCCGATTCATCGATGAGCAGGTCACCCACCTGGCGGTGCATCTCCTTTACGGCGGCTGCGGCTATTTTTCTGTAATCAGGAGCCTTGCAGAATTTTTCAGACCACCTTGCTTCCCAGAACTTGAAGTCAGGCATATAGATATCAAAGACGTCTTCCAGAATCTTTAATGTCTCAACCTTATCGTATCCGCCTGTGTTATAGACGAGGGGCACGTTTAGGCCGCGTTCGATTGCGATAAAAAGTCCCTGAAGGATCTGCGGCACCACGTGCGACGGTGTTACAAAGTTTATATTGTGACATCCCCGCCTCTGGAGACTCAGCATCATGTCGGCCAGGTCTTTCGGCTCGACCTCACCGCCTTCTGCATCGTGGCTGATATCATAGTTTTGACAGAAGCAACAAAGGAGGTTGCAGGATTTGAAAAAGATGGTGCCTGAACCGCCCGTTCCGACAAGGGGGGCCTCTTCTCCGAAGTGGGCGTGCAGACTTGCCACTCTCGCTTTTTCCCCCGTGCGACAAAAGCAGCGCTCCCCGGACAGCCGATCTACATGGCATTCCCGGGGACAGAGAGAGCAGTCCCTCATCAGTTCCACCGCGCGATCAATGCGGTCCTGAATCTTTCCCTCCCGGTAAAGTCTGAGATAGGACGGCTCGCGCATTTCTTTTTTTGCTACCTCTTATATTTTCCTATCAACTCCGCTTCCGCAAGTATGTGCCCTTTCATGGCTGCCAGGAGTTGCGCCTTATTTGCGCCGGGTTTCAGGCCCGTCGGACTATCGAGGGCGTAGAGTTTAAAAAAATAGCGGTGCTCGCCGGATGGGGGGCAGGGTCCTCCGTAGCCGATGGCGCGGAAATCATTCATGCCCTGCTTTGCGCCATTGGCAACTTCTTTCAGCGGCGGTAATTTCTCCGGCAGGCCTGGAGAGCTTACCGGTATGTCGTAGATTACCCAATGAACCCACGTGCCCATGGGGGCATCGGGATCATCGCAGATGAGGGCCAGATATTTCGCGCCTGTCGGCACTTTGCCCCACTCCAGAGGGGGTGAAACATCCACACCGTCACAGGTATACTTTGCCGGTATTCTTGCGCCACTCTTGAAGGCTGAGCTTTTGATTTGCATATCTTTACCTCCTTTGACTTGTGCACCTGACTCTTCGAGACCGAAATAGATAAAAAGAAATATCAGCGAAACCAAGAAACATAATATCTTCTTCATAATCGTCTCTTCCTTATAGAAATTTGCATGTCCTGTCTTTGACGGTTTTTGTGTATGTTTGATCTTCACATCTCTCTTGCTATTATAAGATCTGATTTCTGATACGTCAATGGATAAACGGGTCTGCTTGCCGCTCATTCACCAGGGCTAGAAAACGAAATCGTGCTCTTTATGCTTGACAACAATAAAATAGATCATAAATTCCTTGTGCAGGCACTGCAATATCGGTTAGCATTATGTGTGAGTTGTGAAGACTGACGGGAGATAATAAAGGCTGAGTTGTCATAAAGCTCCATCGCCGATAAAATGGAAAAACATCCAAGGCAGTATTTCAAATTCCTGGACTTGAGCAAGCGGCTCATAGCCACCATGGCCATGAACCTGATCATCCCCGCCGTTCAGCTCTACGGCGGCATCGTATCAGGAAGCATGGCACTGATCAGCGATGCGCTCCACAACCTGAGTGATTTTACGTCCGTGTTGATCAGCTATTCGGCCCTGCGCATCGGGAGGCGCGAGCCAACGCTGAAACATACGTTCGGCTTCAAACGCATGGAGGTCTTCGCGGCTGTCTTTAACGTAGCCGTGCTCTTCGGCGCGGGCCTCATTATCACCGTTGAGGGATGGCACCGCCTCCAGAATCCGCAGCCCATACAGGGCAACATTGTCATACTCATCGCCTCCATAGCTTTCCTGGCAAACATGTTATCGACATTGATGCTGCGGCCGGAAGCCCATGACAACCTTAATATACGAAGCGCCTTCCTGCACATGCTGACCGATGCCATAACCTCCCTTGGGGTGGCTCTTCTAGGTCTCATATGGATATTCAAGCCCTGGTACTGGCTCGATCCCGTCGTATCCTGGGTAATTGTGATCTTGATCCTGTACAGCGGGTGGGACATTTTGAAGAACGCTTTTGGGATCCTCATGAATGCCACACCCTTAGGTATCGATCTTCATGCCATACAAAAGGAGATGGAAGCTGTGCCTGGCGTGGAGAAGATTCACCATCTCCACGTGTGGAACATTGCAACTGAAGGCGTCGCCCTCAGTGCCCACGTCGTCGTCGAGGACCAGATGTTGAGCAAGGTCGATAACATTGCCGCAAAGATACGACACGAACTCCTTTGTCGTTTTTCCATCGATCATCCCGTTTTGCAATTTGAGGCAATGTCATGTCCGGCGACAGGAATTCTCTCCTGCCCTGTAAATGTCCCTCACTCAGAGCCGGAAGAAGGAGAGTGAATACCTTGTTCCTCATGCAGAGCAGCATTTCTTCCTGATAGCTGTGCGGCCCTGGGGATGCGGCACAACGACGCTGTGTCATCAAGCATGGATATCCAATTATCTGATACTGTCAATGAGTTTAGAGAATGAAGGTTTGTGATAAATATAGCGGCTTATTCAGTCATGCGCGAACTTTCATCATAGCGTCCACGGTTCTTCTCTGCACCCTCCATACCTTCCCTTTTACAGATGCATTTGCCGATGCAATACAACTGACGGTAATTCAAAGCAGCAATGTGCAGGGCCATCTGTTCCCTTGTCCTACCTGAGGCGAGAGGGTGCTTGGCGGTCTCGCCAGGCGGGTATCCCTCGTGGAAAAGCTAAACGGTGAAGACAGGTCGCGTCTGGTCGTCGATTCCGGCAATCTCTTCACAGATGGGTGGGCAGGCACCATTCAGAAGCACTCCATCATAAAGGCAAGGCTGATCAGTCGCGCATACATGCGGATGGGAGCAACTGCAATAAACGTGGGTGCCCTGGATTTGCTGCAGGGGTTGGCCTTCTTGCTCAAGGAGGCATCCCGCGGGCTTCCACTTGTCTCCTCCAATCTCGTCGATCCTGCGACAAAGACTTCGATCTTCAAGCCATACATCATAAAAAAGGTCGGCGCGATCCGCATCGCCTTTTTCGGCCTTCTTTCTCCGAACATCAGGACGGATATATATAAGGAAGCAGGGAAACAATTCCTGGTGAAAGATCCGGTCAGGGCGGCGCGGGAAGTGATCGGCGTGCTTCGCGGTAAGGCGGATGTCATTATACTTCTCTCGGATCTCCCTTCGGACAGTCAGCAGGGGGTCATCAGGGCGGCCCCTGAGATTCATTTCGTCCTGGGCGGACGCGACGGCAAGTATGTCCAGTCACCTCTTTGGGAAGGACAGACACCCATTCTTGAATCTTGCAAATATGGCATGTATGCAGGAAAGCTGCAACTGACCTTTGTCAATGCTTCCTCACCTTTCAAGTACGAAAGGACGAAGGAGCAAGCAAGGCAGCAGACTTTATTAAAGGATGAGTCGAGTTCCAAAGAGCCTCCTTCCCGGAACAACCGCTTTCAGTGGACATTGATGCCCCTAGACATCTCAATCCCGGAAAACAAGGAGGTCTCAGGGTGGATAAGAAAAGCGGGGATCGAGAAGGATTGAATACGAATTTTCGGCTGCGTCATAATTCATCACTTGATTGCGTGAGGTGAAATTGATAGAGTTCATATGAAAAGTGTCACGCCATGATGGACTATACCTCGCTGGCAGCAAGATAAATAAAGTGGAAAAGATAAAAGCACAGAGAAATGTCATAACAATAATCCTTGCGGCTGCAGGAATTGGAATCATGCTTTATTATAAGGCATGCGAAACGACATGCACTTACCTGCAGGGAGATATCTTCGGGATTGACCTGTCATACATCGGTATCGCGTATATGCTGATGATTATCGTTTTTGCCGCCTTAAGGAAAATGCCTTACGTCCGCGCCATCCTGGCATCAGGAATTGGAGTTGAGGCGTATCTCATCGCATTTCAGTTCAGAGAGGATGTGTTTTGTCCCTACTGCCTGGCCTTTGCTTCCATGATTATCATAGCATTTATTCTGAACCACGAAAGACAGCTCACGCCGGAGAGAAGCTGGTTAAACCGAATCCTCTATAGCCTCGGCGCTGTGGAACTTCCTTCCGCTGCAAAGGGTCCTTTACCCCTGCTCGCTTTCGTTATCCTGGGATATAGTTTCGTGGCCATCACATTTTCCGGCCCTGCAACACCCGCGTATGGTGCGGAAAAATCAATTGTGCCTACTTACGGTTCCGGCAAATACGAGTTGATTATCTTCACGGATTACTTCTGCCCGCCTTGCCAGTCCATGGAGTCTGAGCTTGACCCCGCGGTGAAAGAATTCCTGTCCGGAGGAGGAGTGAGGGTGACCTTCGTCGATCTTCCCCTTCATAAGGAAACCCGTCTCTATGCCCAGTACTATCTGTATGCGGCGAAGGCGGCAAAGAATTATGAGAATGTCCTCCACGCGCGGCGGGTGCTGTTTTCTCTGGCAAGAAATCATGCCGCTCAGAGTGAAGATGACATCAAGAAAGCGCTGAAGGCGGAGGGCGTTCCCATCGCGGTGTACGCCCTGTCACCTGTGTATCCGGCGCTCAATAAGATCATAAATACATATCAGGCTAAATCAACCCCGACCTGCATTATCAAGTACTCAAGCGATGACATCCGCAAGTACATAGGCACGTTTGAAATCAGGAATGGTCTGGGGATGCTCCGTGCGACGCTGGCAACAGCCAAGCGTTAGAGTGATCTCTCGCTGCTAAGGGCTTGTTGCCTGCGATGAGGCGTTGTTGAAACTTGATGGGGCCGCTCTCTTGCCGTTTATCAACTGACCTTCTTCGGAAACATCATATTCTTCCGCATAGGTTTCTTCCCAGAGATTATCTCGCTCCCGTTATCAGATCATTATCTTTTCTGGCAGGAGGGGCAGAAATATGTCCCTCTGCCGCTCAGGCGCAAGCGCTGAATACTGCCGCGACAGCGCAGGCAGGGAAGTCCCTCACGGCCATAGACTTTTAATTCATGCTGATACTCTCCCTTTTGGCCAAACAGATCGCGCCAGTCCGATACAGTTGTGCCCCGGCAGGTAATGGCTTTCTCAAGGATCTCTTTCGTCGCTCTCTCAATCCTCCTCCACTCCCGCAAGGACACTTCGCATACGGGCCGCCAAGGATTCATGGATACCTCATGGAGAATCTCACAGGCATATATGTTTCCAATACCGGCAATCCATCGCTGATCCATCAGAAATGATTTCACGGGAAGTTTTTTCACACGCGCGATCTTGTGCAGTTTTTCGGTCCGGAAATCAAGCAACGGCTCCTTGACGAAAGATTGAGAGCTTCCATCCGCTGTGATAACAAGTGTCGCAAAACGCCGGGTGTCGATGCAAAGAAGCCTGCCATGAGAAAATGAAATTGTGAAACGTGTATGAGGAGGCAGTGCCCGAGACGTGCTCTGCCACTCCATCTTGCCCGTCATGCGAAGATGAAGAAGAAGCCGCGCATCGTTGTCAAGCTTCATCTCCACGGCTTTGCCCTGACGAGTAAAGGCAGTGATCTTCCTTCCCACCAGTCCGTCCGCAGCCCCCAACCTGGGATCGAGGATATCCACGCTGAGGATCTCTCTATCTGCAATCACCTGTCTCAATTGTCTGCACAAAGTTTCCACTTCGGGTAGTTCAGGCATACGCTCCTGCCGATAAATTTTTTCTGCATTTTACGTTTTGATTTTTTTTGTTTCAAGAAAAATAATTTTTTTTCAAAAAAATTGAAAAAAATATTGACAAGCATTTATAAACAGCGTACAGAAAAAAATATATTACACAAAAAAAAGAAAGGGGAATTTTTTTATCATCCCTGGATACGGAGGAGGATAACAGAATGGAAAACGAGACCCTTTTTACGGAGGAGGTTGAACCTCCGGGTAGTTCAGTAGGTCTTGTTGGTATTGAAAATTGCACAGACGACATATTATCATCATATAATACTCTCCTTTCCCCTTCGGTCATTAAGACAAAGGGCGTCCAATATGTTTTTCGTTTTAAGGAAAGCCCCCGTACACGGGCTTTTCGGAAGCGTTTCTATCCTGAAGTAACATCCCTCGAATGGAGCAACTGGCACTGGCAATACGTTAACCGCATAAAGGATGTTGATGCGCTTTCGCAATTCATCTGGCTGTCGGAAGACGAACGGAATGCCATGAGCCATCACGAGGGCTCAATACCGGTCGCCATCACGCCTTATTATACAAGTCTTCTTGATGAATTCGATTCATCCCAGCCGCTGCGGCGGATGGTAGTGCCTGTAACCGATGAACGTCACCGTACTGCGGTGGAAGCCGATGATCCATTGGGAGAGGAGCATGACAGCCCTGTTCCGGGAATCGTACACCGCTATCCGGATCGTGTCCTTTTCCTTGTTACGGACACCTGTTCGGCGTACTGCCGGTATTGCACGCGCTCACGCATGGTCGGGAGCCACGGCAGAGCCATGTCAAGCACTGATGCGTGGGAAGGCGCCATAGAATACATAGAAGCGAATACTCAGATTCGTGACGTGCTCTTGTCCGGCGGTGATCCGCTGACTCTTTCCGACGAAAGACTGGAATGGCTTCTGGGCCGGCTGAGAAAAATCACCCATATAGAGATCCTGCGTATCGGCACTAAGATACCCGTTGTGCTACCGCAGAGGATAACTCCGAAACTCACTTACATGCTAAAGCGTTTTCACCCTCTCTGGATGAGCATCCACGTGAACCACCCTGATGAGTTGACGCCTGAAATGAGCCAGGCATGTACCCGCCTTGCCAATGCGGGTATACCGCTCGGCAGCCAGACGGTCCTGCTCCATAAAATAAACGACGATGTGGAAACCATGAAGCGGCTGGTTCTCGGTCTTCTTAAAGTACGGGTCAAACCTTACTACCTCTATCAGTGCGACCCGATCCCCGGATCATCGCATTTTCGTACTCCCGTAAAAGCAGGACTCGATATCATTGAAGGTCTGCGCGGGCACACGACAGGCTATGCGGTACCGACATACGTCATCGATGCCCCCGGCGGCGGCGGCAAAATTCCCCTGATACCTGATTATGCCGTTGGTCGGGATGGCAATGATCTGATGCTTCGAAATTACGAGGGCAATATCTATCGTTATCCGGATTGCCAGTTGTCGCAAACGGACAATCTCTGAGGTATCGCTTTTGAGGACGGGAATTACATACGACCTTCGCGATGATTATATCGCAGAGGGATACAATGAAGAAGATGCTGCAGAGTTCGATCGGGCTGATACGATAGATGCAATTGAGCAGACGTTACAGGATTTAGGTTATACCACCGATCGCATAGGCAACATCAAGTCACTGGTCAAAAGGCTGGCATACGGCGACAGATGGGACATAGTCTTTAACATCGCCGAAGGAATGGAAGGCCTTGGCAGAGAAGCCCAGGTGCCTGCCATCCTTGACGTCTATAACATCCCTTACACCTTTTCCGATCCTCTCGTTCTCTCACTCACCCTTCATAAAGGCATGACCAAGCATGTTATACGCGACCTCGCCATCCCGACGCCGGATTTTGTGGTTGTGCACGAAGAGAATGATATTGACGAGGTCTCGCTCCCGTTTCCGCTTTTTGCGAAGCCCGTTGCCGAAGGCACCAGTAAGGGCATCAACGCCCATTCAAAGATAACTTCCCGAAAACAGCTGTCCCTCGTTTGCCGGTCTCTGTTAACCACGTTCCGGCAACCCGTCCTTGTCGAGCGCTTTCTTCCCGGCCGAGAGTTCACTGTGGGTATAGTCGGAACGGGGAAAGACGCCGTCGCACTCGGGGTCATGGAAGTCCACCTTAAAGACGATGCGGAGAAAGGCGTCTATTCCTACATAAACAAAGAGAACTGTGAGGAGCTTGTGGAATACCGGCTGGCCAATGACTCCATGGCCCAAGCAGTGCAGGAAACAGCCATTGCCGCATGGCGGGGACTCGGTTGCAAAGATGCAGGCAGAGTCGACATTCGTGCCGATAAAAAGGGATTGCCGCATTTTCTGGAAATTAACCCATTAGCCGGCCTGCATCCGGACCATTCTGACCTCCCTATAATCTGCAAGCTTGTCGGCATTACCTATCATGAGCTCATCAACATGATCATGGAATCGGCGCGAAAACGCATCCAGGACACGTATACTGTTTTCCCAATCACTGAACCCGCCCTGTCACCTTATTACCATACCTGTCTCACCTGTCGTAACGGCGATGAGTCACCACGCTGATAGACAGTCCAAGAAAGCCGTCGTGCTGCACAGCGATGTGCCGGAAGATGCGGGCATGGATGAAAAGGACGCCCTCGTCCAGGCCGCTGCTGTGTCGTCCGCCATTTCGGAACTGGGATACGAACCCACCACCATGCCCTTCTCGCTGAATGTCGCCCACATAATCCACATGCTGCGTGACCTGCTGCCTGTGTTCGTTTTCAACATCGTTGAAACGATGGCTGGACAGGGCAGCCTGATCCACGTTGCCCCGTCTGTTTTGGACTTTTTAAGAATCCCCTACACAGGCGCAAGTACGGAAGCTATGTTTCTCACGTCTAATAAGGTTCTCGCCAAACAGATATTGAATGCAGCGGGCATTGCCACACCTCCGTTATTTATGCCCCATGTGAACTATGGCGGACATTTTGTCGAAGGCACATATATCATCAAGGCTGTCTGGGAACACGCCTCTACTTGGCTACACAGCGATTCCATCATTCATGCAAAGGATCCTAACCAGCTCCGTGAGGCAACGGCATCCCGGCAGAAGCAAATCAGCATGGCATGTTTTGCGGAGGCGTTCATTGAGGGAAGGGAATTTAATCTCTCCCTCCTCGCAGGAGATGGAGCGCCGTATGTCCTTTCCCCGGCTGAGATTCGCTTTGACGATTTCCCGCCGGACAAGGTCAAGGTAGTTGACTACCTTTCCAAATGGGTCGAAGACTCCTTTGAATATCATCATACACCCCGGTGTTTCGATTTTCCGAAGGAGGACGCGCCTTTGCTTCTCCGATTGAAGGATTTGGCTCTTCAGTGCTGGCGGGTGTTTGGCCTGCGAGGATACGCGAGGGTAGATTTCCGCATCGACAATACAGGAAAGCCGTGGGTGCTGGAAGTAAATACAAATCCGTGCCTGTCTCCGGATGGGGGATTTTATGCCGCTCTCGAGCGATCGGGTTTAAGCTTCGTCCAGGCGATTGAACGGATTATTCGAGATGCAATATCCCCCTGATTTTTTGCACCGAGACACGATAAGATAGTATAATCAAAGGCCATCCGTCCAAAGACATCCCCGTCGCGACTGCCCTGATATTAACGGCCAAAAACAGTTGCTTTTTTAGCGCTAATCCTGTAGATAGCATTCGCTCATAATTTCCCTTAAGAAATGGCAAATCGTTAAGGGATGGTGCATAATAACACACAGAAGCACTCTCGAATCGTTGCGGAGGATAGATGCGACTCATTCCCAAACAAGAAAAATTTTACGATCTATTTGAGGAACTCATCAATAAAATCGAAGAAGGGGGAAAGCTCTTTTTGTGTATGGTTGAAAATTATGAATATCCCCTTCCAAAGATAACCAAACTCAAAGAGCTGGAGCATGAGGCGGATGTCATCACCCACAGAACTTATGAAAAGATGCACAAGTCATTCCTGACTCCCTTGGACAGGGAGGACATTTATGCCCTGGTAAATAAGATGGATAGTATCCTGGATATGATTGAGGCGTCAGCGGCCAGGATGAGTCTTTATAAGGTGAAGAAGCCGACGAAAGTAATTATCGATCAGGCAAAGATTCTCAACGAAGCCATTAGCAAAGTTAAACTCATCGTCTACGCCATGAGAGACATGAAGAATTCAAAGATGATTATCGATGCCTGCGTGGAGATAAACACTCTCGAAAACGAAGGCGATATTGTTCTGAGAACGGCAATGGTCGATCTCTTCGAGCATGAAAAAGATGCCATCGAGTTGATCAAATGGAAGGAAATCTTTGAACGTATCGAAGAAGCCCTTGATGTGTGTGAGGACGTCTCAAACATAATAGAAGGAATCGTCCTAAAACATGCCTGATTCCCTAGGTTTTGTTACTTTTCTCATCCTTGTAGCCCTGGTCTTTGATTTTCTCAACGGCTTCCATGACTCTGCCAATGCAATTTCGACAGTTGTATCGACCAGGGTTCTCCCTCCTAAATATGCTGTTCTGTGGGCGGCATTCTTCGAGTTTGCCGCTGTTTTCTTCATTGGAGTCCATGTAGCCAATACCATAGGTACCGGCATCATCAATCCCGCTATTGTAAACGACTCTATCGTCCTTGCCGCCCTGGGCGGCGCTATAACCTGGAATATTATTACCTGGTATTTCGGGCTGCCCAGCAGCTCCTCGCACGCGCTCATCGGCGGCCTCATCGGCGCCGGTGTCCTGGAAGGAGGGATTAAGGTTCTTGTCTGGAATGGTATCATAAAAACAGCTGTCTTTATTGTTTTATCTCCCGCTATCGGGATGGTGCTCGGCCTGTCTATGATGATTCTCGTGTTCAATTTAAGCCAATCTTCCTCCCTGCAAAAAACGAATAGGTTTTACCGAAGGTTACAATTACTCTCATCAGCCATCTATTGTATGGGGCATGGCTCCAATGACGCACAAAAAACCATGGGTGTAATAGCCATGATTCTATTTAGTCATGGGATGCTTGGCCCGACATTTTTCGTTCCCACGTGGGTTATAATTGCATGTTACCTTGTTATTTCCCTAGGAATCATGTCCGGGGGATGGCGCATCGTCAAGACGATGGGCACCAAGATAACAAAACTTCAACCCGCAGGGGGTTTTTGTGTAGAAATGGCAGCTGCTGCTTCCATTATAGGTGCATCGCTGGCCGGCATCCCTGTAAGTACAACCCACACAGTTACTGGCGCCATCGTGGGAGTTGGCTCAACAAAAAGGCTTACCGCCGTTCGCTGGGGGGTGGCCGGAAATATCGTCTGGGCCTGGATATTGACGATTCCCATGGCAGCTTTGATCTCCGCAGCTATCCATGTCGCCACGCACATCATTTGGTAACTATACAGGGATGGTGTTTAGGAAGCGGTCGATAAGTCCCAGAGAAATTTCTCGCTATTCGCTTGACAATGTACCCCGGTAGAATTCTTCGTACATCGCCCAGATAGCCATGAGCAGGGAAGCAATGATGGGGCCGATAATGAAGCCGGAAAATCCGAACAACGACAACCCCCCCAGAGTCGATAAGAAAACCAACAGAGGATGCATCTGCACATCTCTTCCGATTAGTATGGGACGAAGAAAATGGTCCACCATGCTGATTACAAGAACGCCGAAAGCGAGAATGATGATGCCTTTCCAAAAATGTCCCATTATCAGCATTATCACGCCGGCGGGCCCCCAGATGATGGAACAGCCGACAACAGGCACAATGGCCGTAAATATCATGACAGCTCCCCACATCAGTGGTCCTTGAATACCCGTGAACCAGAAAAGAAGCCCTCCCAGCGTTCCCTGAATACCCCCGATAATAAGTGTCACCTTCAAAGTGGCCTTCGCCGCCGTCACAAAGCGTTCGTAGAGAACTTTTTCTCTCTCCTTCCCCAGAGAAAACACACGAACAACTTTTCCAAGAAGCTTATCGCCGTCGCGAATAAAGTAAAACAGTGTATAGAGCATGACAGAGAATTGAACGATAAAAACAAATGTGTTCTGCGTGAGGGCCTTCAGGTTGATAAAGATATAGTTTGAAATAGTTCTCGCGATTTCAGAAAACTTTTCGGTCCAGAAGTGTTCATTGATATGCAATCGGGCCACATACTCGTTATCTTTTACTATACTCGTAATACCCTTTACAATATTGTCTATATTGCCGCCATCCGCATCGAGGGATTCATACATACGCATGGACTCCCCAAATAACACACTGCCGATAATGCTTCCCGGCAGTATTATAATTACAGCGACAACCAGAAAAATAATGGCGGCCGCCGCACTGGGATTATGCAATTTCCTGTTGAGATATTTGTAGAAGGGACTGAAAATATTTGAAATGACAGCCGCCCAGAAAATGGGAAAAAAGAAAGGCGCAAGCAAATAGAGGAACAGAAGAAAGACAAAGATCATAATAGTAAAAAAAAGTGTGTTCTGGACTTTTGAAGCGCGCATGAAAATCCCGATATAAGAGAGAATTTATTTTCCAAGCGAAATGGTTTCTGGGAAAATATCTTATTTATGCGATAATTTCAACAGAAAGCTTATTTGGAGAGCGCAATTCTTGACTTTGATTTTCCCGGAGGCTGTGTTAAATAGGAAACCGTTTCAACTAAAAAAGGATTTCTCATGCAATCAATATCCAGCCATCCCATCGGAGTGTTTGATTCCGGTATCGGGGGACTGACGGTCGTTCGCGCCCTCATGGAACGCCTGCCTTTCGAAAACATCATCTATTTCGGTGATACGGCACGGGTGCCATACGGCGTGAAATCACCGGAAACGATCACGCAATACGCCACGGAGATCACAGATTTCTTGCTGCAAAAAGATGTGAAACTGCTCATTGTCGCGTGCAACACAATGGCCGCCGTCGCCAATCACGCCGTCAAAGGCATTTCTCCTGTTCCCGTCCTCGACGTAATCGATGCAGGAGCCCGCAAAGCAGCAGCAGAAACGCACAGCAGGTGTATCGGTGTCATTGGCACGCCGGCAACCATAAACAGCAATGCCTATGCCCGTGCCATTCACCAGCATGACCCAGGCATCCGGGTCTTCTCCCAGGCCTGCCCCCTGTTTGTGCCTCTGGTCGAAGAGGGATGGTGGAATCACCCTGTCACCCGGCTTACCGCCCAGGAGTACTTACGGCCGGTTTTGGCTGAGCATGTCGATACCCTTGTGTTGGGATGTACCCACTATCCATTGATCAAGCCTCTTCTGCAGGAGATCGCAGGGCCGGATATTCATCTCGTGGACTCCGCTGAAGCTATGGCGGATATAACGGCGCAGCTGCTCGCCGAGAGGCATCTTGGAAACCACAAGCGCATGCAGCCGGAATACCGGTTCTTTGTCACCGACGTGCCCTATCACTTCCAGACGATCGGCGAAGGATTCCTGGGGCGGACGCTGTCCCATGTTGAACTCGTTAAATGGTAAGGGCATCAATCTTATGAAAATTATCCTCGCAGGCTACAATCTCGATTTTGAAACAATCCGGGATTTTCAAAAACTGCGGCCGGATGCGCAGGATCTCACACCGGAGACGATCTCCGCCGCCTACGCCCGGATCAGCCGCAGTCCCAAACCGGTCGACGAATTGCGCTCCGCTGCCAGGCGGGAGCTGGAAAGGGCGCGGCAGTCCAACAAGAATATTGTCTTTGAGATGGGACACAGCTCCGTAGCCGAGCATGCCGTCTTCAATATCGACGTTCTCGGCGTTTCCCGGCTGCTTGTGGAGGAAATAGAAAAATTTCGCCTGTGTTCTTATACGGAAAAATCGCAGCGCTACGTGAGGCTGAAAAATGATTTCGTCATCCCCAAAGAAATCCGTGGAACCCCCATGGAAGGGCCCTTTGTAGACATCATCCGTAAGCAGAACAGGTTGTACCACGAACTCTTTGAAAAATTGAAGTCCCACATATTTGAAAAGCACAAGGACCTCGCAATGGACTCTGCCAACCGCTCCATGCTGGAAGGCTGGGCCAAGGAAGACGCCCGCTACGCCATTTCCCTTGCCACTGAGACGCAGTTGGGAATGACCATCAATGCGAGGAATCTCGAACTCATGCTCCGCCGCCTTGCCGCCCATCCGATAGCCGAGGCAAAGGAGTATAGTCGCAAGCTCTATGAAGCAACGAAAGATACCGCCCCCTCTCTGATCCGCTACACAGAGGCCACGGACCACGACCGTCAAACGAGGCGGAATCTAGAGGACGAGGTGTCTGCACTGATGCGGCAAAAGAAACATAAGGCTGCAACGACACGGGCGGAACTGAAAAGACAATACGTTTCCCTTGTATATGCTACTCCCGATGGGGATGACAGAATCATGGCCTCGCTGATACATTCATCGTCTGACTTCCCGATGTCCCGGTGCCTGCAAATGGTTTCTTCCATGGATAGACGCGAAAAAGAGTCTCTCATGAGGACAGCATTCAAGCACATTAAGTCCTACGATCCGGTCCTGCGTGAATTCGAAAATGCGGAACTCCATTTTGAACTGCTCATCAGCGCAAGCTGCTTTGCCCAGATGAAGCGCCACCGTATGGCAACTATAACCTGTCAGGATTATGATCCCGCCCTCGGCGTAACAGTTCCGCCCACCGTATCGGAAATCGGCATGAACAAAACCTTCATGGGAATCTTAATCGAAACCGAAAAGACATATGAGCGGATTAAAGGGCTCTCCCCGCTTGCTGCGGGCTATATCCTCACCAACGCCCATCGCAGGCGCGTCTCCATGAAAATTAATGTGAGGGAGCTGTACCACATCGCCCGCCTCCGCGCGGATTCGCACGCCCAATGGGACATAAGAAAAACGGCAGCAGAGATGGTGAAGCTGGGCAAAAAATCGATGCCGTTGGCACTGATGCTCGCAACCGGCAAGGACGGCTTCGCATCTCTGTACAACCGGGTGTTCGCCGCTGGAGACGGTTTTGAACAATAATCCGAGCAATTATCCTTGAGACTAATCCTGCATATCGACATGGACGCCTTTTTCGCGGCAGTGGAGCAGAAAAGGCAGCCCGCGTTACTTGGCACGCCTGTGGTAATAGGGGGCAGCGGTGACCCAACCAAAAGAGGGGTCGTAGCCACCGCTTCTTACGAAGCGAGAAAGTTCGGCATACACTCTGCCATGCCTTTAAAGACGGCTTACAGTCTCTGTCCCCAAGCCATTTTTCTTCCTGTCGATTATGAAGCATATTCAAGGGAATCACAGAAGGTGAAGATCATCCTCAGGAGTCTCACGCCTGCCATTGAAGATGTCGGCATTGATGAGGCGTTCCTCGATATATCGGCGATCGATAAAGCTTCGGAAGACATCTCGCAACGAATTAAAAAAGAAATAAAAGATGAGACGGGATTGACGTGCTCTATTGGCATCGCCCCGAACAAACTTCTTGCCAAGATCGCATCGGACATGGATAAACCGGACGGCCTCACCATAATCATGCCGGAGGATGTTCTACGCATCCTCAACCCGCTGCCCGTGAGGAAACTCTGGGGGATCGGGCCAAAGACAGAAAAACACCTGAAGGACATGGGCATCGAAACTGTAGGAGCGCTCACCTCTCTACACCTGGAAACACTAGTCGACAGCTTCGGCTCATCTTATGGACATTATCTCTATCATGCCTCTCGGGGGATTGACGAGAGCCCTCTGATCACCGACTGGGAACCCAAATCCATAAGCAGGGAAACGACATTCCAGAAGGACATAACAAACTGGCAGTTCATAGCCAAGACACTGGCGGACCTGACGAGGGATGTTGTCACAGACATGAAAGACAGCAAATTCAAAGCGCGGACAGTCACAGTAAAGGTCCGGTTCAGCGATTTCGAAACAGTCACGCGAGCCACAACAATCCCGCATGCGACGGACAGAGAAGAAGAGATAAGGAAAGTGGCCTTCGCATCTCTCAAGAGGGTTGAACTCAAGAAGAGAGTGCGACTCATCGGCATGAGGGCCAGTCACCTGGAAAGAACCGGAGACTGAGCCCAAGGCCCCTTGACTCGCTTCACTCGCTCGGGATCGATTCGGCCAAATCCTATTTCAGAGGCCCCGCCTTGAATGCCTTCTCAACGGTCTTGTTGGCTACTGACGGCGTTAACACCTTTTCAATATCCTTCTTTGTAAAGATCCGTGTTTCCATATCTCCCTATACAAATTTTTTAGGTGATAGGTATCCCTACTTGCCGTTCATGCTTCTTTACTTGCGAAGATTATATTTTATCATCTTCAATTGCAGACCCTTTCTGCTGAGACCGAGACGCTGAGCCGCTTTCGTGACATTACCGCCCACCTCCTCCAGGCACTGTATTATGCTCTGTTTCTCCACCTCTTCCATGTGGCCCTTCACGAAATCTTTGAAAGGCATCTTCTGACCGACCCGCTGAGAGACGGAAATCGCTTCGGCCGCTGATTTCCATTCGGGCGGAATATCTTCGAAGGTAATCGTGTTTCCGCCAGCCATGAGAACAATACGCTCTATGAAATTTTCCAGTTCTCTGATGTTGCCGGGCCAGTCATAACTGACAAGCACATCTTTCACACGCGAATCGATATGCTTGACCTCTCTTTCTAACTTGCCGTTGAATTTCTCGATAAAAAAATCGGTAAGGGGAAGAATATCCTCTCTTCTTTCCCGCAGGGGAGGGAGGTGTGTGGGAAAGACATTGAGCCTGTAGTAAAGATCTTCTCTGAACCTGCCGTCTTTCACGTCCTGGAGGAGATTCCTGTTCGTCGCCGCAATCAACCTTACATCCACTCTAATCGTGCGCAGCCCGCCGACCCGCTCGAATTCATGATCCTGGATAACCCGGAGGAGCTTCACCTGCATGTCCCTGGGAATTTCTCCCACTTCGTCGAGAAAGAGGGTCCCCTTCTCCGCCAATTCAAACCTCCCGGGCTTCGTGGACACTGCTCCCGTGAAAGCCCCCTTTTCATACCCGAACAATTCACTTTCTATGAGATTTTCCGCAATGGCGGCACAGTTAATCTTGACAAATGGATTATCCCTGCGCGGGCTGTTTCTGTGAATCGCATAGGCTATGAGATCTTTGCCGGTGCCCGTTTCCCCCGATATGAGCACGGTTGTCGTCGTCGGCGCCACTCTCTTGATCGTATCATAGATTTTCAACATGGGTTCACTGGTACCGATTATTCCTTGCCGATCTATATCATCGGGGCTGACGAGGAGTTCTTCCTCATTGAGCCTTCTGGTCCTAATGGCTTTATGGATTATATTTTTCAATTCATCCCGTTCAAAGGGTTTGGTGATATAATCGAAGGCGCCCTTTTTCAATGCGTCCACTGCCGTGGCAATTGTTCCGTGAGCGGTGATAATGATAACAGGCGTAGACGGATATTCACGTATCACCCGCTCCAGGAGACCAACTCCGTCGAGTTTCGGCATTCTTAGATCAGTAACGACGACTTGTACACCGCCGCTCTTGAGGATCTTCAAGGCCTCGATTCCATCCGCTGCCGTGGCCACGTCATAGCCTTCCTTATTCAGCAGAGCCTTCAAGACCAGCCGCATATTGAGCTCATCATCAACGACCAGTATTTTTTCTGTCATAGTATTCCCTATAATTCCTTACCGTCTTTATCTCACCATTCTCGGAGAGTGACACCCAGCCTGATATAAAATATGCTACCCTGGAGAGGAATGGATTTAACTTTGATATGGCCGCCATGATTCTTGATTATCTTCTGGCTGATGGCAAGGCCAAGACCGACTCCCCGTTCCTTGGTTGTGAAAAACGGTTTGAAAATATTTTTCATTTCCTCTTTTTTGATTCCTTTTCCCGTATCCCTGATGGATATGCCTATCGCCTCGCCATCACCACTGCTGATCTTGGACGTCCTGAAAATCAGGGTCCCGCCCTCCTGCATTGCCTCTATGGCGTTGAATGCTATATTCAGAATTACCTGAACCAGCTGTTCCGCATCCACATCGATGAGGGGTAAATCAGGACGCAGTTCTTTTTCAATAACGACATTATCTGAACGCGGGCTCGCTTTGATGACTGATATCGCCTTCTCAATAACCTGATTAACATCCTGTATCTTCACTTTAAGGGTATACGGTTTGGCGTAATTGAGAAACTGAGATACAACGCTGTTCAACCGATCTACTTCTTCTATTATGACGTCTAATAGCCTCTGATGATCGCCAACGCTCAATTCCGATCTAAGGTACTGGGCGGCGCCTTTGATGGAACCCAAAGGATTTCGTATTTCATGAGCCAAAACGGGTGCCATTTCCTCGAGGAGGAGAGATTTCTCTTTCTCCAGCATTTCATCGAAGGCATAAAGGGATGTGAATACATCTTTGCCTTCCGGGTAAAAATAACTGAACATCATCTTTAAGACGAGTTTGAAAGGTTCGATGGCGATAACAATTATTAGAGACGCCAACAATATATGGGTGAAGGGAGGCGTTTCGCCCTTTCCGAACAAGCCAACTATGAGGGTAAATGCAATAGCCGCAAAAAGAGTGATGATAGAGAGTACGAGGGCCCTTCCCATGAGTTCATGTAACTCCGGCAGATGGGGGTGTGTAATAAGAATCAGAACAAAATAAAGCAGGATTGCAATGAAGAGGTTGGATATGGGCGGATAAGAAAATCCGTAATAGTAGAATATATCAAATGCGCTGAGGACTGAGGTTGCCCCACAGGCAAAGGCCAGATACACCATCCGGGTTCTCTCGACGCCTACCGGCCTATTTCTAATATAAAGGATAAGGGCGATATAACAGACAGAAAGTGCGGCGCCGGCATATATTAAGAGGAAAGTTTTCAGGTATGGCCAGCCGTAAAGCGGGGAGAAAACTGTAATGGCAAGGACAAAACTGAAAATTGTGGCGGATATGACATCTCTTCTTATCAAGAAGGTCTGTTCGCGAAGGAGAGAACGGATGAATCTTACCGAACAGGGAGGAATAGCTATCAACCCCGCGTATTCTATAATTTTCCAGAGATGACCGGTAAAAATTTCATCGAAAAAGGCACCACTCTTATGGAAAAAGATGGCGAGACAAAGGGAAGCAAAAGTCAGATGGGTAGGAACTTTTTTTTTATTTATAATCAGGGCAAGAGAAATTATCAGACTGACCGTCGCTAATGTAAAGGTTTCCATAAAGAATTATTTTCTTAAATTAGTGATATATGAATGAAGATATAGCATTACTGTCCAAAACACGTGAAAAAATGTTGTAAAATGATTAAAAATACCGATTACATAGACGCATTTTTTCTTTTTATCGACTTGAAAATTATTTCACAATATAGCCATCCCTATGCTGCAGAGGGGGTGGACTATGTACACAGGTCAAACAGTCTTTTCACAAATCATGGATTACCTGCCCATGTATGAATTCCGAAAGTGCGTTGATCGATACAAAGGCAATCATCAAGTGAAGACCTTTTTATTGGTTTGATCAATTCTTGTGTATGGCGTTTGCTCAACTGACATACCGGGAAAGCCTCCGGGATATTGAAGCCCGCTTACGTTCCAGACAGGAAAAACTGTACCATTTGGGCATAAGAGGCAATATCTCCCGCATTACGATTGCCAATGAGAACCTGGATTGGAGGATCTATGCCGATTTCTGTTCCATCCTTATTCATGAAGCCAGAATCCTGTATGCCCATGAAGATTTTGGCGTAGAACTGGACTATACATCTTATGCCCTTGATTCAACAACAATCGATCTTTGTCTATCACTTTTTCCTTGGGCAACCTTCCGAAAAACAAGGCTGCCATTAAGATGCATACCCTTATGGATTTGAGAGGCAGCATCCCGTCATTCATCGAAATCACCGATGGGAAAGTCCATAATGTCAATATCCTTGACGTCTAGATTCCAGAACCTGGCTCTTTTTACGTCATGGATCGCGGCTATCTGAACTTTGAACGCCTTTATGTCCTGGCGCAACTGCTATCCTTCTTTGTCATCAGGGCTAAGCGAAATCTCAATGTGCAAAGAATCTACTCCCTCCCCATCGATAAATCCACCGGCCTACAATACAACCAGGCCGTCATGCTGATAACTCCCAAATCCCTGGAAAGTTATCCCGATAAGCTCAGGCGTGTGAAATATTTAGATGCCGAAAAAGGCAAACTCCTTGTCTTCCTGACCAGTAATTTCCTTCTTCCCGCATTGACCATCGCCATGCTTTATAAATGCCGATGGCAAATCGAAATCTTTTTCAAATGGATCAAACAGCATCTTCGAATTAAATCGTTCTATGGCACTTCGGCAAATGCCGTGAAGACCCAAATCTGGGCTGCCATTTCAATCTATATGCTCGTTGCTATCGTTAAAAAAACGCCTGAATTTGGTCCTCAGCCTCTACACAAATTTACAGATTTTCAGTGTAACGCTGTTCGAAAAAGCTTCACTTATTCAACTGCTTACAAACTTAGATTCCCAAAAATGCGCAGAAAACGAAGACTCCAGTCCTAACCAATTAGCTTTGTTCGACCTTTAACTAGACGGACATGAAGATATAGATAAAAAACGAGGATGTCAAGAGAGACGAGGAAGCGATGCCTAAACCCAGGGACAAAAAACAGGCCGAGCATGCTTCTAACATGCTCGGCCGCTTTTTTCCTTCAAGCTTTTATCAATGCTACTTATGCGCAGGGGCTGCTGGTGCAGGTGCCGGTGGCGCTGGTGGGGCCGCTGGCGCTCCTGGAGCCGGTGCTGGGGCAGGAGCTGGGGCCGGGGCCGCCGCTTCTTTCTTGGCAGGCTCAGGCGGTTTCTTCTCTGGCGCTGATGGGCAGCCTACTAATGTAAACGTTACCGCCACAACGAAAAGAATTGATAAAATGATTGCAAGCAGTTTCCTCATCGATTCTTACCTCCTTTGTGAAAAAAGTTTCTGACGTTGGTAAATCAACCCGTTCCTTGATGCTGGGAAGATACTCCATATATTTTTGCCTTGTCAAGATAAATCTTTCACTCTTTGAAGACATCTCCCAAACCGCACTATCAGCAGTAATGGTCTCTACTTTTGCGCTATAATATGATGCGTAGCCATCTTCACACTGCAAAGTAAATTACGCGTTACAAGCCCGGGATATCCCCTTCTGAAAGCCGCTCAGAAAAGTCAGCTAATCACATATTAGTCAATAATTATAAATGATTATAGTGCATGGAAGGGCGTCGATCACCCTGGTGGCACGGATAATGCTCTGTCCTTAGAAATTTATGGCAAAAATTTGCACGAAGGATTTCAGAAATGGATTTTAATCTCACAAGTACTCAGCAGATGTATGTGGATACAGTTAGAAGATTTGTCAGGTATGGAATCATACCAGCGGTTATGGAATTAGAGAAGAACCATACTTTTCCCTGGGAAATTATCCAGAAGGCATGGAACCTCGGAATTTTGAATCTGAGCATCCCTGAATCGGTTAAGGGATTTGAGGTTGACCCCGTATCCACAGCTCTGATCATCAAAGAACTGTCCTATGGTGATACAGGTATTTCCACGTCTGCAATGTGCAATGACCTGGCAAATACGGTTATTGCCCAGCATGGTACGGACGAACAGAAGACTCTATTCTTGGTCCCTTTTATCGAGAATCCTGTCATGGCCTCTTTCTGCCTGACGGAACCAGGCGCCGGTTCCGACAATTCTGCCATGACGACGTTCATCAAAAAGAGCGCAGATGGGACTTATGTCCTTAATGGCAGTAAGTGCTTCATCACCAATGCTTCTTATGCATCGCAGTTTACCGTTTTTTGTAAAGTCGGGAAGCCGACGGGTAATTTCATGGCCTGCTTAATTGTTCCCGCCCTGCCGGTACTTTCCCACAATTCAGATCCGCATCTCGCCCATGGCAAAGAGATAGCTCTCCCCACAGGAGGAAAGATCATCATCGGAAAACCGGAAGATAAGCTGGGACAGCGTTTATCAAATACGGCCGCCGTCACCTTTGAGGACGTAGTCATCAATGACAATCAGATAATCGGTGATCGGAGGCAGGGTTTCAAGTACGTCATCGACGTTCTTGACTATGCGCGTCCTATGGTTGCGGCGATTGGTGTGGGTCTCGCCAGACGGGCATTGGATCTCACTTTGGAATACACAAAAAATCGCAAGCAATTCGGGCAAAGAATTTGTGATTTGCCAGTTGCAAGAGAGACATTGGTGCAAATGTGGAAAAAGGTGGAACTTGCGGATATGGCGCTGATGAAAGCGGCTTTCAAGGTTCAGGAAAAAGCGGACGACAGGGGCATGTATGCCTCCCTTGCGAAGAATGCAGCCGCAGAGGCGGCTTTGTTCTGCGCCAACGAAGGCCTTCATCTCCACGGCGGATATGGATTCATGTCGGAATATGAAATTTCCAAGCTGGCAAGGGATGCACACATCATCGACATTTACGAGGGTGTGCGGGAGATCCAGAACATGATTATCGGAAGGGAGCTTGTATGAGTGCACTCTATCTTCACGGTATGGGCCATTTCCACCCAGAGAATGTTATTACCAATAGATTCCTGGAAGAGATGGATATCGGGACAAATGAGACATGGATCATGGAGAGGGTCGGCATTCATGCACGCCGCACCGTGCTCCCTTTGGACTATATAAAGGAGACAAAAAACAGGAACCCGAGAGAAGCTTTCGCGGCAGGTCTTTACAATAACGCGCAAACGGGCGCCTCTGCCGCACGGATGGCCATTGACCGCGCCGGAATCAAGAAAGAAGATATCGGACTTGTCATTTCCGGCAGCTCGGCCGCAGATAATGTATCACCTGCGGAAGCCTCAACCGTAGCTGCGGAACTGGGAATCGATGTGCCCTGTTTCGACGTGAATTCCGCCTGCACCAGTTTTGGTACTCAGGTGCATTTTGTCAGCCTCATGAGGCCCGCGGCGCTGCCGCCCTTTGTGCTCCTAGTCAATCCGGAAAATCTCACTCGCTGCGTAGACTACACTGATCGGAAGTCTGCGGTACTTTTCGGTGACGGCAGTTCTGCGGCCGTTGTATCTGCCACGGTGCCATCACGCAAATTCTTCACTGCATGCGCTTATGAAACGAAACCATCAGACTGGGATAAGGTGGGGATACCCCGCATGGGTTACTTCCGGCAGGACGGGAACGCCGTTCAGGGCTTTGCCATTCGAAAGACAACAGAGTCTATCCGCATGCTGCAAAAGACCTATGCCCTCAATGGCAATCGCTTCATCTTTATCGGTCATCAGGCCAATATGGGTATGCTGCAAACTGTCTGCGAACGTTCTCAAATTACAGATAATAATCATTGGCACAATGTAGAATTTTTTGGCAACACCGGCTGCTCCGGAGCGCCGGCCGTTCTTAGCCAACGCTGGAATGATTTTCGGCCGGGCGATAATGTGGCCATTGCCATTGTCGGGGCGGGATTGTCCTGGGTCCATATGATCTTACAGATAGAGGAATAATCATGAAGTATGCGGAATTCAGAGAATGTCAAAGCTTCGGGCTGGAGGAACTGATCGCTTTTTCCTACGGTACACTGGTAGATGACCCCCCTGCAAATTTTGAGGCCCGTTTACCGGCGCCTCCCTTTCTCATGGTAGATCGGGTACTCTCATTTAGTACCGTCGGCAGACAAGGTTCGATCGCAGCCGAACAGGACATCAGGCTGGATGCCTGGTATTTTCAGTGCCACATGCCTGGGGACCCGGTTCAGCCGGGTTGCTTATGTGTAGATGCAGTCTGGCAGCTTCTGGGTTTTTACTGTGTCTGGCGCGGCGCCTTAGGCGCCGGCAGGGCCCTGGGCTGCGGTGAGATTACTTTCAGCGGTCAGATACGCCCTTACAATAAATGCGTCCGTTACGATATTGAAGTGAGACGCTTCGCCCAGTTGAAGGACTCAGGCGCCAGCATTGCAATCGGAGACGGCAAAGTTTTCGTTGACAATGAACTGATCGCCCATATCAAAGATGCCCGCACCGGAGTTTTTAAAAGGATCATCTATCCCGACTATCCGAAACGATCCGTAAACTCGATCGGCGGCATAATGAGGAGCGGCTAATGAGCGAGAAACCAGTTGCCATTGTAACGGGTGGTGGAAGAGGAATAGGCGCGGCTTGTTGCCGGGCGCTGTCCGGAGAAGGATTTCGGGTGGGCATTCACTACCGGAGCAGCGAGGAACAGGCAAGACATTTACTCTCTGAGGCAGGTGACGGCTTTCTTCTTCAGGCTGATCTGGCAGATATCGAACAGGTAGAAGCCCTGGTCAACAAGGTTAAAGAGGAAGCGGGCCGCGTGGATGTCCTTGTCAATAATGCCGGACTGTCTCTCAATGCCGATATCGTTAGCATGAAGATTGAGCAATTCGATGCCCAGCGGGCCTTGATGCGCGGCATATGGTATCTGACTAAACGCATAATCCGCCTCTTCATGCTTCGTCAGAGAGGAGGCCGCATCATCAATATATCCAGTGTCGTGGGACACACCGGCAATGCCGGCCAGATCCCTTACACCATGGAAAAGGCGGCCCTCGATGCTTTTACGAAGTCTCTATCGAAAGAACTGGCGGGAAGGAATATCCTCGTTAATTCCGTTGCCCCGGGATTCATTGAGACAGAGATGACACAAAATCTTCCCGTCAATGTGCAAAAGAATATCCTCGACAATATTACCCTGGGCCGCATAGGACGCCCCGAGGAGGTGGCTGAGGTGGTAGCTTTTCTCGCAACAAGGGGATCCTATATGTCTGGAAGCGTTATCCATGTGAATGGTGGGCTTTATGGCGGCTGATCGGGAAACGATGATAAGGATTCTAAATAGTGTTCCCCATGAGCATCCCTTTCGCTTTATCGACGATATATTGGAGCTTGATGATGAGCACATTGTGGGCACATACCGGTTTCGTGAGGATGAGTATTTCTATAAAGGACACTTCCCCGGCCAACCGATCACGCCGGGTGTCATTCTCATTGAAGCCATGGCACAGACGGGAGTTGTTGCCTTCGGCCTTTATCTTCACATGAGGCAGATGCATAAAACGGTGGAGGACGCAAAAAAGTTGACAACACTATTTACCCTTGCCGAAGGGGTGGAGTTTACGGGGGTCGTGCATCCCGGTGAGAGAGTGATCGTTAAAGGGCACAAGGTCTATTTTCGCATGGGAAACCTGAAAATGAAGGTTTCCATGGAAAGAGAAAATGGTGAGACGGTGAGTTTCGGTATACTTGCCGGGAAGGGAGTACCTTCCCGGATTTAGCGCTTAATGATTTCTATGGAGGTCTACTTTAGTTGAAAAGAAGAGTTGTAATAACGGGGATGGGAATAGCAGCCCCTAATGCTCATGGTCTGGTAAATTTTGAAGAGGCCCTGCGTCAAGGCCGCTCCGGTGTCCGGTTCTTTCCCGAACTTAAGGATTTGAATTTTTCCTGCCAGATCGGCGCTGCCCCCCAGGACTTTGAAAGTATCCGCAAGAGTTATTTTAACGAAGACACATTGTTGTCGATGAACGAGAACATAGGATACGCCTCTGTTTCTGCGGTAGACGCATGGACGGACGCAGGTTTCAACATTCCTGGCATTCACGATGATACTGTGGACTGGGATACAGGCGTGATTGTCGGCTCCGGCATCGGCGGCATGGATACAATTACAAACACTCTCGTGCCAATGGTCTCCCAAGGGAAAGTGCGCCGCATGGGAAGCCGGATAGTAGAGCAAGTCATGAATAGCGGAACAAGTGCGAGTATCGCCGGCCTGCTGGCCCTGGGAAATCAGGTGACTTCAAATTCATCTGCCTGCAGCACCGGGAATGAGGCGATTGTTGAAGGGATGTGGAGAATACGGAACGGTCTTACCAGGAGGGTTTTAGCCGGTGGTTCCGAAGGCCACTCCCCCTTTATCTGGGCCGGATTCGAGGCCATGCGTGTCATCTGCAAGAAATTTAATGATCACCCGGAGGCTGCTTCACGGCCCATGAGCGCCACGGCATGCGGTTTTGTCCCCGGGTCGGGCGCCGGAATTCTGGTGCTTGAAGATCTGGAATCCGCCCTGGAACGTGGAGCGAGGATTTATGCTGAAGTTCTCGGAGGTGCTGTTAATTGTGGGGGGCATCGCATGGGCGGTTCCATAACCGCACCGAATCCCGAGGGCGTCAAACGATGCATCAAGGCCGCCATATCTGACGCTTGTATTGTGCCGGGTGATATAGACGCAATTAACGGCCACTTAACGGCAACCTTTGCCGACCCTTATGAAGTGAAGAACTGGTCTCAAGCCCTCGAACGAGGCCCCGCTAATTTTCCCTACATCAATTCCACAAAATCTATGGTGGGGCATTGTCTGGGGGCAGCGGGCGCCATAGAGAGCGTTGCCGTCGTACTGCAGTTATACAAGGGTTTCCTCCATCCTTCCGTCAATTGCGAGGACATACACCCCGATATTGCTGAATTTGCAGATAAGGTGCCTCAGAAATGCATGGACTATCCTGAATTAAATATTATCGCCAAGGCCGGCTTCGGCTTCGGTGATGTTAACAGCTGTTTACTCTTTAAGAGATGGAATAATAATCAAAGGAGCTATTAAGAAATGGACGAACAGACAATCTTTAATAAAATGGTCGATATCCTCAGGGCTTACACAAAGGACCCGAGCCTGTTAGACAAGGCGACAAAGGATACTCACATTTTGAATGACTTGAAGGTCAATTCCGCCAGGCTGGTAGATGTCATCATAAAGTGTGAAGACACATTCGGCATCACCGTCGAAGATGACGAGGCCGATAAGATCGGGACAGTCGGAGATGCCGTGGCGATCATCAAGAGCAAATTAGGATAAGGGCAGTCATGAAGAAGAAGTTGATGCTCCAGGGTCCTCTGCTGATTCAATACATCCTCGGACAGATTGCTATTTTTGTCATTGCCCCGCTTTATTTTGCAGTCATCTGGCTGATGGGCTACAGGGTGAGGAATATACTGAAGATCAGGGAGGAGTGCTCCCGTCATTTCAGGAGCTACGAAGGGCCGTGGATCATCTGCGCAAATCATCTCACAATGATTGATTCCATGATCATTACATATGCGGCATTTTCTTTCACACGTAATTTACTGCATTATCGTGAGCTGCCGTGGAATTTGCCGGAAAGAAACAATTTCCAGCGGAATATCATCATGGCAGTCTTATGCTACCTGGCCAAGTGCATCCCCATCAATCGGGGCGGCAATCGTGAAGAGATGAAAAAAACCCTTGATAAATGCAACTCTCTTCTGGAATGGAAACAGCCTCTACTAATTTTTCCTGAAGGAGGGCGCTCCCGGACCGGCCGAGTGAATACCGAGAGCTTTTCTTACGGTGTGGGCCGGTTCATCAAAGATTTTGAAAATTGCAAGGTAATGTTCATCTATATGCGAGGTGATAGCCAGCATGCTTACGGCTTTATTCCCAGATTTCGCGAGCGTTTTACGGTGAATGTGGAAGTCTTCCAGCCCGAACTGACAAAAGAAAACGGACTCAGGGCTCAGCGCCACTACGCAGAGCAGATCATCAAACATATGGCACAAATGGAGAAAGGTTATTTTGATTCGCATAGGCAACGATATTGTGGATCTGACCGATCCACACAATATGGGGAAGGGTCGGAATACGCGATTCATTAACCGCGTCTTCACACCCCATGAACAAGAATTAATATCCCGTGCTGAAAACCAGGACGCCGTCTTGTGGGCGCTTTGGGCCGGCAAGGAGACGGCGTACAAGCTTGTCAAGAAGCATGATCCTTCTGCCACTTCCGTCCCCCGGTTATATGAAGTAAGTCTCGATTGCGTGGAAGAATCAGTTCGACTTTCTCCTGCAAGCGATACCCTTACAGGATTCGTCGATACGCCATATGGCAGAATTCAGATCAAGGTTTTCATAACTTCCGACTATGTCCATTGTATCGGAACGACGTCAACACTGGATGAGATAGATGCACTCGTTTGGCATGTGGACCGCATGAGCCCTGATTCACAAGCTTCGCATGATTACGAATCTATATTTGTGCGTAAAGCCCTAAAGTTGCGCCTCTCAATATATTACGATGAATGTCCGGAAAATATCGAAATCAGGCGGGTAGACACTTCCTATGGTCTGGGCCCGCCATTCATCTGTATAAACGGTGAGCCCGCGGCGATTGATGTCAGTCTCAGTCATGACGGCCTCCTTGCAGCCTATGCCTTTGCCGCAACCGCAGGCAACAACCCTGTGCCGGAAAGCAAGGGATTTCAGGATTGGGCTCTCCAGTAAATCAGGGCACGCAACAACTCATCATATCCTATGCCTGGCGCAAGCTTTAACTACGCAGGCCTTCTCTCAGAAATTTATCTTCTATAAGATTGGCAACACCCTGGATGTCATTGATGTCCAGACAGGGTACTCCTCTATCTACGGGCTCGTTACTCACGATGGCCATAAGATTGTCTTCTGCGGAACAGAGGGGCTCGTGCTTCATTTCCGATCGGACGACTTCAATTTTTGGATGCGGATTTACTTTAAAGCCTTCGGAAAGGATGATGTCGACGTCACGTATATAGCGGTCCCTCAATTCCGACAATTCATAGTCTTTGCTCACGTCTTCAATTACGGCGATCCGTTGTGGTGATGCGATGACCGTAAGGCGTGCACCCGCTTTCTTATGGCGCCAGCTGTCTTTGCCCTCGTGGTCTATATCGAAGCCGTGGAAGTTGTGTTTGATCGTAGCTACCCGATAGCCCCTTCGCCTCAATTCCGGTATTAGTTTTTCGATCAATGTCGTCTTCCCGGTATTCGATCGACCGACTATAGACACTATAGGTATCAAGCGTTTTCCCCCCTCATAGCGAACGACCGCCGTTCCGCAAGAACGACTGATGTTTCTATCTGACGTTCCGGTATTGACCAGTATCGTTTCAGTAAGCGATCCTTTTCTTCCGGAGAGACCAGACAAAAGCCATGCGCCTCATAGAAACGAACCGCCCAGACCGCCGATGCCCAGGTGCCAATCAGGATCGGATGGGACGCTTTCTTCCGGAGTTCAGATAGCAACCTGCCGCCGATGCCCCGGCGTCTCCTGGCCGTGCGCACGTATGCATGTCTCATCAACGTTACATCCTCGATGTCCTGCATACCCATGACTCCCAGAAGTTCTCCGTTCTCCATATAACCCCAGAACTCTACTCCTTCATCGATTTCATGCCGGAGTTCATCTCTCGACATATACGGTTCCTTCCATCTATCTGTGGGAATGATTCCTCTGTATGCCTGTGCAGCGTCGTTAATAATTTCATAGATAATGTCAATATCCCTTTCCTCGCAGGGACGGATCGCATGATTGCTTATCATTCGGAGTCCTTCTTGTCAGAAAACATCAAGAATGTGGCAGTGCAGCGAATTACATTCCTGTCATTTTCGTCCTTAACCAGACAATCGCCGATAATCAGTGTACGCCCTTTCTTAAAAACGTTTGCCTCTGCAATCAGTTCACCCTTCCTCACCGGGGCCAGAAAATTACATTTCAATTCAACGGTCGTTATTCCGCAAGCAGGTTCCAGGACCGTCATGGCGGCATGGGCAATAGCTTCATCGGCCAGGGCCACGATAAGCCCACCCTGTAAGAAGCCGCCCGCCTGCAGGTATTCCGGGCGGAAAGGCATCCGGAAACGCGCATATCCTTCACGCGCTTCTTCCATGGTTATTTCAAAATAATCGAGATAGGGGTTCAGGCCCTTTTCGCCCTTTTGAAACCGCCGGAGGTAAGTCGAGTAATCAGGCATAGTCTAATCCTTTGTCGATAACGCTACTTTTCAGAGAGCTCCTATTTAGCTCTCCTGTTCCTTTATTTCAAATAAAAAGATGCATCTGCCTGACTGCATTATTGTTTAACGAGCAGGTTTACGAACCGGAGATAGGGGCGCATAGCCGGTGTGCCGCCGCCTTCGGAGATGATCTGCATGACCTTCCCAGTGTCCCGGACTACGGCGCCTCCCAAGTGATGGACAGGTGTTCCCTGAAAAATTTCGTGCAGAAGAGGTGTCGAGGGGCCGAGGATGGCTACATGCCTTGGATTACCCAAGCCATTCAGAACTTCTTCCAGGGTGTCGTTGAGGATACTCGTTGCCGTAATAATAGCTACAGTGCATTCCTTCAATATCCTATCACTATCCCTTTTATCGAGGACGGCCAGGCGGGCGGGATTCCGTTCAATGACGGTGAGCTTTGCTCCCGTTGCTTCTATCTTCGGAACCATCGGTGTGAAGAGACCGACCATGGCCACATGATCTTCAGGCATTAATTCCATGATCGAGAGGGAGTCTCTTTCATCCTCACCGAATTCTGTATGAAGAACGGCATTCGCAGCAGCAAGTCCTAAGGCCTTTTCCAGGGGCTCCCGCCCTTCTATGAGGTTGGTGAGGAGAGCAGGTGCCTTTGATCCGGCCAACTTTCCGGCATCGGAAAATACGGAGCAGACAGCCGGAAGCTCGTGGAGTAACAGGGCCGCCAACCCCATGCGCTGATTATCCAACCTTACCCCCACATAGCCGAGGCCGATGCGAACCTCTTCGATCACGGCGTTTTTCTCTCTATAAAAAACACTATCAAAGAGACGGCGGGCTATTTCACCTCTGGGAAGCATGGTGCTCACGTCGAATAATGGGTGAATCGTTTGCCCGATGCAAATTCCTCATCCTCTTTTTTTGCGTCGGTTTTTACCGGTTTTTTGTCCGCGGAATTTTTTTCATCGCGTGCATCTCTCCCCTTTTTCCCCTTCTTGTTCTTCTGAGACGCATGCGTCTCTTCTTGTGAGCTACTCCAGGTATCTATTAAACCGGCCAGTTCTCCTAAATTGGTTAACTCCGCAACCCAGACCTCGGTAAACCGCGACCTCAAGGCGGGTGACAGCAGGTTTCGTGATTGATGCACGGAAGGGGGATTCATCGACAGGAATATCCTGAAATTGGGATGGGCGTGACACACGTTTTCCTCTGCATCAATGACGTAGCCAAAATCCAGGAGGGTATTCAAATATTCGGACAGGGGAGACAGATTTGCTTCGTCTATGAGGAGCCAGCTTCCCTCCTCCATAGCCCTGAACAGAAGGCCTTTCCTGTAATGCCATTTTCCCTTTTTGTCTTGAGTATAACCGCCCAGAAGTTCTTCCAGACCTGTATCGGAGGAGAGGTTGACATAGTAGAGGTCTGTCTCTTTTTGTCTGGCTAAATATCTAATGAGAGTGGTCTTTCCTGAGGCAGGATTTCCTGCCACAAGAAGGGGTTCGTTATTTATCAGGGCTTTCAGGATGAGATAGAGGGTTATCCTCTGTGTCGGCGTAGGTACAATTGCTGCGTCATGCCGGGGAATCAATTCATCTCCATTTGAAGATGTTAAGGCTGCAAGCAGGGAATCCAGTTTTAGAGAGGCTGTCATGAGCGCTTCCTCCAGATCCAGGCCTTCAGCCCTGAAGCCGAAATGCGCGTCCAATAAACTGACTACTGCATCCCTTTCGGAGCTGTCTCTCAACCTGCCTATATAGACGCTGAAGAACTCCAGGAAAAACTTTTTGAGGTATTCCTTGTCGGTTGATTTATTCGCCAGGAGCGGTCCCAATCTCCTCCCCAGTCTTATTATGTCCCTGAGGGTGAATGTATATGGGTCTTTTTCAGCCTTGCCGATGATGCGGCTGTCTGCCTGATTCTGTAAGGTAGTGTGGAATCTGGCAATGGGAAGGGCCGAGGCGGAAGTAATCTTGAATAATGAACTTAATATCTGGGACAGTTCCTCTTCAGAAAGTTCTTTTTGATAGAGGATCTTGAACCTGGATAGAAATACCTCCGAGAGTTTCTGCCTCTGGCTGTAACTTTCCGGGTTTCCTGTGGCAAAGAGCCTGAAGTCGGGATGGGGATACAATTCCCTCTGCTCTCCGTTTGCCGAGTAGGATATCCTTCCCGTAATAAGATAGTCATTCATTATCTCTACCACTTCAGAAGATGCGAGGTTTATCTCTTCGAGAGTCAACCACAGACCATCTCTCGCCGCATTCAGAAGAATGCCGTCCTGCCAGAGGAACCTGCCTTCTCTGTCAGGTTTAATGCCTCCGATTATCTCAAACTTGGAGGTGTAGGGGTTGATGGAATATGAGAGGTGCTCATAGCCCAACACGTGAGCGAGCCATTTAATCAAGAAGCTCTTCCCTGTTGACGTAGGGCCCAGAAGCAAGACGGAATGTCTCAATAGGTAGCCTATACTTAACGTCTCCAAAATGTGATAGCCGGATTCCGTCATCACAGAGGCAGGTATATCATCCCTGCTTGATGTCCTGTTTAAAATCAGATCTCCCACTGTTAAAGCTTTTTCACCAATCTGAACCTGGCCGGAATGTGTGCCTGCTATGGTATTTGCCATCGGTTCACCCAGCCTCTTATTGAAGGAAGCGATGACCTTTGTGAATTCCTTCTTCTTGCCCGAGATTATATCTGAAAAGATTTTTATTGATGCCCGTGCCGCGGCCTGGCGGACTGACCAGATCTTATCCTTCAATCTCCTTTCCAGTTTGTTTAATTCGGCGACATTGCCCTTTTTGACAAGGGCATGGTGTATCTGGACTAATGCGAGTGCGGCAGCCTGGTGGACGAACCAGTTTTCATCCCTCAGCCTTTCTTCCAACTCCTTAAAGGTTGTCATCTTCCGATGATAGCTCTGAGGCCAGATCCGGCCCAGGGACTGCGCTGCCGCCTGGCAGACAGACCTGTCCACATCCGCGTCTTTTAACCTGTCTTCCAATTTGCCCAAGTTCACATTTTTCCCCCGTCTGATAAGAGCCGGGTATATCTGCCCCAGCGCCTGGCATGCAGCCTGGCGCACAGACCAGCTTGGATCCTCGAGTCTTTTTTCCAAGTCTTTTAAAGCCATCTTGCCATGGTAATAGCCGTGGAACCAGATCCGGCCGAAGGCCACGGCAGCGGCCTGGCGGACTGACCAGTCATCATCGTCGAGCCTTTCTTCCAATTTGCCCAAATTAACATCTCGCCCTCGCTTCATGAGAGGTGGATAGACCTGACCCAGGGCTAGGGCGGCGGTTTGACGGGTCAGTATGTTCTTATCTTTCAATCTTTCCTCTAATCCCTCCAGGTTGATCTCTATTCCCTTCCTGATAAGAGTGGGATAGGTCTCCCCCAGGGCCTCGGCCTCGGCCTGGCGGACAAACCAGTTTTTATTCCACAACCCTTCTTCCAATTTGCTGATGTCCACATCCATTCCCTGTTCCACAAGGGAAGGATATATCCTTCCTAAAGCCCTTGCCGCAGCTTGGCGGACGGCCCAGTTTTCGTCTTCCAACCTGCGCTCCAATGCTTCCAGCGTTATTTTTCCCTTGCCATAATAATGATACCATATCCGGCTTAAAGCCTGGGCGGCGGCGCGGCAGACGGAGGGATCTTCATCCTTCAGACTTTCCTCTAACAGACTTAAGTCGACATCTTTTCCCTGTTTGATTAGTGCGAGATAAACCCTGCCCAAGGCTAAGGCTGCGGGCTGGCGGACAGCCCAGCTCTTGTCCTCTAATTTTTTCTCGAGCTCCTCTATGGTTATTTCTTTTAGAAGTTCATCGTCAATGACCCGGAAGCTCGCTTCCAGTCCGGGTATGCTCACGAAAGCCATGTCAGAGGAATCGACAAGTTCTTTTAACAATGACAGGGCCTTCTCAATCTGGGGATGATTGTTATTCTTCATCAAAATATCCAGGACGGAAGCTAGATCGTGAGGGATCGAAGACACAGGAACGTCCGCCTGTGAAGTTGCCGAGTGAAATTCCTGCGGCAAGTCTTCCCGGGTGATGTCCGGAAATATCTTCCGCATCTCCTCAATCCTTTCGAGGATAAGGTCTCTTACTCTCTGGGGCTGTTCCTGGGTATCTATAAAGGCGTATTTAAGGCTCCTTCCGAACGCCACTTTTGCCGGATAACCGCGGTTTAGTAAAAACCCTAGGAGCTCCGACGCCCTTTTCAGATGTCTCACATTGAAGACCGGGATACCCTGCTTTAGATAAAGATAGAGAGACGCCATGAGCTCTGATAAATCCCGCGGTAGGGACGCAGTGGGATCTTCTCGGTCAATGTGAGCCTCATGCCGGGGCGTCAGAAAACTATCCCAGTATGCATCCTGCGTTACAAGTTTTTCCTCCAGTATCCCTGAGAGGACGGATGGCAGCTCTTCCACCGCGTCAATCTGCATGCCTCTTGCGTACCTCTTTATGACTTCCGTTACTTCTTCGCCTAAACCCACTCCCAGTACCTCTATCTTTTGATCCAGAGCTTCCTTCTGAAGCTCGACAAATGTCTTACCTGTTGTATTCACGTTTCCTTCTCCGTCCGTCACCATGATGATCCATCGTGATGAATCCTCCGGCTGATCCTTTAATATATTCGTCGCCAACTGGAGGGCATCCGCATCGGCCGTGGAACCTCCAGGTATGCACAGGGAGACCTCGTCAAACAATACCCGCCTGCTTGCCGTATCGAGCTTCACTCCCAATTCTTTGTGCATTACGGGGCAGTCGGAAAATCCGATTACCGCATAGTCGATGCCAATATGATCGAGAGCCTCCATAAAGACGAGAAGACCTGCGAGGGCTGACGTCCTCTTGGGTTCATCCATGGAACCCGATTCATCGAGGGCGAGAATTATCTTGTGGTCTCTCTGGGTCGGGAGTCTCCTCTTCAGGAAGACCTTCAAATCCTTATCCTGCACGGGAATACCCCCACTCAATTTCCGGGAAAGCTCCATGGCCCTCCGCAAATCCGGCTTCTGGCCGGAAGGGAAATAGCCCTTGAAGGAAGGCCTTTTATTTTTCGCGAAGTGATTTTCCAAAACCCCGCTTAAGGCCTGGACCAGGTTCGAAATCAGCCTGTAGACCTTCTCATATTCGCCCGTCTTCGCGTCCTGTTCGCGGTTTATCTTTCTCTGCTTCTTGATGAGGTCGCGGAGAGTCTCTATGGGCAACGGGGCCGTTCTTTCTCCGGAAGATTTCCCGCCTTCCATGCGCGATTCTGTTTCTTCGGGCGTTTCCCTTCCGTATTCCCCTGTTTTCCTGGTGTGCTTTTCAGTCTTCGGTGATAACCTGTCCGCCAATTCCCCGGCTTTGAACTCTAATAATTTTCTCGCTTCTTCCTCGATCTCATCCTGGCTCAATTCCTCAGGGGCGCATTTTTTATCCTTACCGTGCAGCTGGCCGTCTCTTATGGCATCAGCCAGCTTCTCGATCGCCAGCCTGACGAGGTTATCATACTCCGGTAAGATTTTGTCCCTCACCATCAGAGCCGTCTCTTCCGCGAATCTCAGCTTCTCTTTTTCCGAGACCCGCCCGGGAGGATAGTGATTGAAGATCGCCGCAAAATCCTCGTGCGTCCGCCGAAGGGCATCGCCTACTTCTGGATTCATCAACTGGGAAGGAAGGCGGCCATACAGCCAGTAATAGCGCATGCCCAGCAGGTATTCCAGGTGCGGATACAGGAGATACGGATGGCAGGAGGTGCTCGCCATCTCGGATATTTCACCCTTCAAATGATTTACATACGACGATGTGGATAAATCCCGGGGGAGCATTTCGTCGTAGGCTATATCAAGGTAGTGTTTGATCCCCTTGAAAACGCTTATCAGCCAGTTATCGACCCGGCTGTCTTCGAAGGCATTCAAGAGAAGCCTCTCAGATTCCTTCGCGGAGAATGTCTTGAACACCGCCTTTCTCAAGCTCCGGCGGGATATTTGCCTGTGTCCCGCCTCATGAGCGCAAAATGCGATGACCTCTTCTACTGAAGAAGACAACAGCAATCCCACGGGAAATATAATTTCGTTAGTCTCTCTGTTGTATCTCCAGCTGGCACCGGGGACAATTTTCAGGTGAATATCCTCCCCCAGTCCCGTGGAAATAATCTGCATCAGGGCGAGCAGGCGCTCGTCGATCACCAGCGCTTCCCCCTCGTCCAGCCCCCCCCTGCGAACCAGCTCCTCTATACACTGCGCCCGTAAACGTCCTTCTTTTGTTTCTATCTTATGCTGCATATTTATTAAACACTATTGTCATGCCCACCCCCGATAAAAGCATTCGAGGAAGGGCTTCAGAGGAAATCCAGTCCTTTTGTTGATTGCATTTTGTCATTTCAACTGCAGGGAGAAATCTTAAAGTTTTGTCATATTACAAGGAGCTTCTGAAGTATTCTCTCCAAGCGGTCTAAGCACGAAAAGGCAGTGTGTGTCAATGGAGAAAAAACCTCGCAAATTGCCTCACCTATAGAGTGACCCGCTCAAAGACACAACGAAGCCCCGCCCATCCATTCCCCGATCTGAAATTCAGGTTTTTCAAAACTGAATTTTATGAATTCTATGATGGATGAATTTCCTCATCCGTCTTAGCCTTTGCGTCTATTCGGCAAACGCAAAGGAGAAGGAAAATGGCACGTGACGGCAGAATCAAACCACTGGACAAACTTCTTGATGACGTGATCGTTGAATTTGAAAGCGGGGCGGGTAGATTGTACAACAGGGATATCGATGAGATGATCTGGGAATTCTGCGACTACGAAAACGAGGAGCCTCTGCTGGAGGCCAGCGAATTTAAGGCAGAAGTGCCCATCGAAGAAGACCTGGTGGAAAAGAAGATGCGCCCTTCCAGGGGAAAGGTCTCTCTCCAGAGTTCTAAATAGGTCAGGCCAAAATGGGCCTGCTCGCGATACACCTGTGGAAATCAAATCTCTCGGACTTGAAAAAGAAAATTGCTGCAAGGGTTTGCGGGCTATTCTCGCCGCCGGCCGTCTTCCAATATTTAATGCCTGTGATGGGCGTGTTCCTTGCGCGCTTGACAGATGCACTATGTCAAGAATGGTTGTTATTTATTTCCCAGCACTTTCTTCAAGGCCGCAAGTAACCTCGCAACGTTTTCTTTTCTGGACGTGTGCCCCATTAGCCCGACACGCCATATTTTCCCGGCCAGGGGTCCCAGGCCGGCGCCGATCTCGATCTTGAATTTGCTTCGCAAGCGCCGGCGGATAGCGAGTTCGTCCACCCCATCAGGCACACACACAGCATTCAACATCGGTAGGCGGTAGGGCTCTTCCACCAGCATCCTCAGTCCCATGTCTCTTAATCCATCTACAAGGGCAAGGTGGCTTTCCATGTGTCGCCTGAATACCTTCTCCGGCTTTTCTTCAAAGATGACAAAGAGGGCCTCGTACAGACCATAGATCATGTTCACAGGCGCCGTATGATGGTAGACACGATTCTTCCCCCAATAATTGGCAATAAGCGTAATATCGAGATACCAGTTGGGCACTTTCGTCTTACGTCCGTTTAGCTTGGCCATTGCTTTATCAGAAAACGAAAGGGGTGCAAGTCCGGGGGGACAGGAAAGGCATTTCTGCGTGCCGCTATATAGGGCGTCTATGTTCCAGTCATCCATCATAACTTCGATGCCGCCCAGACTGGTGACGGTATCTACCAAGTAGATGGTGTCACTGCCTTTGAGGAGCGCGCCAATTTCAGCAACTGGATTCTTCACGCCTGTAGAGGTTTCGGCATGGACCACTGCGACTATCTTATAGAAATCCTGCCGGATCTTTTTTTCGACCGCCTCCGGCATAGCTGGCGTTCCCCAGGCGAACTCCAGCGCGTCAACCTTGGCGCCAAGCCGGCCGGCTACATCCTGCATCCTCACCCCAAAGACACCGTTGGTAATTATGAGAACCTTGTCACCCGGCTCCACCAGATTCACGAAGCATGCCTCCATGCCGGCGGAACCCGTTCCCGATATGGGGATCGTGAGGTTGTTCTTAGTGTTCATGATACGGCGAAGCATCTCTTTGAGTTCTTCCATGATATCCAAGAAATAGGGATCCAGATGTCCCAGTGTTTTCCGGCTTAGGGCCGCATAGACCTGAGGAGGCACGCAGGAAGGGCCGGGACCCATGAGCAGGATTTCTTCGATATTTTCCAATAAATTTTTCATATCAATCTTCTCCTCGATATAGATAATGTTGGTAACGTTCTCTTTAGTCCTGTCTTAATTGCATAATTTTCATAAATTTTCAATATTAGTCAAAATGGAAAAATCATTATCTTCAGGCGCCTGACCAATGCCAAAGGAACTCTTGCAAAGCGTGCCATGGTTATGTATGTATAAAATCAAATTGAAATTGTTAAACATATATTGGTATTGTATCGGCCGATTTAACCTTGCTCTAAGTCTTACGAAATTTTTCAGTCCATTCATTCACGCTTTTTAGGAGGTCGTCATGAGTAACTTATTGGTTAACACCAGAGATCAGCAATTCGTCCTTTATGAACAGCTCGGCATAGAAAATCTTTTCAAGAACGGCAGATACGCGGACTATTCAAAGGAAACCGTGGACATGATGCTTACGGAGGCGGAAAAGATGGCGCTCGAAGTGATCCTCCCGACGTACGTGGATGGGGACAGGGAAGGATGCAAGTTCAAGGATGGAAAGGTCTCAGTGCCGAAAAGCTTCCACCACGCATACAGGAAGTTTGTTGAAGCCGGCTGGCAGTGCGCCATGAAAGATCCGGCGGTAGGTGGACAGGGAATGCCGACAAGCGTCGCCACTGCCTGTTTTGAACTTTTCCAGGCCGCCAACTATCCCCTCATAATGTACCCTCTGTTGACGAACGGAGCCGCCTCTCTCATAGAACGTTTTGGCACGGAAGCTCAGAAGAACAAATATATGTATAAGATGTTTTCAGGTGAATGGGCCGGAACCATGTGTCTCACGGAACCTGGAGCGGGGACAGATGTGGGCGCCTTGAAGACAACGGCGAAGAAATTGCCCGACGGTACATACAGCATCACGGGGACCAAGATTTTTATCTCCGGCGGAGATCATGACCTTTGCCCGAATATCATCCATCCCGTTCTCGCCAGGATCGAAGGAGATTCGCCAGGAACGAAGGGCATTTCCATTTTTATTGTTCCCAAGCACCGGGTTAATGACGACGGCAGCCTGGGGGAATCGAATGATGTGCGTACAGGAAACATCGAGCACAAGATGGGAATCAAGGGTTCTTCAACCTGTACCCTGAATTTCGGCGATGAAGGAAAGTGTATTGGAGAGCTCCTCGGAAAAGAGAGATCCGGGATGGCAATCATGTTCCAGATGATGAACGACGCCAGGCTCGAGGTCGGCGTGCAGGCGCTGGGCGTTGCGACGGCGGCCTACGAACATGCCGTGGCGTATGCCAAGGAAAGAATTCAGGGCGTCGCCATATGGGACATGAAAAATCCCGATGCCAAGCCCGTCCCCATTATCCAGCATCCCGATGTCAAACGAACGCTTCTCTGGATGAAGGCCCATGTGGAAGGAATAAGGGTATTGCTTTATTATACGGCCTACTGCCTTGATATGGCGGATATCTCAGAAA
Organism: Syntrophales bacterium; assembly: GCA_049521775.1. Lineage (GTDB taxonomy): Bacteria > Desulfobacterota > Syntrophia > Syntrophales > UBA2185 > Fen-1135. The sequence goes on from JBEKOL010000006.1 coordinate 63,748, forward strand.
CCAAGATAGATAAAGCAAAATGGCAGGGGTTGGCGGAACTTTTGATCCCGATCTGCAAGGCCTATTCCTCGGACAAGGCCATGCAGGTATGCTCGAAGGCTATCGACATATATGGCGGCTACGGCTACTGCAGCGAATATCCTGTTGAGCAGTACTTGCGTGACTGCAAGATAACGACCATCTATGAGGGAACGAACGCGGTTCAGGCACTTGACCTTGTCGGCAGGAAACTCGCGCAGAGAAGAGGCGAATTTATGATGAGCCTCTATAGTGAAGTGTACAGTGTCATAACAAGGAGCAAGGGTTTCGCAGATCTGACCGTGCCGTGCAACTACCTGGAAGAGGCACTGAAGGCCTTCTCCGATCTGACGACACATTTTTACCGGCTGGGCAGGGGCGCAAGCTTTTTGATTCCCGTCCTTAACGCTTCTCCATACCTGGAGCTCTTTGGTGATGTTGCCGTCGGATCGCTCCTGATGCAGGCGGCTACAATTGCGAATGAAAATCTGAACACCATCTATACGGAAAATGACGCAAAAGGATCGAAGGCAAGACAGAGAGCCCTCATCCGTGAAAATAAGAACGTTGCCTTCTATAACGGGAAGATCGCCGCTGCCAAATTCTTCGCACTGAATATTCTTTCCACGGTCAAGGCCCGATGCGAAGCGATAAAGATCGGAGACAGGACGCCCATTGAAATGGCAGAGGAGTTATTCACGATATAAAGAAATGACGCTCTCCCGGCTACTGTCCTTTGCATCTTTCTGCTCTCTCACGATCGGGGGATAGTTTTGCATGATTATTGAGTGATTATTTTTTACAAGTCAATGGTGGTCGATTTGGAATTGAAGTGAGGATTAACAATTTGGATGATTGACCGAACGACCGAAGTCACCAGCCATGAGGTGCGAGCGGTCTGGTGCACTGTGAGGGCAACAGTTAAATTACCTATGATAAATCAATCGTTCCGGTAGGATATCTTCAACATTCTGCCTTGCATCCAAAACAGATAAGACGTAAACGTTTATCTTCGATATCCTGTATATAATTGTCCATGGTGGGATGATCAATTCACGATATAACAGGATGCCTTGATCTTGAAGTTCAGGTACTATGCGGCCTCTCTTAGGAAGGGTATAAAGACTGGAATCTTTTTGTTTTATCTTTGTTAATGTTTTTAATGCATTAGTGGGACTCTCTGTTGCAATATATTCAATAATCTTTTTAAAATCATTTTCCGCAACATCAGCCCAAAGAATGTCGTACTTTTGGCTCATTTAAGCTTCTCTTTCAGCGAGATTTCAATATCTTTGAAAACATTCTCCTGAGATTTTACCCTCCCGTTCCTTATATCTCCTCCACCCTGCGAGATAAGCTTTAGTATGCCAATTGCGTTACGCATGTTTTTATAGCTTTTAGGATCTTGAAGCACCGCTCTCGGTTCCCCATTTTGTGTTATGATGACAGGCTGGTGGGTTTCGTTGATTTGCTTAAGCAAATCGGCCGCTTTTGCCTTATGATAAGAATGTCTATCCGGACATATTAGACAAAGAACTGTTCAGATCAATGCGGCTCCCTTGTCTTGTATTGTTATTCCATCAAGATGATCCATCTCGTGCTGAATGATCCATTCTTTATTGCTGTATGACGAATAAATAGGTTCCTCCCCTGCGTAAAAGTCTTTTGATCCGTATTCTAATTCAATGCGCTCTTTCTCGATTGTATATCCGGAGATTAATACATATGGTTTTCTTCTGACTATATAGACTTTATTGGGTACTGAACCGCATGCTTCCACGTAGTTATTCTCCTGCCCCTCCAGCTTCAGAATTTCCGGGTTTATAACGGAGATATATTTTCTTTCAGTTGTCGGAATGAGTATTTGCCTGATCGGTGCCTGTGTCAGGTTCCAGTATATATTGTTTGAGCTGACGCCGACAAACTTATACAGGTCTTTCATGTGTCTCATGACTCTATCGAGGTCTTTGGCTAAATGCAGTTCTTTATCTAAATCTATTTCCCGCGCCTTAGTTTTCACCCAATCATTATTATCGACAATGGTCGCAATCCTGACTCCATGTACTTCTTGAATACCGTAGATATAGGCAAATTGTGAACTTGCAGGTATTTTGTCTTTTTTCTTAAACAGCATAAATTGTTCCCGCGATAACTGCGCCTGATTTCCGCCTACGAAGTACATCATTTCATTATTAAGGTGTCATATCGATCGAAGGGAGATATCTTTCAGTTTTACCCTCCCTACTAAGATTTCTCGCTTCCCCTTCGCGCTGCTCAGGGCTTCGGCTCACAAAAATGACAATAAAGAGATTTACGACGCCGTCTGTGCACGGGAATGACTTGAGGGCAATTTGGGAGGCATATTACCCAACTACTTAACCTTCCTGTATTTCTAAATGCAGCATTTTATCTCCCTGTTGAATTGCATCGACTACGTCCTGGCCGCTCACCACTTTACCGAATACCGTGTGCCTGCCGTTCAGGTGCGGCTGAGGGGAATGGGTGATGAAGAACTGGCTTCCGTTCGTATTTGGCCCGGAATTCGCCATGGAGATCACTCCTGTTTCATGCTTCAATGGATTTTCCTTCAACTCATCCTCAAACCTGTAGCCTGGGCCGCCCCTTCCTGTACCGGTCGGATCTCCGCCCTGTATCATGAAATTTTTGATCACCCGATGAAAGGATGCGTCGTCATAGAAACCCTCTTTCGCCAGGAAGACGAAGTTGTTGACCGTCATGGGAGCATGTTGCGGATATAGTTCCAGTTCAATAACTCCTCTGCCCGTTTCAATCACGGCCTTATATTTCTTGGCCGGGTCAATATACATTTCAGGTGGATTCTTCCATTCCATATTTTTCATACTTTATTCCTCCTCTGCATGAATGTTTGAGAATCGGAGACAGCCGGTAGTTCTACTCATTGTGTGGTTTCTATGACAGTCTTTTTATATTTGATTTATCAGTTGACTTATAAGATTGCTCCCTGCGGTCGAAATGACGAAGGGGCAATTTTTCGAAGCTCTCATTGCATGAGTTCCCTCCTGAGCCTGCCCTCGAAAGTCCTTATCGGGGGAGGCAATGATGTGGAAAGTAGCTTTTTCTATTTACCACAATATCCGGGCATCCACGGCAATACATTTGCTGCTCGTCGCTATAACAGGATTGATGTCCAGCTCCGAGATATCTGACAGTGTGCATGCAAGAAACGATAGTCTTTCCAAAATCTCGACGAGACCCGTCCAGTCAATTCCTGCCTCGCCCCTCAGACCTTTCAATATGGGCGCTATCTTGAGAGATGCCAGCATACCATCAGCCTCTTCCTGATCCACAGGTATAATTGCTCGACTTATGTCCTTGAATACTTCCGTATAAATGCCGCCAAGGCCGCAGGCTAAAACGTGGCCGAATTCATGGTCTCTTTTCAAACCCAATATCAATTCATGCCCATGGATCTGTTCCTGAACCTGAACGGATTCAACTTTTGCATCCGGTTGACGAGTGCTGACATTATGGACGATCCGGTCAAATGCACGGTGGAGATCTTTCAAATCCCTGTTCCCCGTCACAACGCCTCCCCATTCCGTTTTGTGCAGAAATGCGGCCCCGGTCAGCTTTAATACAAGCGGGTAGGTCATGGATGACGCGATGTTTTCCAATTCTTTGCGGCTTCTCGCGATGCCGCTCTTGACAACAGGGATGCCAAAGAGATCCAATAGCATCAGCGCCTCATCACCTACCAACAGCTTCTGCGATCTGCCTTTTTCGGCGAGAGGCCGCAATTTTTCAACATCGATGGGGAACGTCTTTTGAAGGGGGATATTGCGTTTCTTCGCCTGATGATATCTGTAGCAGAATGCAAGCCCATGCACCGTTTGTTCTATGGTATTAAAACAGGCCACTCCGGGAATGCTTTCAAATTTATCGATAAAGGAAGATGTATCCATGTAAGGCCACAGTGCAAGTGGCTTCATATTGCCTGCATTATTTCTTGATTCCTTGACGGATTCAACCATGTTGAGAATCTGATGGAGTGGAGAGTTCGACGTAGGCAGGATGGCCAAGGCTCCATCCACTTCATTGGAGCGCAGCAATTCTGTCAGCGCTGTGCCGAATGACCGGGTATAATTGCCGCCAATCATGCCAATGGGCCAGATGTCTATCGGATTGCCGACATGGATCCAGTCCGGCAACCCAGCAGAAAGTTCATACGCCAGGCCTTCGGGAAGCTTTGCCAATTTCAGGCCATAATCTTCGCAGGCATCCGCCGTCATGATGCCTCCGGCTCCCGTTACAGACACCACTCCCAGCCGCGGTCCTTCCATTATCTCCATGAGTAGAAGAGCATGAATTGCATCGGTCAATTCAGCTCCACTTTTTACCCGGATTATTCCGGCCCGTTTACAGGCAGCATCAAAGACGTGATCCTCTCCGACCAGTGAACCGGTATGAGAAAGAGCGGCTTTGGCGCCTGCCTGGCTGCGGCCTGACTTAAAGGCAATGACAGGTTTATTAAGCGTAATCAGAGATACAAGCTTCAGGAAATCAGAGCCACGTTTAATCCCTTCCATATGAATGACAATAATTCTTGTCTCCGGGTCGGCAGCGAGATAAGTGAGGGAGTCCACCACATCAATGTCACAACCGTTGCCTATATCGATTGCCTTTCCCCAATCTCTATATGCCATGTTCTGCGATGCAACCTGAATGACCCCAGTTTGGGCAATCAGCGAGACAGGTGAAAAAGTCTCTGGACGGACCACATCGATAAAAGAAGTGGTAAATTTTCTGAAATTATTTAGAACCCCCATTGTGTTGGGGCCCAGGATGCGCACGCCATTTGCCTTGGACCTTGCTACGATTTCCTCCTGCAGCTCCTTTCCTTTTCCATCTGCGTCGGCAAAACCCTGGGTAATAATGATCACCCGTCTGACACCTGCTGAAATACACTGATCCAGCATCGTAATGACCCGTTCTCTGCCAACGGATATCACGGCCAAGTCAACTGTCTCCGGGACATCAGCTATAGAAGGATACGTTTTGAGACCGCAAATTTCCCCGGCGTTTGGATTAACGGGAAAGATTTTTCCTTCGTAGCCGTAACGCAAAAGTGTTTCTGCGTTGTTGAAAGAACCATTGCCGGTGTTACGCGGGACGCCGATGAGCGCAACTGACGTTGGGTCAAGAAATTTCTGCATATATTTACACTCACTATTCCTTTAATTATTGACTTTCGAACATAGCCTTCACAGATACGGCTTTCCTTTTCCGTTTGTCGAAGGCTTGAACATACTTCTTTTTATTAACACGGTATACAAAAAAATGAAGGTCATGCAAAAAAATCCCGCCGCACGGGAATTTCTTGGCGAGTATAATTTTTTTGAGTCGGGAATAAGCTTTGTGCTCAGGGCTTCAACCATCGCACAGCAGCAAAGGCGCCTGTCATCGATCCCATGGTCTGACCTTCACGCTCTACCTCTACAGCTTTCTCAGGCGAATCTTCTTTGTCAAAATGGATGGCAGTTCTCACCATGCCACGGGCAGGTGAAAGGGAGAGCAGGTTATCAGGGGATCTCAAGATCGCCTTACTGAAAATGGAATGTCCCTTTCTTGCCTCCTCCCTTCTGCGCGTTGCCCACGGGCTCCGGCTGTTAAGGGTTGCCACGACAATGACACCTCCTCTTCTTGCAACACGAAATAACTCAGCCACAGCACTTTTGGCCTCGGCAATGAACTCAAGGGCGGTGATAGAAACGACCTTGTTGAATGACTCTTCACGGAAGGGCGGGGTTGACATATCGCCCCATATTGGATGGAAGCGAACGCCTCCGGACTTTTCCCTTGCACGCCGGAGCATCGGAAAAGATATATCGAGTCCTATGACCTGTGATCCTTTAGAGATGATATCGCGCGTAAACATCCCTGTCCCGCAGCCGGCATCAAGGATTAATTCTCCGGGAGCCGGATTCAAAAAGTTTAATATTAGTTCGCTTTCATATTTTCTCACGAGGAAACCGATGGGGGTCGTGAACCATTGGTCATATTTTTCAGGCCATTCGTCAAAAATAGCTTTCCCTCTTGTCATCGATAAACAATACCTCCAGCGGTTGTTTGAATAGTTCCAATCACAATTGTGCAGAGCCTATGAGGTTATCACCTTTTTCAGAGAGGGTCAATTTTGTTTGAGCGTGTGAACGGTTTAATTGCTTCAGATATAACTGTAGTTGTGTTCGTCCACAAATGCGCTCTATCTGATGTTCCCAAATAGCCCTTGACATTCAAATACATTTTATTTAGTTCTCTTGGCAGATGTGAATGACCAAAAGAACGAAATAGGGGAGATGACAGCCGGAAATAAGACGTTGCAAGATCGTGCAGAAAAAAGCCGCAGGAAGTACTTGAGATCCTTATCGTCGTTTTTGAAAGCAAAGGCTGGCTCAATCAGACGCTTCGCATTAGGCGCAGTGACAGAAGATATCGGATATTCTGCAGCAGGAAGAAGTTTCTTGCCTATCGAATAAACGATAACTGTCATGTCCCGTACGGCTTTCCTGGTTGGCCCGTATGTATATCATCACAATTGATCAGATCATTGGCGATTCCGAAATATCTCAGTTCCCGTCAACTGAGCCCAGTGCGCGCGATTGGTTACGTTGTATCAATGATGGTGACTTCGACTTGATTTGAGAGGCACATGAATATGAATATAATCGTGTCCGGGTCACTGGCATACGACAGGATCATGGATTTTCCGGGTCATTTCTCGGATCATATCCTTCCCGGGAAGATCCACGTCTTGAACGTATGCTTCCAGGTTAACGGCATGAGGGAGAAATTCGGCGGCACAGCGGGCAATATTGCCTATGCTCTGTCTCTCGTGGGCGAAAAGCCGATCATTTCCGCCACTATAGGTCATGATCATCACAGGTACTTCGACTGGATGGCGAAAAACGGGATTTCAACAGACGGCATCAAAATCATAAAAGATGAATTCACAGCATGCGCTTACATAACCACCGATCTTGCCGACAACCAGATCACCGGCTTCAACCCCGGCGCCATGAAATATTCTTCATCTCTGGATTTTGACGAGCTCAATCCTGAGGATACCATCGCCATCATCTCTCCCGGTAATCTTGGAGACATGGTGAACTACCCGCGCATATGCAAGCAGAGAGGAATCAGCTACATCTTTGATCCCGGACAATCTCTGCCCGTGCTCGCTGCCGAGGATGTTGCAGACGCTATAGATGGGTGCCGGATTCTGATATCAAATGATTATGAATTGGACCTGATCATCAGCAAGACCGCGTTAGACAAGAAAGACTTAATAAAGCGGGCCGGGACTGTCATTGTCACCTTAGGTGAGAAAGGTTCGCAGGTTATCACGGCTGACGGTCAAATAAACATTCCCGCCATCAAGCCGAGGAAGGTGGAAGACCCGACAGGCGCCGGCGATGCATACAGGGGCGGGCTGATAAGCGGACTGACCCAGGGCAAGGATATCGAACAGTGCGCGAGGATGGGCAGCGTATGCGCGTCCTTTGCCGTAGAATGTTATGGCACCCAGGAATACAGATTTGGCCGCAAGGAATTCGAAGAGAGGCTCAACGGATCACACTGAGGGCTTTTCATTCCTTAAAACTCATCCAGCGGCGTCTGATGTAGAATCAAGGGCATTAATCTTAACCGCCATGTCAAAGGCCTGCATGGGAAAATGTTATGGAACACCTATGCTAGAAGTGCCGCAGGCATGAAACAAAATAAATCCAGGAGGGAAGACAATGGCAAAAATGAAAACAGTCAGTATTGAGGCAAAGTCTGATGAAAGATTCAAGGTTGAAGTAAAAGCAGGAAGCCATACTCTTTACGTCGACCAACCGACCACCGGCGGCGGCACTGATGCGGGACCGAACCCGATTGAATACTTATTCACGTCTCTTGCAGGATGCATCGCCACAGTGGCACGAATCATTGCCCTCCAAAAGAGGATCAAACTGAACGGCATGCAGATGAAGGTGGAAGGGACATTTGATCAGGAGACGATACTCGGCAAGAGCAAGGAAAACAGGGCCGGAATTGCGGGTATAAATGTTACGTTGAATATCGATGCGGATATGTCAAAGGAGGAAAAGGAGGCTTTTGTTCATGAAATAGAAAGCAGATGTCCTGTTTCAGATAATTTAGCCAACACAACACCTATAAAGGTTGAACTTTTGTAATTTTATTTTCTTGAAACCAACCTCAGTCAATTACATTGCCGGTCGGTCGGAGGCTTCTTCAACCGCCCTTTTCCCTGCATTTTCCCCGACAGCACCGAAGGATCAGCTCAACCGTATCCAAGTTCCGCAAGCCTTTCCTCGCTAATTCCCAGAAAATGCGCGACTTCATGCACCAGAGTAATCTCGATTTGTTCCTCAAGTTCTTCTACTGTGTTGCACATTTTTTCCAAAGGCTCCTGGAACAAAATAATCGTGTCCGGGTAAAGAGGCGGATAGAACACGGAACGATCCATGAGTGATGTACCCCTGTACATACCAAGCAAAGGTTCATTCCGATGAAGACCCATCTCCGCGAGAATTTCCTTGGAGGGACGCTTCTGGACGGAAATGACAATATTATTCAGATGATGCCGTATTTCCGATGGGATCCGTGCAATCGCCCTTTTTACAGCCAGATCAATTCCCGTCTCGTTCAGCCTTAACGTCTTCATCGGCAGTAACTACCCGCGGTGATTTATTCCACTATATGATCACTGTTACATTCCTGCAACGTTATACTATTTGAGGGCGCCACTTCTTTTCAGGCTTATTGTTGGACTGCGCTTACGGTTTCGTGGGCTTCAATCTTTTGGGTAAGCGTGTCCCATGATGCATACAGAGTTTCAAGTTCCCTGGTGATATCATTTAACTCCTGATTCAGCATTTTGATCTTCTGCGGTTCCCTGTGAATGTTAGGCTCACAGAGAATTTTTTCGTTATCTGCCTTCTTCTCTTCGAGATGGATAATGTGATTCTCCAGTGCCTTCAGTTTCGTCTTAAAGTCGCTCATAATACGCGAAAGCCGGTTTCTTTCCTCCGCTTCCAGCCGTTTTTCCTCTTTCGTCTTAGAAGGCCTCCGGCCAAGCATCGCCTCGTTTGCTTCGGGCGGTGATGCCATTGCAGATGAATTGCCAGCCACAGGGGCTCCCTCTGCTCTCTGAAACTGCCGCTCGCCTGTTGTGCCCGACATAGCCGCGGCCATTTCACCGCGCTTCTGGATGAAGTAAGAGTAGTTGCCAAGATATTCGTAGCATCGTCCGTCGCGAATCTCGATCACTCTGGTGACGAGGCGGTCCAGAAAGAACCTGTCGTGGGAAACTATTACTACTGTGCCCGTATAGCCGAGAAGGGCATTCTGGAGAATCTCTTTCGTTTTCAGGTCCAGATGATTGGTGGGTTCGTCAAGGATCAGCAGGTTGGAATCCTGGAGAAGAATTTTCAGCAGGGCAAGGCGGGACTTCTCCCCGCCGGACAGCACGGAGATTTCCTTATAGATGTCATTCCCGGAGAAGAGAAAAGTCCCCAGGAGGTTCCGTTTCTCCTGATCATTGCTGCGACTGCCGATCAGGCAGACGTCATCCCAGATGGTACGCCCATAGTCGAGATTCTGGGCGCTTTCCTGGGAAAAGAAGGCCATGCTCACGTTGAGACCATAGGTCACCATCCCGTAAGACGGCTCTTCCATACCGCCGAGAATCCTGGCCAGGGTAGATTTGCCTGCCCCGTTGACGCCGACGAGAGCGATTTTTTCACCCCTGTGGATTGTCAGATCAAAGGAACTGAAAACTTTCAGGTCCCCATAGCTTTTGGAGATCTGTCTTGAAGACGCAACTTCCCTACCACTTTTCGGCGCTTCGGGAAACCTGATATGAACCTGTCTCCTGCTTCTTTCGTATTCAATGACTTCAAACCGTTCGAGCATCTTAATGCGGCTCTGGACCTGCTTGGCCTTGGTGGCTTTATACCGGAAACGCTCGATGAATTCCTGTGTCTTTTTGATCTCTCCACGCTGAAGAGCCATCTGTTTTTTCAGGGCCTCCAGCCGCCGTTCCTTTTCCGTGAGATAGTAGGAATAGTTTCCCTTGTAGACGCTGAGTCGATGATTGGACAGTTCCACGATCTGATTGACCATCTTATCCAGGAACACGCGGTCGTGGGCAATTGCAAGCAGGGTGCCGTGGTAATTTTTCAGATAGCTCTCCAGCCACTCCATGCTCTCCGTATCCAAGTGATTGGTCGGTTCGTCGAGGAGCATGATATCCGGAGCGGACAGGAGGATCAGTGCTATCAGGATGCGCATCTTCCAGCCGCCGGAAAATTCAGTGCAGTTCTTGGAGAAATCCTTTTCACGGAATCCGAAGCCGTTTAGTATCTGCTTCGCCTTTGCGTCGAAACGGTATCCCTCGGCGGCCTGAAAGCGGGCAGTCGTAGCTTCGTATGCCTTCAGTATCTCCTGATACTTGGCCGAGTCAGGATCACACTGGGACATACATCTTTCATGATCCTTCAGATTCTGTTCAATATCGTCGACGCCGCTCTTCTTCCTCAGATATTCTATGAGGGGAAAGGGCTCCAGTTCCACCAGGTCCTGCGGCAGATAGCCTATTGTCCTGTTCTTCCTATTCGGAATCTCTATGATGCCTTCATCGACATCAACCATCCCCAGAATAGCTCTGAAAAGGGTGGTCTTCCCGGTGCCGTTATCCCCTACGAGACCGATCCTGCTTTTTTCCGGAATCATCCAAGTGATGTTGTCGAAGATCGTGTTGTCAGCGAAGGACAGGGAAATGTTGTTTAGATAAATCATTGATTAAATACCGAATCTTGATTTCTTAAAGTGGGGAAGTATAGAGAAAAAGGTCGCGACTGTCAATACCGGGAAATAATTCTAATGGTTAACGATCTAAGGAACGCTGGGGTAAAAGAAGTTTATCACATCTTTAAATAACGAGTCGGCTTACTCTTCTGATTTTCCAGATATAGTCAATTGTTTCAGGGTCAAATCCATTGTTCAATCTGATTCCTACTTCACCTGGACCAAGGTTATAAGCTGCTAAGGCCAGTTCCCGATCTTTAAATTTCTTGAGCAACATCTTATAGTATTTTGTTCCGGCCTTAAGGTTATTTATGGGACCTTCGATATCATCAAAACCCATTTCCTTGCCTGTTGTTCGCTTAACCCCCATCAGGCCTACTGCGCCGGCACTGGACTCGGCGTTCTCATCAGTCAAAGACTCGACAATAGCAATAGCCTTGATATCTTCCGGGCAAGCGTAATACTTTCTTGAAATCTGCTCGATTTGGCTGCCATATTTTTTCTCTATAATCTGAGCTAACCTGCGAATCTGTTCGTCTGTGGCCCATACTGTAGATTTCACTATGGCCTTTTCCACTCTATTGTCACGGGCTTCTTGATATAAAGGGGTGTCCCCTCCAAATCTGTATTCGTAGTTCAGGGCTATCATAAGAATAATAGCGATAGCCGCAAAAAGAGAAATTGAAAGTTTGTGCATGATTTACCCTCCTGCAACACAAGTCCTAACTGGCACACTTCAGGGTGATGACATACTAATAGCATGCATAGTTTCTTATAAAGGAAAAGGCACTCCGGTATATTAGGAACCTATAGAGGAGTGCCTCTCTTTTTTTTGGCAATGGTACTTTTATAGGGCTTTCACGTTGTCTGCTGCCGGGCCTTTTTTGCCCTGCTGAACGTCGAAGCTCACTCGCTGACCTTCATACAATGTCTTGAAGCCCTCGGCTTGAATAGCGCTGTGATGAACAAACACATCGCCGCCGTCATCCTTTTCGATGAAACCGAAGCCCTTCTGCTCATTAAACCACTTTACTTTACCTTCTGGCATTGCTTAAATCCTCCTTTCTCAAAATTTTCTCAAAGTCGGATTGCAGTTTTGACAGAAAGAAAAAGGCCACCAAGACCTAAAGGGCATGGTGGCCAACCTTTGCACTTCAATATGTCTGATCCAACTTCTACTGTACCCTATCATTTCTGGGGGGTACAAATGTTGACGTGACTTTAGTATGAGCAAAGCTGAAAGTCAAGGTTTATTTTACTTTTTTCAATATACCAAATTTTCTTCAACAGACTTTATAATCTTAACCTTCAGCCATGTCATTGGAATTAGAGCATTTCTCCGTATAATACAACTTCTGAAATTCAGCTTATCACGACTGTGGCTATGCAGTCTTTGCTGCACCGATTTCCTCTTTGTCTGCCACAAATGCCTTAAGTCTATGCGCGACGGGGCTCACTTCCTTCGTATTTGTCATGCCCCTTGATTGACCTTCGACCAAATATTTCATATCTCCAACAATATTTTTTACATATTTTGCCTGTGAATTCATCTCCGCAGAGGCACCGGAATATTCTTCCGCGCTGGCCGCATTCAACTGCACTACCGTGTCCATCTCCTAATAACAGCATTATTTATCTGATTTATGCCCTGAGCTTGCTCCTGCGATGCTGCCGCGATTTCACCGACAAGTTCCGTCGCTCTTCTGCAATGTGACGGTTGCTTGACAACTAAGTGTTGATTTGTTCGAACAAGGTAGATGCCTCTTGTATTTTCGCGGTGGAGTCTGCAATCAGGGTTTCCGTTTTTTTTGCCTCTTCCACCTACCGCATAGCCAGGTTCCGTACCTCCTCAGCCGCTACTGCAAAACTGGCTCCTTTTTCGCCGACCCTCAGGCATTTAAAGCAAGCAGGTCCGTTTGAAAGGTTATTTCATCGATGGTCTTGATTATCTTTGCTGTCTCCATACTCGCTTCGACACTGGCGTTGATAACTTCTTTCATCTGAGTCACTTTTTCACTTATCACACGATAATAGGAGCATCTTGTATTTTGCGGACAAAATTTGCTCTCTTAAGACATTCGAACAATTAACCAAAAGAAAATCCCCGCTCTGGCGGAGAGAATCTTTAAGATTAGCAATAAAGTGACTCAGATCTATTTATGGGAGACGTGAAACGCAAGAGACGTGCCTAAAAGATTACGATGTCATTGAGGAAGCCATGTGTCAACTGCAGTGTGTAAGACCGCTTGTAGGATTTTTTAGCTCTTCCATCATTTTTCAAGATGCCGTGCTATTTTTCCAATGCCTTTCTGATAAGGGGGGGAGACAATACCTGCTTCAGTTACAATAGCAGTGATGTAACGGTTTGGGGTAATATCAAAGGCCGGGTTATAAACATGCATCCCCTCAGGTGCCACTCTTATTCCTTGGATCGTCGTGATTTCCTCTACGTTTCTTTCCTCGATGGGGATCTCGTCGCCATTCTGTAACGACATATCTATGGTCGATAGAGGCGCTGCCACATAAAAAGGAATGTTGTGCTCTTTGGCCAGGACAGCGAGGGAATATGTGCCGATCTTGTTTGCCACATCACCGTTGGAGGCGATCCGGTCCGCCCCGACAATAACTTTGCTGATCTTTCCTTGCTTCATTATAAAGCCTGCCATGTTATCGGCTATGAGCGTGGCGGGTATCTTCTCTCTTATGAGTTCCCAGGCTGTGAGTCGTGCCCCTTGGAGGACGGGTCTCGTTTCATCGACAAAGACATGGATTTTTTTCCCTTCCTCCCAGGCGGCTCTGACAACACCGAGGGCCGTACCGCAGCCGGCCGTAGCCAAGGCGCCGGCATTGCAGTGGGTAAGGATATTATCGCCGTCCTGAATTAGTGATCTTCCGTTAATGCCGATTCTCACATTTATGTTTATATCCTCCTCACAGATGCGCGTGGCTTCTTCCACAAGAATCCTCTTGATCTGATCCGTAGGTGCAGAGAACGCTTCGTCGAAACGTTTTTTCATCCTATCTATGGCCCAGAAGAGATTCCTCGCCGTGGGGCGGGTTTGGGAAAACTGATCACAGATTTCGTGGAACGCGATCTTGAAGTCCTCTTTTAATGAGGCGGCAAGATGGAGTGAGCCGAGCGCAATGCCCATTGCAGCAGCTACTCCAATTGCCGGGGCGCCGCGGACGGTCAGGTCTTTTATTGCTTTAATGACGTCCTTATAATCAGTAAACCTCAGGTGGCGCTCTTCATGGGGAAGGGCCTTCTGGTCGATCATAACGACCGCATCATCTTTCCAGAAAATCGTCCTGATGGGACTTTCCATCTGATAAGTTTACCCTCTTGAAGTAGAAACAAGATAGCTTCGTCTGCCCAGTGTCTCCTAACGATGACAAGATAATAACTTCTTGCATGGCTTTCAGAAGGAGTTATGAGAACAGATTAAAGATCTTTTCTCAATGATGGCTATTTGTGCAACTCTTCATTCTCATCGGTATATTGATCGCAATTGCAAACTGCGAAAAAAGGTTTCTGGCCCCGGATGATTACAATGCTGCTAACATCTTTTTCAGAAGGTCATTGATTAGCTGGGGATTGGCCTTTCCCTGGGTTGCTTTCATCACCTGACCTACAAAATATCCGAAGATCTTCTCTTTCCCCCCCCTGTACTGCTCAACCTGTGCCATATTTGCTGCAAGAATCCCGGCAATAGTTTTCTCGAGCGCAACCTCATCGGTAATCTGAACCATGCCCTTCTCTTCAATAATCGTCTTCGGTGGCTTGCCTGTCCTGTACATCTCCTCAATAATATCCTTGGCCATCTTCCCGCTGATGGTGCCATTTTCAATGAGCTGAATCATCTCCGCGAGTGATTCGGATAGAATGGGGCATTCCTTAATATCCCGCTTCCCCTCATTGAGGAATCGGAGGATGTCCCCCATGACCCAGTTGCTTGCTGCTTTCGGTTTTCCGGAAAGGTTGGCCACCTCTTCAAAGTAATCAGCAAGTACTCGGCTTGACGTCAACACACCGGCATCATAGGAAGGGAGCTGATAATCTCTCATAAACCGCTCCCGTTTTTCCAGAGGAAGTTCAGGAAGGTTCTTTCTAACTTCCTCCACCCATGACTCATCTATGACTATCGGAACGAGATCGGGATCGGGAAAATATCGGTAGTCGTGGGCCTCTTCTTTTCCCCGCATGGACAGGGTAACTCCCTGCGAATCATCCCACAGCCTGGTTTCCTGGATCACCTCCTGGCCGCTCTCTAGAATATACTGCTGTCGCTTGATTTCATAATCAAGCGCACGCTGAACATTCCTGAAGGAATTCATATTTTTCAGTTCTGTGCGTGTACCGAAGGCTTCTTCTCCTCTTGGTCTGATGGATACATTGGCGTCACAACGGAAGCTCCCCTCTTCCATGTTCCCGTCACAGATCTCCAGATAAACAAGTATTTCGTGCAGTCTTCTCAGATAAGCAGAGGCCTCTTCGGCGCTTCTCATCTCCGGCTCGCTGACAATCTCAATGAGCGGCACCCCTGTCCTGTTCAGATCCACGTAACTCGACGGCAGATGCTCATCGTGAATCATTTTGCCCGCATCTTCCTCCATGTGTATCCGCGTTATGCCGATCCTCTTCTTTCCTTCGTTCCGTTCAATATCGACATATCCATGTTCGGAAAGAGGCTGGGCATACTGCGAAATCTGATACCCTTTGGGGAGGTCAGGATAGAAATAGTTTTTCCTCGCGAAATTACATGACTCGTTTATTACGCAGTTGGTCGCCAGCGCCATTTTAATCGTATACTCAACCACCGTCCTATTCAAGACGGGAAGGACACCAGGCATCCCCATACACACCGCACAGGTGTGGGTATTGGGCTCCGCCCCGAACAGCGTTGAGCAGCTGCAGAATATTTTTGATTTTGTAAGAAGCTGGGCATGTACCTCCAGCCCTATGACCGGTTCATATGCCATCAGAGATTTGGTCTCCTCTGCTTTAGGTTTGCATGCTTTTCAAATGCAGAAGCAATTTGAATCAACTTCCCTTCTTCAAAATGCCCTGCCAGGAACTGTGCCCCTATAGGGAGTCCTTGCCGGGTAAATCCGCACGGCACAGATATGCCCGGTATACCTGCCAGGTTTGTTGATATGGTGAATATATCGGAAAGGTACATTTGCATGGGATCGTCCATTTTCTCGCCAATCTTGAATGCAGGGGTGGGGGTTGTCGGTGTAAGTATCACGTCGCAATGCTTCAATGCGTCTTCAAAATCACGTTTAATCAGCGCCCGCACTTGGGAAGCCTTCTTATAGTAAGCCTCGTAATAGCCGGAAGACAGCGCGTACGTCCCTATCATTATCCGCCTTTTTACCTCCGCCCCGAAACCGGCAGAGCGGGTCTTCTTGTACATGTCCAGAAGGTCTCTGCAGTCTTCCACCCGGAATCCGTATTTTACCCCATCATAGCGGGCCAGATTGGAACTCGCCTCCGCGGGGGCAATGATATAGTACACGGCCAGGCAGTATTCCGTGTGGGGAAGGGATATCTCGACACACGAAGCCCCAAGTCCTTCGATGGTCCTTATGGTTCCGTTCATGGCCTCCGTTACCTCCGGGTCAATCCCTTCGATGAAGTACTCTTTAGGAATCCCCACCCTACAGCCATCAACCCCCTGCGAGAGAAATGCCTTGTAATCGGGCACGTCCAGGGGCACTGATGTAGACTCCCTCGGGTCATGGCCGGCGATAACATTCATCATGATGGCGCAGTCTTCAACATCTTTTGCAAGAGGACCTACCTGATCCAGGGAGGAAGCAAAGGCGACGAGTCCATACCGGGATACCCTTCCGTAGGTTGGTTTCATTCCCACAATACCGCATAAAGCCGCGGGCTGTCTGATGGAACCACCCGTATCGGAACCGATAGCGGCAATGCACTCATCAGCGGCCACGGCGGCGGCGGACCCGCCGCTCGACCCGCCGGGTATCCTGTCGAGGGCCCAGGGATTTTTGGTTATCCCAAAATGTGAGGTCTCCGTGGATGAACCCATGGCGAATTCATCCATATTCGTTTTGCCTGTGAACACTGCACCGGCTTCCCTCAATTTCTCCACCACTGTGGCATCGTAAGGCGGGATATAGTTGTGCAGGATGCGGGATCCGCAGGTCGTCAAGAAACCCTTCGTGCAGACGATATCTTTGAGGGCGATGGGTATTCCCGTCAGTGCTTGGATGTTTCCTTCCTTGATGCAGCGGTCTGCTTTGGCGGCCTCTTCAAATGCATATTCCTTCATCATGGTAATATATGCATGAACACTGCTTTCTACAGCATCAATCCTCTTGAACACGGATTTCACTATGTCTAAGGAATTTACCTCCTTCGACCTGATCAATTTCTGCAACTCGTGAATCGTTAACTGATGGAGTTCCATGCTGTCCCTATTCTATTCTATAACTTTCGGTACCCGGAAAAACGGGCCCCTTGCTTCGGGGGCATTGGACAGGGAAAGTTCATGGCTGAGGGAATCTTTGACAGTATCGTCTCTGAAGGCATTCTGAAGGGCAATAGCATGACTCATCGGTTCGATACCCGCTGTGTCAACCTCATTCAGCTTATCCATATACATAAGAATATCGTTGAGCTGTGAGGTAAATTTCACCTTTTCTTCTTCGCTGAAATCGAGCCTCGCCAGATGAGCTACGTGCTCAACTTCTTCTTTTGTTATTTTCAACGCCAAATCCTCATAAATGCAAGAATAAACTCACGACAGCCGCCAGTAAGGATTTATCTGATCAATCACTTTCTTGATGACTGGATCCGTATTGCTGTCTGCCTCTTTTGCAATTCGATCAAGCTCATTATCAGTCACATGTGTACCGTCCCTCGTTTCGATAAGTACCGCTTTTATCGACTCTGCAAGGCCGCTGATATGATACCCGCCTTCAAGGGTCGCAACCATTTTTCCACCACAGCACTGATCGGCAATATCCATGAGGATACGTGTCAGATAGGCAAATCCAGCGGGCGTAACTTTCATCCCTCCCAGAGGATCCTTATAATAAGGATCAAACCCGGCTGAGATAAGTACCAGCTCAGGCTTAAACTTCATGGATACGGGATAAATAATTTTTCTGAAAATCTTGACATACTGAGCGCTGTCCGTGCCGGGTCTCAAGGGCACATTGACATTGTATCCGATACCTTTCCCCCGCCCACATTCTTCTATGGCGCCTGTACCCGGATAATATGGATACTGGTGCGTTGAGAAATACAAGACCCTCGGATCCTCATAGAATTGCGCCTGGGTGCCGTTACCGTGGTGTAGATCCCAGTCGACGATCAGAATCCTCTCCATCTTGTGCTTGGAGATGGCATGCATGGCGCCTATGGCAACATTATTGAATAGGCAGAAGCCCGCCGCATTCGATACTCCCGCGTGATGTCCGGGAGGCCTGACAAGGGCAAAGGCATTGTCGACTTCACCAGATACGACGCTGTCAATAGCGTTAAACAGCCCTCCCACGGCCAACTTTGCAACATCATATGATTCCGGTGTGGCTGCCGTATCGGGATCAAGTGGAACAAACATCTTTCCCGCAGTAGAGGCCACAAGATTTATATAAGAAGGAGAATGAATCATTGCAATCTCTTCATGGGTGGCATAGCGCGGTTCAATTTCGACAAAGTGTCCAGCCATATCAGGGGCTTCGAGCATGGCGTAGGTCGCTCCAAGCCTCTGTGGCGATTCGGGATGTCCAAATCCGGCGTCATGCCTTAAATACCTTTCATCCTTAATAATACCCGTTTTTCTCGACATTGGTCACCATCCCTGGAAGGGTTTTTCTACACAGGCTCAAGCTATTAGCACAAATGCTCTAAGAACGCAAAAATTTTCCAAACATACAGAGGGCTGCCCCTGTGCTTGGAAAAACATTGACAAATGCATAAATAGATATATATTCAACATGATTTAGCGAATAAGAGGTTGAAATCATGTTCGGCATTGGTTTGCCAGAGCTCGCCGTAATAGCAATTATCGCATTGATCGTCGTGGGTCCTAAGAAGCTGCCATGCTTCGCCAAATCCCTGGGCAAAGGCCTCTCCGAATTTCGCAGGGCGGCCGATGATGTGACGGAAAACATCAATGTAAAGAAAGAAGTCAATGACTTTAAATATCCGGTGCTGTATGGTAAAAGAAATAACCAAGATGGTCATAAGTACTCTCCGCCAGGCGGGGAGGAAACAAAAGAAAACCCCCACAAATATTCCACTTTTAAAACTCAATCTTGAATTCACAAATCGACTTAGAATCAATCTGTAAAAGGAGATGCTGATACTTAATCTATGGAAGACCCTATAGAAGAAAAAATGCCATTTACCGCTCATCTGGAGGAATTACGAACCAGAATCATCCGCATAATAATTGCGGCCGGTATAGGTTTCGGCGTCTGCTGGTATTTTAAGGAATGGCTTTTCCAGGTCATTACAAAACCTCTGGCCCGGGTCCTGCCCCCGAACAGCTACATGATTTACACCAGCCTGCCGGAGGCTTTTTTTAACTACATGAAAATCTCTTTCTACGCGTCCCTTTTCCTTACAAGTCCCTACATACTTTATCAACTGTGGAAATTCATCTCACCCGGTCTCTATAAGTCAGAAAAAAAATATATGCTTCCCTTCGTTATCTCTTCTACGATTCTTTTTATCTGCGGCATTCTGTTCGGATATTATCTTGCCCTTCCCCCCGCGTTCAGCTTTTTTGTGGAATTTTCATCAGACTTTCTCAGGCCTATGTTTTCACTAAGGGAGTATCTTTCTCTCTCCCTGAAGCTTCTGCTCGCGTTTGGTGTGTCCTTTGAACTCCCTGTTGTTATCTTTTTCTTAGCTAAAATCGGTGTTGTAAGTTCAAAAATGTTGTCGCGAAACAGGCGTTATGCCATCCTTATAATATTCATCGCTGCTGCCGTCCTGACGCCTTCCCCTGATGCAATCACCCAGATTATCATGGCTGTACCCTTGATGGGTCTTTATGAGATTGGTATAATCGTGGCCAAATTAGCCGAAAAGAAACGCCCCGAAGCAGAAGATTTAAAAGATGATCAAAAGGAAATATGAGACTTAAAGACAAAAAAAAACAACCTAAACGCTCCCGCCTTGGCACAGTACTGTTGGTAGCCACACTGTGCTTTTTCATTCTGGCAATTATAGTAAGCAGTATCTTGTACTATGTCCTTTACCAGGAATTGCCCAGCATTGCTGCCTTAAAGGACTACCGTCCCAGCATCGCCACGCGGGTGTACGCAGACAATAATGAACTAATAGATGAATTTTTCATGGAAGATAGAAAAATCATTAAGCTGTCAGAAGTTCCAAAGGTAGTCATTCAGGCCTTCGTGGCAGCGGAAGATGCGAGATTTTATCAGCATACTGGCTTTGATTTGGTGAGCATGACAAGGGCTTTTTATAAGAATATCGAAGCCGGTCGGATAGTTCAGGGCGGAAGTACCATAACACAGCAGGTGGCTAAATCCCTTTATTTGTCTTCCGAAAGAAGCTACATGAGAAAAATCAAGGAGGCCATCTTAGCCTATAAAATTGATAAATATCTTTCCAAAGACGAAATTATGAACTTATACCTCAACCACATATATTTGGGGCACGGCACTTACGGGATTGAGGCAGCGTCGCAAGGATATTTTGGAAAAAGCGCCAGACATCTGAACCTCGCTGAAGCCTCACTCCTGGCCGGTCTTCCCAAGGCGCCCAGCAGCTATTCTCCTTTCTTTCACCTCGACAAGGCCCGCCAGAGACAGGCATACGTGCTTGAGAGGATGGTCGAAGACGAATACATCACCGCGGCAGAGAAAGAGCGGGCCCTTGCAGCGCCTATAACGCTCAAGTCCATCAGACCTAAAGAGAAAATTGCTCCTTATTTTGTCGAAAATATCCGGAAATACATTATGGAAAAATACGGGGGCGATGTACTGTACAAGGAAGGTCTTGAGGTCTACACGACTCTTAACATAGAAATGCAGAAAGCGGCACGGGACGCAGTAGAAAAGGGACTTCTAGAATTGGAGGACCGGGAGAAATATGAGAAGGGACTTGTTCAGGGGGCTCTTCTTTGTATGGAGGTGAAGACCGGTGCTATCACGGCTATGGTCGGAGGCAGGGATTTCAAAAAGAGCGAATTCAACCGTGCAACCCAGTCAAGGAGGCAGCCGGGATCGGCCTTTAAACCATTCATATACACGGCCGCCTTCGACAAGGGAATGACGCCTTCGACGCGTATACTGGATGCCCCCATTGTATATGAGGACAGATCATCTCCAGACGGTTTCTGGAAACCGAAAAACTTTGACGGTAAATTCAATGGGCCTACCACTCTTAGAAACGCCCTTGTCCAGTCGCGGAATATCATTACCATAAAGATCCTCCAGGAGATTGGAGTTGATTACGCTGCAGCATATGCCACGAACATGGGGATCACTTCTCCTCTGTCAAGGAACCTTTCCTTAGCCCTGGGCACGTCAGGCGTCACCCTTCAGGAAATGGTCAGGGGATACGGCGTACTCGCAAACCAGGGCAAACGGGTTGTTCCTTTCTTCATCAAGAAGATCGTTGATCGGACAGGCCATATCTTTGAAGATGCCCAGGTAAACAGCGAGGAGGTTATCGACCCCCGAATAGCCTTTATGACTTCCTACGTTATGCAGGATGTCGTGGAAAGCGGCACGGGGAGACGGGTAAAGAGCATCGGCAGGCCTGTTGCAGGTAAAACGGGAACGACGGATGATACGAGAGATGCCTGGTTCATAGGCTTTACACCGTCTCTGGTGGCAGGGGTATGGGTTGGTTTTGACCAGGAAACGTCCCTCGGTAGAGAAGAAGTGGGAGGCAGGGCTGCAGCGCCCATATGGCTCTATTTTATGGAAAAGGCCCTGCAAAGCAGGCCCAGGGAAGTTTTCCCCGTTCCAGATGGAATTGTTTTCATCAAGGTTGACCCTCATACGGGTATTCCGGCGACACGGTCGACCCAAGATGCCATATTCGAGAGCTTTCTCGAGGGCACAACAGGAACTCGTGCAGTACCCATAGAAACTAATGAAGCGCAGGAGGAAACCAACAGAGGCGATAAGGACAGTTCCCGTTAAAGACAGTAGCCCAAAAATTGCTTGACAAATCTAATTTCTTGTATAGAATTAAATATATTTTAGTGAATAAAGGTAAGCAGATGACCCTTCACAGCCTGAGCACCAATATCCTTATCGTAGCCGTAGTAGTAGTATCTGTACTTCGGGGGACCGTTGCTCGGTTTCTGTGATGGAATAACATAGAACGAAGAGCCGCGGGCCCCAATAACCCGCGGCTTTTTTATGCCCTACAAGCCGCTGCGCACATGAACTGGCGGCTTTTCCATTTTCCAAACAGCAAGGAGCAAAAAAGCAAATATGAAAACCATTGGCGCAGATATAGTTATACAAACCTTAAGAGAAGAAGGTGTTGATGTAATCTTCGGATACCCGGGGGCAAATACCCTGCCCATTCATGACCGGTTGATAAACAGCCAGGTCCGTCATTATCTAATGCGACACGAACAGGCAGCAGCTCACGCTGCCGACGGCTACGCTCGTGCTACCGGAAAAGTAGGCGTCTGCATTGCAACATCGGGCCCCGGGGCTACCAATCTGGTGACAGGTATAGCCACGGCCTTTATGGACTCAACTCCCATGGTCGCCCTTACAGCACAGGTGAGCACGAGCCTCCTGGGACATGACGCCTTCCAAGAGACGGACATCATCGGGATAACTTTGCCTATAACAAAACACAGTTATCAAGTGCATGATGTGAACAATCTTGCGGCAACGCTGAGGCAGGCATTTGAGCTCGCCAGAACTGGCAGGCCCGGTCCGGTATTGGTGGATCTCCCCCGCGACATTCTGTCGTCGAAATGTCCACCGGCGGAAAAGAAAGTGGAACCGGTGCTGAAGACAAACAACAAGACGGCGGAAGATCACGAACAGCTGGAGAAAATTGCCAAGACACTGAATCAGAGTGAAAGGCCGATCCTCATCATCGGAGGAGGAATTAAGCTGAGCAATGCATTTCTCCTGATACGCAAGCTTATAGAAAAGGCAAAGATCCCCTTCGTTACAACGATGATGGGCATCGGTTCCGTCGATTCCGTTAATGGATATAACCTGGGGTTGATAGGAACACACGGAAATGAGCTCGCAAACCGGATGGTGCATCAATGTGATTTTATTCTTGCCGTGGGTACACGCTTCTCAGATCGCAGTACCGCACTTATTGAAGAATTCGCGCCTCTGGCGAAAATTGCCCAGATCGATATCGATCCCACCTCAATCGGCAAGAGCATCAAGATTAATCTGCCGTACGTCGGTGATATTCGTGAGGCGCTGACGGCGTTGCTGCCCCTCGTTGATGAGAAGGAAAAGTCGGATTGGCTACAGAGGATTA
Organism: Syntrophales bacterium; assembly: GCA_049521775.1. Lineage (GTDB taxonomy): Bacteria > Desulfobacterota > Syntrophia > Syntrophales > UBA2185 > Fen-1135. The sequence goes on from JBEKOL010000006.1 coordinate 87,107, forward strand.
AGGCGGAGCGTGAAACCATTGACGATAAGGTCGCTGACACCGGATGCGGACAGGCGGGAGATTTTATTCGGATGGTGCAGGAAGCCATGCCCGTCGAAACAACGGTGACTGCGGATGTGGGATTGAACCAGATATGGACGGTGCGAACCTGGCAGGCACGGAGCCCCCGCAGTCTCATCACAAGCGGCGGCATGGGGACAATGGGATTCAGCCTGCCCGCCGCGATCGGGGCCAAGGTCGGCACTCCGGAGAGGGCTGTCATTGCTATCACAGGCGACGGAGGATTCTACATGAACATCCAGGAACTGGCCACCATAAGCTACTACAATTTGCCCGTAAAGATCGTAGTCATCAATAACGGCCATTTGGGGATGATCCGCCAGATTCAGGATCTTTTTTATAGTGCCCGTTTTACTACCATTGATTTGGGAAGCAAAGTTGATTTTGTGACAGTTGCCAGGGGCTTCGGCATCCCGGGCATCAGAATTGCTGTGGATAAAGACCCGAAGGCCGGCATCGAGGCTATGGTAAAGTCTGATGGCCCATATCTTCTGGAAGCCGTTGTTGATCCGGAAAACTATGTCTACCCCATCATACCGCCGGGATGCTCGAATATCGAGATGATGTACGACAGACTTGATTGAAAAACAATTGCGGAGGATCTACTATGTTAAGAAAGGCGCGCGAACAGGAACAGACCATTTCCATTCTGGTAAACAATCAGCCGGGCGTGCTATCCCGCGTGGGCGGTGTGTTTGGCCGCCATGGATACAATATTAAGAGCCTCTGCGTGGCGGAAACGACGAACCCAGACGTTTCAAGAATCACCCTGACCAGTGAATCAGATCCTGACTTTACTGAAAAGATAAAAAAACAACTGGATAAGTTGGTAGATATCATCGATGTCTCCGATGTCTCAGGACAGTCCTACATTCAGAGAGAGTTAATGTTGATAGGCGTTACCCTCAAAGAGGGAGCCTATTCAGAAATCCTACGGGCAATTGAACTGTTTGGCTGCAGAATCGTCACCATGACTCCGGATTATTTCATTCTGGAATTGACGGGTCAGCCGGATGAAACGGCTGCATTCCTGAAATTCTTCCAGTCATTCGGTGTGGAGGAAATAAATAGAACTGGGTCAATTGCTATTGAGAGAACGAAGCCCAAGAGAAAAATCTAGAAAAATTATAAAATATTCTTGACAATACTATGGGAGACTGTTAGAAAGTCTCTAAAGTGAGGATTGATAACAACATGCATGCAGCTAGTATCGCAAACATCATCATAATTATTATCGGGATAATCATTCCCTTCCATAGGGGGGCTGGATGATGGTTCGCGTTTAGCACAAAGTTTGCTACCATTAAGACCGTTACCAGCCAAAGGTAACGGTTTTTTTTTGGAGAAATTTCCTGCAGGTCTTACTCAGGAAAAGACCCCTTCCTTGCTCCCCAAGTAGACGGGGGCGCTGATGGAGGGGATTTAAATAGGGGGTAGAAAAAAGTGAAATTAACGGGAGCTCAAGTTCTTTTTAATGCTTTGGAATACGAGAAAGTTGATACCATCTTTGGTTTTCCTGGTGGAGCCGTCCTCGACATATTTGATGAACTGTACAGAAGAAAGATTAGAAATATTTTAGTACGGCACGAACAGGGCGCCATACACGCAGCCGACGGATATGCGAGGGTTTCCGGCAAGGTTGGCGTATGCTTAGTTACGTCCGGGCCTGGAGCGACAAACACGGTAACCGGTATTGCCAATGCCTTCATGGATTCCATTCCTGTGGTCGTGCTGACAGGGCAGGTGGCGACCTCTTTGATTGGCGGCGACGCCTTTCAGGAAGTGGACATCACCGGTATTACAAGACCATGCACGAAACATAATTTTCTAGTCAGGCGGATTGACGACCTGGGACGCATCGTCAGGGAGGCCTTTGACATCGCCCGCTCAGGACGCCCCGGTCCTGTGCTTATCGACATTCCTAAGGATATCACGAGATCCCTCATAGAAGATTCTGATGTACTCTGGACATCAAGCCTTCCCAATAACAACAAGCAGGCTTCTATAGAAGATGCATGTGCTAAAGCACTTGACATGATCAGGAAGGCTGAAAGACCGCTCATCATCTCGGGTGGCGGTGTGTTGCTCGGGCGGGCCTGGGACGAGTTGAGAACATTTGTAAAAATGCTCAACGTACCCATCACTTCAACGCTCATGGGGCTCGGGGCATTCCCCGCATCCGACAGCCACTGGCTCGGAATGCCGGGTATGCATGGCACATATTACGCAAACATGGCAATCAGTCATTGCGACCTTTTGATCGCCTTAGGTGTCCGTTTCGATGATCGGGTTACATCAAAGCTTGACGCCTTTGCGCCCCATGCCAAGATACTTCACGTCGACATTGACCCGGCATCCATCGATAAATTTGTGAAGACAACTCTGTCTATCGCAAGCGATTGCAAGCCCGTGTTGCAGTTGCTCAATAAATGGATGTCGGATAAGAGTCCCGCAATGCCCGAAAAGCAAACAAAGGCATGGCTCGAGCAAATTCAGAAGTGGAAAGAGTTTGCACCCCTTACATACTGTCAGTCTGATAAAATCAAGCCTCAACATGTCGTTGAAACACTTTACCGCCTCACGGAAGGAAAAGCGATCATCTCGACAGAAGTGGGGCAGAACCAGATGTGGGCCGCACAATTTTATCATTTCGATTATCCCAATTCCTTCATTTCGTCGGGCGGCCTGGGAACAATGGGTTATGGATTCCCCGCTGCCATCGGTGCGCAGGTTGCGCGCCCTGACAAGGTCGTCGTAGATATTGCGGGAGATGGAAGTATCCAGATGAACATTCAGGAGCTGGCAACGGCTGTTAACTATGACCTTCCCGTTAAGATAGTTATTCTCAACAACGGATTTTTGGGCATGGTTCGCCAATGGCAGGAGCTGTTCTACGGGAAGCGTTATTCCCACAGCAATATATCCAATGTGCCTGATTTTGTGAAACTTGCTGAGGCATACGGCGCTGTGGGCTTGCGGGCGACACGTCCCGACGAGGTAGAGATAACGTTAAGAAAGGGTCTTGATACCGCAAAGACGGTGGTGATGGATTTCCATGTCGAACCCGAGGAAGGTGTCTACCCTATGGTCTCGCCTGGTGCGGCGCTGACAGATATGGTCTTGAGCAAATAGGATATACCGGAAGATATATCAAATATATTAAGAGGTGATTCAGCTTATGGAAGTGAAAGAAAATACGATTTCCATCTTGGTAAATAACAGGCCCGACGTTCTGGCCAGGATAGCGGGAACCTTTAGTGGCCGCGGGTTCAATATCGAAAGCATCTCGGCAAATATCACGAGGAATCCTGAAATTACCAGAATCATTATTACAACCCTCGGTAACCGGGAGACCGTCGTCAAACTTGAGAAGCAGCTGACAAAAATTATCGATGTCCTTGAAGTGAAAGATCTGACGCGCGTCAATGCGGCTTGCCGGGAAATGGTTCTGGTGAGGATGAAATTAACCGATGCGAATCAAGTGAAAATCATGCAGACTGTTGACACACTTAAGTGGAAGATTGTAAAGATGGACGCTGATACCTGCATACTGGAAGTAACGGGTGGCAAGAATGAAATTGACGATGCCCTTGCTTTTTTAGACAAGATGGGTTTGGATGATTTTACGAGAACGGGGGTTGTCGCTGTGGAGCGTCAGAAATAGCCGTGAATCAGGAGTTTTCAGAGTGCATACCACACAATACTATTGATCATGCAATTTATAACAATAAGGAGGTACTAGTATGCCCAAAATCAACATCGGTGGGGTCATGGAAGAGGTTGTCACATCAGAGGAGTTTACACTCGAAAAAGCGCGTAAAGTACTCAAGAATGAAACAGTTGCCGTCATTGGCTACGGTGTACAGGGACGCGGTCAGGCCTTAAACATGAGGGATAACGGAATCCGTTGTATCGTCGGTGAAGGTGACTTCAACTGGCAGAAGGCCATTGATGAAGGTTTCAAACCTGGCGAGACGCTTTTCCCACCAATAGAGGCTGCAAAACGCGGCACAATTATTCAGTACCTGATGTCAGATGCGGGACAGAAGGCCATGTGGCCGGAAATCAAACCTCACCTGACAAAAGGAAAGGCCCTCTATTTTTCTCATGGATTCTCAATCGTGTATAAAGATCAGACCGGTGTGATCCCTCCGGCAGATATCGATGTCATACTGGTAGCGCCTAAAGGTGCCGGACGCACGGTGCGCGATAATTTTCTTGCGGGAAGCGGCATTAATTCAAGTTACGCCGTTTTCCAAAACTTCACAGGAACGGCCATGGAAAGGACCCTTGCTGTTGGCATTGCCATAGGATCGGGGTATCTGTTCCCCACCACCTTTGAACAGGAAGTTTATAGTGACCTCACAGGTGAGCGTGGCGTCCTCATGGGTTGTCTGGCTGGCGTCCTCGAGGCGCAGTATAATGTCCTCCGCAAACATGGACACAGTCCCAGTGAAGCCTTCAATGAAACAGTCGAGGAATTGACGCAGAGCCTCATGCCGCTTGTCGCGCAAAACGGTATGGACTGGATGTACGCCAATTGCAGTACAACAGCCCAGAGGGGCGCCTTAGACTGGAAAAACAGATTCCGTGACGCTGTAGCGTCTGTCTTCGATGAATTATATGACAGGGTGGCAGCCGGCAAAGAAACTGCAATTGTCCTGGAGGTAAACTCTGCCCCTGACTACAGGGAGAAACTGCAAAAGGAACTCGATGCCATGAGAAACAGCGAAATGTGGCAGGCAGGCGCAGTGGTTCGCTCATTGAGACCAGAGCGAAGAAAAAAGTAGAAAATGGCTAAGTGGGAGAGTTGAGATACGAGGCTCTCTACATTCCGCTCATTGTAAGAAAATATAAGGAGGAAAGCATGCGAAGCGACCTGATGAAAAAGGGGCTTGAAAGGGCGCCACACAGATCTCTTTTCAAGGCCATGGGGTATACGGATGAAGAAATTGCACAGCCCCTTATAGGCGTGGTGAATTCCGCCAATGAAATCATACCCGGCCACATTCATTTAGACCTTATAACCGAAGATGTAAAATCAGGCATCCGCATGGCAGGTGGAACGCCTGTCGAATTCCCCGTCATTGGCGTTTGCGACGGGATTGCCATGGGACATACAGGCATGAAATATTCCCTTGCCAGCCGCGAGCTGATCGCTGATTCCATTGAGGTCATGGCTATAGCCCATCCCTTTGATGCTCTGGTCATGATCCCCAACTGCGATAAGATCATTCCCGGGATGTTGATGGCGGCGCTTCGCCTGAATATCCCTACCATCTTCATCAGTGGCGGTCCTATGATGGCAGGAACCCTGGAGGGCAAAACAGTTGATCTCATCAGCGTCTTCGAAGGTGTAGGAAAGGTAAAATCCCGCCAGATGAAGGACCAATATCTCAAGGCCTTGGAAGACTGCGCCTGCCCGGGCTGTGGATCATGCTCAGGCATGTACACGGCAAATTCCATGAACTGCGTCACCGAAGCCCTCGGACTCGGCCTTCCCGGAAATGGCACCGTACCTGCCGTCCAGGCGGCCAGGCGGCGTCTGGCAAAGAAGGCCGGTATGAAGATTATGGACCTCCTCAAGAAAGATATCCGTCCCCGGAAAATCGCTACGCTATCGGCTTTTAAGAATGCAATAGCCGTTGATATGGCCCTGGGATGTTCGACCAATACGGTCCTCCATATTCCCGCCATTGCCCACGAAGCGGGAATTAAACTGGACCTCGATCTGTTTAATGAGATCAGCAAGAAAACCCCTAATATATGCAAGCTAAGCCCCGCAGGGCAGCACCATCTGGAAGACTTGGACATGGCGGGCGGTGTCCAGGCGGTGATGAAACAAATCAGTAAGCTTGGCGTCATCGACCTGAAGGCCTTAACCGTCACGGGCCAGACGGTAGGCGCAAATCTGAAAGCCGCCGCGGTGCTAGACAGCGACGTCATCCGGCCGCTTAACAAGCCCTATTCGAAAGAAGGGGGAATCGCCATCCTGAGGGGTAATCTGGCCCCCGATGGCGCTGTCGTCAAGCAGTCCGCTGTTGCGGAAAAAATGCTCGTCAATGAAGGCCGGGCCCGCGTCTTCGATTCCGAGGACGATGCCATTGCCGCCATCCTCGGCGGGAAAATCAAACCGGGTGCCATCGTCGTCATCCGCTATGAGGGTCCGAAGGGCGGTCCGGGCATGCGCGAGATGCTGGCGCCGACATCGGTTATAGCTGGTATGGGTCTCGATACGACGGTGGCTCTCCTGACTGATGGAAGATTCAGCGGAGGAACCCGTGGGGCGGCTATCGGACACATCTCCCCGGAAGCCGCCGAGGGAGGTCCCATAGCTCTTGTCAGGGAAGGCGACATTATCGCCATCGATATCCCGAAAAAAACAATCTCTCTAAAGGTCAGTCCGGACGAATTGAAGAAGAGACAGGCTAAGTTTAAACCACGGCCACCGGCGGTTAAAAGCGGCTATTTGGTCCGGTATGCCGGGCTCGTGACCTCTGCAAGCACAGGCGCCATCTTGAGAGACTGACAAACCTATCTTCAATTCAGACCTGTCTCAAACGAACAAAAAGAGCGTCCATTAACATAAAATGGACGCTCTTTTCCTTTATTGCACCGCAACGAATCTTGCTACCTGACGCGCCGTAGAAGAATCAAAAGCGCTAACAAAAGACCGCGCATCAGGGGAAAAAATCAGGCAGAAAGTACCATTTGCGTTTGAATGACGATAGCGCAGAGCTTGCCGTTCTCGGACTTTACGTGCGTCTGCCATACCATCGTGGTCTTGCCGCGGTGCAAGGGGGTGCACTCGCCGATGATACGAGAGCCAACGGGCATGGCGCCGAGGAAGTTGGTCTTCGACTCGATGGTCGTTGTGCGTGCGCCGCTTTCAAGGTTCACAACCGTGGCGATCCCCCCAAGGGTGTCCGCAAAGGCCATAAGCGCGCCCCCGTGAAGTATCTCTCCGACGGTACATAGATCCGGACGAACCTCCATTGACGCAACAACTCTTTCAGGACTAACTTCCATGAGCTGCATCCCCATTAAGCCTGGGAGCAGTGGCTTGATAAGTTCTTGAATGATCGCGATGGCACTCATGTATCCACTCCTGTCGAGTTGGTGAAACGGGTTGGGGGGTGAATTCCTATAACATCATGATCCGGTAAAAGCGTGCCTGTACTTCTCGTCCAGGAGCTTGTTGATATTTTCCATTACAATTCTTGTCACCTCCTCGAACTGTCTCTTGTGCTTCCTTTGCGATTCCTTGGAAAACAGCTTGAACGGTTCGTCAATCGCGAATTCCCGCAACTGATTGTCCAGAGAGAGGGGTTCCCCCACCCGATAGACAATCCGCCCGCTTTTCGCAAAAGGCAGGCTCCCTGTATATAACTGATCCGAGTTGTTACAACCGACGGGAATGATCTTTTTCCCCGTGGATAATGCAAGCTGAGCGACACCGGTTCTTCCTTCTCCCAACTGGGCACCCCTCGTGCCTTCGGGGAAGATGATGAGGTTGAGTCTTTTCTCTGCGAGCGCTGTCCTGCTCAATTCCGCTACCCGCTCCATAATGAGATCATAGTAGCCCCTCACAAAGTCAACAAACTGTTCCCCTAATGCATTGAGCGCCTCTGCTGCCTTCCTAGGGTAGGCATCGATACTTTCATATTTGCCGTCAATGATATCTTTAATAGCCCTGTAAACGTTCTTATCGAGCCGCTGTTTGAATTTCTTCCTGTAGAATTCTTCTATCAAATAACCCATGGAGGGGACGGGGATGAGGTTACACAGGTCGAGCCCTTTGGCAAGCAATGCATTTCTGTAGTACTTTCCCTTAACCCAGACTGTGGTATATGAGAAACATTTCATACTCCAGAGTTTATACTGGAAAGGCCAGTAGTTGAAGCGATCCGTGTGATTCATGGCAAAGATCACATTCTCGTCCCTCGGAATATGCTCGATATTTTCGATCTGGATATCTACGTTAGCGAAAATACGGTAATTGGGAAACAGTAATAGCGCCGCAATGATCTGCTGACCCATGGGTGAGGGTACCAGTTTGATCTTCTTCAAATAGTCAATATCTATCATTTTTGCTTCCTGTTTATAAATTCCCCTTCGCTTCAAGGAGGCGCCTCACTCTCTCCAACTCCTGGGGTGTATCAACCTCCACTGAGTCGTAAGCCGTCTCTACGACCTTGATCTTGTATCCGTGCTCGAGAGCTCTCAGCTGCTCAAGGGCTTCCAGTTTCTCAAGAGTACCTTCAGGGAGCTTGGCAAACTCTTTCAGGAATGCCCTTCTATATGCGTAAATGCCGTGGTGCTTGTAATATGACGCCCCCGCGCCCCTGTCTCTTACGTAAGGGATAGTTGACCGGGAAAAGTAAATGGCAAAGTGATCCTGATCAAAGACGACCTTTACCGCGTTGGGATGGGTAATCTCTTCTTCCCGCACGATTTTATATATGAGGGTGGACATGGGAATGGCTTGGTCGTCCAAGAGCGGCTTTGCTACCTCGTCAATCTGCAAAGGTTCGAAGATGGGTTGATCTCCCTGGATATTCACTACAATATCTGAGTCCTCGATATCAAGGCGGGAAACGGCTTCTGCTATGCGGTCTGTTCCTGACCTGTGTGACGCCGCTGTCATAATGGCGCGGCCCCCGAATCCCTCTACAGCGGCAACGATCCGTTCATCATCAGTCGCTACAGCGGCAAAGGATACCGTGCCGGCCCTCACCACACGTTCGTATACGTGCTGGATCACCGGCTTTCCCAAGAGATCCGCAAGAGCCTTCCCTGGAAGGCGCGTGGATGCATAACGGGCAGGAATAATGCAGATGACTTTCATAGATGCGGATCAGGTTTCTTTAAATAGTTCACCACGTAGTCTTTAACAGAATCTTCTAAGGGACGAAAGTTGACGGGACAGCCTGTTGCGCGGAGTTTATCCATTTTTGCCTGCGTCAGATACTGGTACTGGTCACGTATCTCCGGCGGCATGTCGAAATACTCTATCTTTGGTTTCATTTCCATGGCCGAAAAAAGCGCATGAACAAGATCATTCCACGTACGGGCCTTGCCCGTCCCCACATTGAATATGCCGTTTGCCTCCGGATGTTCAAGCAGCCACCACATGACTTCAACACAATCTTTGACATAGACGAAATCACGCACCTGCCCACCATCTGTGTATTCAGGCTTATGAGATTTGAAGAGCCGGACCTCCCCTGTGTCCCTAATCTGTTCAAAGGCCTTATGGACAACGCTCCGCATGTCACCCTTATGGTACTCGTTGGGACCAAAGACGTTGAAAAACTTTATACCCACGACCTGCTTTTCCACCTGCTGACGCAGAACCCAAAGGTCGAAGACCTGCTTTGAATACCCGTACATATTCATGGGGCGAAGCGTTGCTGTTACAGAACTGTCGTCGGAAAAGCCTTGGGAGCCATCGCCATACGTAGCGGCCGAACTTGCATAGATAAAGCGAATGTTGTGCGGCAGTGCCCACTCTGCCAGCCGGCACGTATAGTGGTAGTTGTTGTCCATCAAATAGTCGGCATCACGTTCCGTTGTGGAGGAACACGCCCCCATATGGATGATTGCCCGCGGCGTGAAGGGCATTTGTTCGTTGCGGATCATCCTGAGAAAAACGTCTTTGTGTATGTACTCAACGTAGCGCCGGTTCACCAGGTTCTTCCACTTGTCCGACTCTCCGAGTTCATCAACGATTAAGATGTCGTCGATACCTTCTTGATTGAGTTTCCAGAGAAAGGCGCTCCCGATGAACCCGGCGCCGCCGGTGACGATGATCATGAAACTTTCTCCCTATAGGCTTTGCGCTGCCTTCTCTATACCGCTTTCGATCTTCGAAAATTTTTCTTTGGGCATCCTCACTGATATATTCATGACCAGAGTCCGGCCAAGGATATCCTCCGCCCGGGGTATGGTCGATCTATCGTAGTTAAACTTTCCTTTGTACGACGGGTCTGTGAAAGGGTACTTCTTCGAGTTCGCAGTTGACCGCGCCAGAAAATGCTCCCAGTTGGGAAGATAGTGCCAAAGATTCTTCTTGAAGCAGACCGTATCGACTCCTTCGCCGCTTAGGGCCTTCTGAAACCGCCCTGCGGCATTCTCATCAGGCAGATTGAACGCCAGAAAGGTCGCCGTATCTCCCTCGGGATCCGGGTTATCCCTGAATTTAATGCCTTTGATTTTGCTAAGGACATCTTTGACGGCCTGTTTGTTTTTTTTCTGCTCGGCGATAATCGTATCAAGCTTTCTCAACTGGGCAAGGCCAACGGCGCCCTGAAGTTCGTTCATCCGGTAATTAAAGCCGAGAATCGTCCGCCCTTCAAAAGCCCTGCTGACATTAGGGTTATGGTCATGTCCGTGATCGTGGTACCACTCAGCGCGGAGGTAGAAATCTTTATTATCAGTCAGGACCATTCCTCCTTCGCCCGTGGTAAGGGTTTTATAATAGTCAAAACTGAAGATTCCCATGTCGCCGAACGTCCCCAGCTTTTTCCCGCGATAGCTTCCACCGGAGGCCTGGGCATTATCTTCGAGGACGAGGAGTTTATTTTTCCTCGCAACAGCCATAATCTTGTCAATACGCGCCGGCGCGCCGCACATGTGTACAGGAATAACGGCCTTAGAGTAAGGCGTTATCCTCTTTTCTATATCGCCGGGATCCAGATTCAGGGTCTCATCAATGTCAGCCACGATGGGGATTGCTCCAACTTCCAATACTGCCTCGTACGTAGCGATGAACGTGAAGGCCGGCACTATGACCTCATCCCCCGGTCCTACATCCATAGCCACCAGGGCCACTTTGAGCGCCGTGGAGCCGGATGTCACACCCAGTGCGTATTTTGCCTGGCTGTAGCGTGCGAAGGCCTCTTCGAATTCCTGTACCTTAAAGACTCCCTTTCTCTCCTTGTCAAATCCGTATCTCATGAGGATGCCTGTTTCCATGACATCCATAATCTCTTTTATCTCTTCTTTTCCAATCAGCTCAGCACCGGCCATATAACTACCTCCACTGCCTTATTATCCTGCATCGATATCGTGTCGCAGTTCTCTTTACTGTCCTTTCTCGCTTCGTTAAACTCCTTTGAAATGACACATTTGATTAGTTCTATACATATACATCAAAAAGATACTCGGCGGTCTTTAGCTTAATATGCCTCTCCATATATATCTATCGCATCTTCTATGGTCAATTTCCGGGGATTGTTCTCCAATGGCCTCAGAACAGTCATGGCCACCTCGGCAAGCTCAGGCAGTGCCTCCTCGGGTATACTCAAGTCCTCCAGGGTGGTGTAAATGCCGCAGTCTTCAATCAGCGCCTGTACTGCTTCTACGGCCATGAACGCCGCTTCGCGGAGAGGTAGGGTATCGATCACCTCTCCCATAGTTTCAGCGATGACGGCAAATTTTTCGAGGACCCCCGGCAGATTAAAAGCCATCACATGCGGCAACATGATAGTGTTAGCCAGACCATGTGAGACACCATATTTCCCCCCCAGAGGATAGGAGAGGGAATGAACAGCGCCAACCCCGGCGTTGGCGAGACCCAGGCCAGCATAAAGACTCCCCAGGAGCATTTTTCCCCTCGCTTCCAGGTTGTTGCCGTCATGGACGCATGTACGGAGATTCGACGAAATCAAATAAATCGCCTCCAGGGAAAGCAACTCGCTCATAGGAGAGGCATTAATTGATGTGTAGGATTCTATAGCGTGACAGAGGGCGTCTATACCCGTTGACGCCGTGGAAACAGCAGGGAGAGATAGTGTAAGGGTCGGATCGAGGATGGCGAGCTCGGGATAAAGATGCGGGCTGTTCATCCCTTCTTTTTTCTTCAAGTTCTGCCTGACAAAAACAGCTGTAAAGGTGACCTCGCTTCCCGTTCCTGCCGTAGTGGGGATCATGATCTTGGGAAGCCCGGGTCCGGGCACTTTGTTCAGCCCCAAATAATCTTTGGCCCTGCCGTTATTAGCCGCCAGAACGGCAATGGCCTTTGCCACGTCCATGGCGCTTCCACCGCCGATGCCAACGACGACGTCACATTTCCCCTTCTGGGCCGCTTTGACTCCCTCATCGGCTACCTCAAGCCTTGGCTCGGCTTCAACCTTCTGGTCAAACAGGGTCGCCTTAAGACCGCTGTCGCCAAGGATATTCAAGACCCTCCCTTTGAGGTCTGTCTTGGATAGATTCCTGTCGAGGACAATGAGGGGACGGGTCGCCTTGAGTTCGCAAACATGTTCTGCGAGAGACTCTAAGGCCCCGTTGCCAAAGATGATTTTCTTGGCACCCGTAAAAGAGAAATTCTTGTACATAATTGCACCCCCATTGGATTTCACTGAGTAATAAGTTTCTGTCTATGGAAAGTCAAGTCTTTTTGTTTTTCAGAAACCAGTCTAACTGCCTGCAGACGCCTCTGATAATCTTCACCTCTTTGGACAAAAGATTTGTCCGGGAAAGGAAACGGCGGATATGCATCATCCAGAAGTCCGGGTTCTCAGGATTCAGAAACCCGATCTTCATCAATAACGCCTTCATGTGAACATACATCCCTTCTAGCTCTGCCGATTGAGCCAGACGTGGTGTAAAAGTCTCCAGGGATTCCATATGGGCCACGAATATTTCATAGCAGAGGATCATAGCCGCATGAGATAGGTTGATGGATTTGTTATGTTTAGATGTTGGTATGGTTACCAACAGGTGGCAGAACCGCAGATCATCGTTTGACAATCCCGTATCCTCCGGTCCGATGAGCAGCGCCACTTCATTCTCCTGGGATATGTCCACGATACGCGCCGCCATCTCCCTAGGAGAAACCACAGGGCCTCTGGCAGAGCCCCGTCTCGCTGTGGCTCCGACAACACAGTGAAACCGCGCCAGGGCCTCGTCCAACCTGTCGAAATGTTGAATATGCTCCACAATTCCGGCGGCAAAATGGGTGGCCATCTGCTTCATCTCTTCAAGAGCAAGACCGCTGTTCCCCACGACAGAGATTCTCCCGATTCCCATATTCCTCGCACACCTCGCCACGGACCCGACATTGCCCGGATATTTCGGCTTGTTCAGAACAATGGTGATATTGTCAGTCTTCGCTCTCACAGGCGTCTCCCTTCTCGCTCTCTTGCATTTATTAGATAATGAATATTATTTCTACTAAAAAATTGCGTTGCCATAAGTTCAGACACCCCTATTGATGATTCAGGGAATTTCATTCGGAACAGGACAAGAAAAGATTGACATACTGAGGGACCTCTGAAAGAAATAATCCATGGAAAAACGGGTGTCGCAAATATTTTCCGAAGCTGCAAATGTATTGGGAATGGCCATTGGAGACAGGGAGACATCCCTTTTTGTAGCCTATTACGGGGAACTTCTTGCCTGGAACAACAAGATAAATCTGATCTCCGCGAAATCAGAACGGGACATTATCATAAAACATTTCGTTGACTCTTTGACGCTGTTGCCGTATATCAAACATGAAACCTGTCGGGTTCTCGATATCGGCTCAGGAGCCGGATTTCCCGGTATTCCTTTAAAGATCGCGCTAAGTTCACTGAAGGTCTTCCTCCTCGAGTCATCACGTAAAAAAACGTCTTTTCTGAAGCATGTGATCCGAAGTTTGAGGCTCACAGACACCGTGGTCATCCACAATCGGGCTGAACTTCTGATGGAAGACGAAACCTGCAGAGATTTTTTTCAGGTCGTCACATCGAGGGCTACATTTAAACTACCAGATTTCCTCCGGATGGGCGCATTCTTTCTCGCCCCGAAAGGTTCCTTAATAGCAATGAAAGGAAAAATATCCGATCAGGAACTAACAGTTGCCGCCGAGATGTCTTGTCGTATGGGATTAGAATATATCGGAAGCCATGATTTGACGTTACCCATAACCGGTGATTTTCGAAGAATTATTATCTACGAAAAACTTTCTTAACAAGGCAAATATTCCTTCTAAAGAGTTGTGTTTTGTGCTATCGTCGCTGCAAAATTTACGTCTCAAAAGGCTGTTTGTGTGTTCTGCTAAATAATGCGTAAAATCATATGCATAGCCAATCAGAAGGGGGGGGTCGGCAAGACAACCACTGCCCTTAATCTTGCCGCAACTCTGGCGGCGGCGGAAAAGAGAACCCTGCTCATCGACTGCGACTCTCAGGGCAATGCGTCGAGCGGCATGGGCATAGATAAGGAAACCATCAACAAGAAAAATCTTTATCATTCCCTAATCGGTAAGGTTCCCTTAAAAGAGGTAATTGTTGGCACCCAGTTGCCCTGCCTTGACGTGGCGCCTGCCAACCAGGATTTGATAGGGATCGAGATAGAGTTTGTAAATCTTGAAGACAGGGAAAAAAAGCTCCGCGACCTGTTGAAGAGCCTTGATACTGCGTACGACTACATTATCATCGATTGTCCGCCGTCTCTCGGATTCTTGACGGTAAATGCGCTTGTTGCTTCTGATTCCGTGATCATCCCTCTACAGTGTGAATATTTTGCTATGGAAGGCCTCGGATATTTACTCAATACGGTCAAATTGGTTAAAGCAAGACTGAATCCATCCTTGTCTCTGGGAGGCATTCTCCTCACCATGTTTGATACGAGAAATTCGCTATCCCACAGGGTAAGCGAGGATGTGAGGATGCATTTGGGGAAGAAAGTTTTTGACACTATCATACCCAGAAATGTCAGATTATCTGAAAGTCCGAGTCATGGTCTCCCCATCATTCTCTATGATATCAAATCCCGCGGCGCTGTTTCCTACATGGACCTCGCTCGAGAAATCATGGTCAACGGGAGGATTTAGATGCAGCCAAAAAGTTCCCTCGGCAAGGGGCTCGGGGCTTTATTTCCCGACCTGCTTGATAATGTCAGCACAAGGCCTTCATACATTGTGTGCGGGGTTGAAGAGCTTTCCCCCAACCGGTTTCAGGCCCGAAAGGATTTTAACGACAGGGAACAGAAACGGCTTGTCACATCCATAAAGAAGAACGGTATTATTCAGCCCATCGTGGTGCGGAGATCCGACACGGGTTATGAAATCATAGCGGGGGAGAGACGATGGAGGGCCGCCCAGGAAGCAGGCCTCAAAGAAGTGCCAGTTATTATCAGAGAGGCTCCAGACGCGGCTGCTGCAGAATTGTCTCTTTTAGAGAATCTTCTGCGTGAAAATTTGAATCCTCTTGAAGAGGCCGAGGCTTACCAGACGCTGATCAATAAATTCAGCCTGTCGCAGGAGGAGCTCTCGTCCAGGGTAGGGAAGGATCGCTCAACCATTGCCAACACAATAAGGTTGCTGAAACTGCCCCGGGAAATCAGGTCGGCCCTTATTAACAAAACCATTAGTCCCGGGCATGCGAGATCCATTCTCATGCTCGATTCGCCGGGGGAACAGATTAAATTCCTCAATCTCATCATGAAAAAGGCTCTCAGCGTTCGCGAAACAGAAGGGCTGATTCAAAAACTGAGAAAAATGCCCTCGGAAAAGAAGGGCAGGGAAAAGGACCCGTTCCTTCGCGATCTTGAAAGGGACCTCTCTTCGAAGCTAATGACGGAAATTCACATTCGCCAGCGCAAGAACAAGGGCTCTATAGATATCAAGTTTAAGACGGCAGAAGAACTGAATCGGCTTGTGACATTACTGATGAATGTCGCCGATAGTAAACGAATGTCTAGGTAAATTGATTTATCAACAGTTGTTGACAACGTTGTTTATAAGGTGAGCTGCTTTGGACATGCTTTGGGAAAAAAGCCTTCAAATTATTAAAGAAAAGGTCAGTCCGCAGAACTTCGAGACATGGATTAGGCCCATCAAAATGTCTTCCCTTGAGGGGAACAATGTTGCCTTGAATGTTCCCAATAAATTTTTCAAGGACTGGCTTATGGAAAACTACCAATATGTCATCAAGGAGGCCATTGCTAAGGTAGCGGGAATCGACCTGAAAGTTGAACTTCAAATCGGCCAGGAAATGAAAAAAAGCCAAACATCTGTTCGCCGTCACGGAGAACACCAAGAAAAGACACGCTCCCAGAGCAAACGTGTCCGCTCTGGGATTAATCAGTCATTGAACCCTCATTACAGTTTTGAAAGATTTGTGGTAGGACCGTGCAACCAATTCGCTCATGCAGCATCCGTATCTGTAGCGGAACAGCCTGCCAAAAATTATAATCCTCTGTTTATATATGGCGGGGTCGGTCTGGGAAAAACACACCTGCTGAATGCAATCGGGCTCCGCGCGCTTTCGCGCCATCCAGACATGAACGTCGTGTATGTCTCCGCGGAAGAGTTTATGAACGAACTGATCAACTCGATCAGGTATGACAGGATGCCGAAGTTCAGGGAGAAATATAGAAACATTGATTGTCTTCTAATCGATGACATTCAGTTTGTTGCCGGCAAGGAAAAGACGCAGGAGGAATTTTTTCATACCTTTAATACTCTGCACGATTCCGGCAAACAAATCGTCGTCTCGAGTGACAAGTTTCCCAAAGACATACCGAATATGGAAAACAGGTTACGTTCACGATTCGAGTGGGGTCTTATCGCCGATATTCATCCTCCGGAGATTGAGACAAAAATAGCCATCCTGGAAAAAAAGGCCCAGGAAAATAATCTCACTCTGCCGACAAACGTGGCACATTATGTAGCATCCCAAGTGGAATCAAATATCAGGGAACTTGAGGGTTACCTCATAAGAATTTCCGCTTTCTCCTCTCTCACAGGTAAAGAAATTGATATAAACCTTACCAAAGAGGTCTTAAAAAGGATTCTGAAGAGAATTGAAAAGGAAGAAGTCACGATCGAGGAAATTATAAAAACTATAGCCGCTAAACTCAATGTAAAGATATCAGACATTAAATCACAAAAGAAGAATAAAAATCTTGTATTTGCAAGACAGATTGCCATGTATCTTGCCAGGAAATTGACTGCCTTATCATTTCCCGACATCGGGGAAAAAATAGGCGGTAGGGACCATTCTACAGTCATCTATGCCAACAATAAGATGAAAAAAGGTTGTGACGATGATAAAAATCTAAAAAAAATCGTCCAGGAAATAGAGGAGTCATTGCAACAGAGAGGTTAATAACTTTTATCCTCACAGGTTATCAACAGTTGTTTTTAGTCTATGTTTGCGGGACAATATAAGTAAATATATCTATGAACAATTTTAACAGGGACTATTACTATGACTATTATTATTTAATAAACAATATAATTTAAAATATAGGGAGGGTATGGTGATGAAATTTAGTATACAAAGAGATTCTTTTCTGGAAGGCATCCAAAAGACACTCAGCATTGTGGAGAAAAAAACAACCATGCCGATCCTCAATAACGTTCTAATTAGGGCGGAAGAAGATAAAATAACAATTGTAGCGACAGACAGGGAGATAGGATTGGTAGCAGACTATCAAGCAAAAACCATAAATAAAGGCGATGTTACTGTTTCTGCAAGAAAACTCTATGAAATGATAAGAGAGATCGAGGGCGATATTGTTCAGTTTGAAGCAAACGAGAACTACAGGGTAACACTGACATCGAAAAAAATAATCTATAAGATACCAGGATTGTCGGCAGATGAATTTCCCAGTGTTGCCGATGACCGCAGTGAACTAAATTTTTATAAGATCAAAGGGCAATTGATTGAGAGGTTAATTCGTAAGACATCATTTGCAATGTCGGTTGATGAAATGAGGAAGAATTTAAATGGTGTCTTCTTTGAAACTATAGATGATGGCGGCAAGAGTAAACTGCGCATGATCGCAACGGATGGTCATCGCCTCGCTATGACTAATGTGGACATAGAGGGTACACCGTTCCTACAGATGGAAAAAGGCGTGATAATTCCAAGAAAGGGATTGGGTGAAATCAGAAGGCTCATAGAAAATGCACCGGAGGATATCTTTGTGGGGGTGCGCCAGGGCATGTGCGTCATCAAAACGGACAGCACCATGTTAAAGGTTAGCCTGGTCGATGCGGATTATCCGGACTATAAACGGGTTATACCCACGGAGAAGGGGGTCCTCGTGCAATTCGATAAAGATACAATTCTGCATGCCTTGAGAAGGATGAGTGTTATTTCAAGCGAAAGATACAGCGGAGTAATAATTAAACTGGATGATGGCAGAATGGTGTTGGAATCGGCAAATCCGGATGTGGGAGAAGCCAAAGATGAGATTGAAGTAGACTATCATGACAAGCAGTTCTCCGTAGGTTATAACGTCAAATATTTAATTGACGCAATAGAAGTGATCGATGAGAAAACGATCGTCTTTGAAATTGGGGCGGGAATGAAACCGGGCATTATAAAGCCTGCCGAGAGCGATGAATACCTGTGTATTGTAATGCCGTTGAAAATTCAATAAACAGCGGTGCGTCATCGAGAGGAACTCGGCGCCATGGAGGGCTACAGCACTCATCACAGTGAGGAAGAGTCGTCAGGTACTTTGGAAAAAGTGGAAGGAATAAGGAAAATATGACAGAGCGGTACGAGGCAGACAGTATAAAAGTATTGGAAGGTCTTGAGGCCGTACGCAAGAGACCCGCCATGTACATAGGCAGTACCGGTAAAGATGGTCTGCACCACTTGGTATACGAAGTCGTTGATAACAGCGTTGATGAAGCAGCTGCGGGATTTTGCGATACTATCGACGTCCGCGTCCGGGCCGATAATAGCGTCATGGTAGATGACAACGGCCGCGGGATTCCCGTGGACATGCACAAGGAAGAGGGAATTCCGGCGGCCCAGGTTGTTCTCACCAAGCTTCACTCCGGTGCGAAGTTTTCCAACGAGAGCTACAAGATTTCCGGCGGACTTCACGGCGTCGGCGTTTCCGTTGTCAATGCACTCTCCTCATCCCTCGAGCTGGAAGTGCGGAGAGAGGGAAAAGTTTACAGGCAGTCTTACTCGAGAGGCGAGCCCACAAGCAAATTGGAAGTAGTGGGGAAGACGAGGGGCCGGGGAACAAAGGTCACCTTCAAGCCCGATGACGAGATATTCGAGGAAGTTGAGTTCAGCTTCGATATCCTTTCCAACCGTCTTCGCGAGCTGGCCTTCCTGAACAAGGGACTTAAAATAGTCCTGACGGACGAAAGGGACGGCAAGAAAAGCGAATTCTTCTACAAGGGCGGGATCGTATCCTTCGTGGAGTATATCAACCGCAACAAGGGCGTCCTTCACAAGAAGCCGATATATTTTGAAGGGGAGAAAGAAGATTGCTATGTGGAGGTTGCCCTCCAATATAACGACACGTACGCAGAGGGCATCTTTTCCTATGTAAATAGCATCAACACTACGGAAGGCGGAACGCATTTAAGCGGCTTCAAGTCCGCCCTGACCCGGGTAATCAACAATTACGCGGCCAACAACAACCTTGTGAAAAACGGAAAAGATTCCATCCGGGGCGAAGATGTCCGGGAGGGGCTCTCCTGTGTTATCAGCGTCAAGCTGAAGGAGCCCCAGTTTGAGGGGCAGACCAAAACGAAGCTGGGAAACAGTGAGGTGAAGGGACTCGTCGAGGGTGTCGTCTACGACAAGTTGGGAAGCTATCTGGAAGAAAACCCCCCAGTGGCGAAACAGATATTAGGCAAGGCACTTGATGCCGCGAGGGCCAGGGACGCAGCGCGGCGCGCCAAGGAACTCACTCGGCGAAAGAGCGCACTGGAAGTGGGCGCACTGCCCGGTAAACTTGCGGACTGCCAGGAGCGCGATCCAGCCCGCAGCGAGGTTTACCTTGTGGAAGGCGATAGTGCCGGCGGCTGCTTTTCGGCTGATACTAAAATAGCTCTTGCGGATGGCAGAAACGTGGGCTTTTTCGAACTAATGAGAGAAAACGCAGAAGGCAAGGAACACTATTGCTATACAATAAAGAATGACGGTTCGGTGGGCATCGAGAAAATACAGCATCCTCGTTGTACTAGACAGGGAGCTAACGTCATAAAGATCATCCTGGATAATGGTGAAGAGATAATTTGTACACCAGATCATAAGTTTATGCTGAGAGATGGTTCGTATATTGAAGCAAAAGATTTGTTACCACAGATGTCTCTCATGCCCTTCAGAAAAAAATTGTCAAAAATAGAAGGGAGGATAACGACAGAAGGTTATCCTATGGTATTCGATACAAAGAGGAATAGATGGGTTTTTGCCCATTTGTTGGCCGATGAATATAAATTGGCGGACAATGTTTATGAAATTTCCGACGGAGAACATAAGCACCATATAGACTTTGATAAGAAGAATAATAAGCCACACAATATACGCCGTATGGATAAGAAAGCGCATCTAACTCTTCACAGAGTTCACGCGCGGCGCACGTTGCATACCAATGAACAGAAGTTGCTGGAGGCACTTAATAACTACAACCACAAAGTAAAAAGTATCGAACATCTGAATGAAAGATTGGACGTCTACGATATCGAGATACCGAATACGCACAATTTTGCACTCGCCAGCGGCGTGTTTGTGCATAATAGTGCCAAACAAGGCAGGGATCGAAGGAACCAGGCCATTCTCCCTCTCCGCGGCAAAGTCCTCAACGTGGAGAAAGCCCGCTTCGACAAGATGCTGCAAAATGAGGAGATAAAAGTCATGGTAACGGCACTGGGGACGGGCATCGGAACAGATGACTTCGACGTCAGCAAGCTGCGGTATCACAAGGTTATCATCATGACGGATGCCGATGTGGACGGCCTGCATATCCGGACGCTGCTCCTTACATTCTTTTTCCGGCAGATGCGTGAGTTGATTGAGCGGGGCTACCTCTATATCGCCCAGCCGCCCCTCTTCAAGGTTATGGATCGCAAGAAAGAACTCTACATCAGCAACGAGGAGGAAATGAAGGATTATGTCCTTGATAACGGGGTAAGCAAACTTTCCCTCCTTGTGGGTAACGGAAACAGCATCACAGGCACCCGCCTCCTCAATCTGGTCAAGAAGGTAATGAGGATCGAAACTGTTCTTGATCGCTTTGAGAAAGAAGATAAGAACAAGACGGTCATGCGCATATTAGCTGCTGATCCAGCCTTTTCGCCTAATGACTTCAAGAGCGAAAAGGCCCTTCTTAAAGTTGCGAAACGAACCAGCAAGGCCATTGGAGAAAGGCTGGTGAACTGCAGACCTGAGACTGATCCGGAATATGACGACGGCTACAGGCTCATTCTCGATTACCGGATGAAGGGGCAGATATTTACGACAGTCCTTGACCGTGAGATATTCAAATCACCGAGATTTATCGAAATCAAGGATCTCCTCAATCAGGTGAGCGCCTTGGGTGAACCGCCCTACACGGTGGTCACGGACGATGAGGAAAAGGGCAAGAAGGACCTCGCAAGCATGACGGCTCTCGTGGAATACGTGACGGCCATGGGGCAGAAGGGGCTTTCAATCCAGCGCTACAAGGGTCTTGGCGAGATGAACCCAGAGCAGCTCTGGGAGACCACCATGAATCCGGACAAGAGAACCCTCCTCCAGGTCAAGCTGGAAGACTATGTCACCGCCGACGAAATCTTCACCACCCTCATGGGAGACAATGTGGAACCCCGCAAAGAATTCATCTACAAGAACGCCCTCTACGCATCGAATCTGGATGTGTGAGGATACAGTGTGAGCGGCTGGAACCAATGTACACATAGTTGATATATTGTGGCGCCGTCGGGAAACCAGGCGGTTAGCGGTATGGGCAAAATACACCCGTAAGCCCCGTTCTGCTCAGAATCCGTGATAAAAAATATATATAGTTGAAATTGTGGCATCACTCAAAAGGAAGAAGGTATATTATGGTTAGGGGGAAAACACTTTTTTTATGTATTACAGGAATAATCTTTCTTTTTCTGATGCAAGGATGGTCAGAAGCATATACTTTTTCAACAAATTCTGTTGGCCCCCTCAGCACAATCAAGATCACGGACATGTCCGGCTCCCTTCCTTCAGGGGCAGCCATTACCGTGAATGCCTGGGATGCCAGTGGAAATGCGCTCACTCAATTGACAAGCGCCGCTCCTATTCCGCTTTACAACTACGGGACGACAAGCATCGCAGGCGCCGACCTTATTGCCCGGTTTCCCGGCGTCACACCCATGCTGTACAGTTTTGTTATTAACTCTCCCATGACGGTAATGGCGAATGTCAAGAAGAGTGAAGACGGTTCACTCAACTTCCCTATCACGTTCACGAATGGCTTGAGCAACTTTGCCGTAAACACGGTAGGCCCCCTCAGTACGGTCAAGATCACGGACATGTCCGGCTCCCTTCCTTCCTCGGGGGCTGCCATTACCGTGACCGCCTATGATGCCAGTGGAAATCCGCTTACTCAATTGACAAGCTCCGCGCCTATTCCGCTATCCAACCATGGGACGACAAGCATCGCAGGCAAAGACCTTGCGGCCCTGTTTCCCTCCACGGTCACACCCATGACATACCAATTTGCCGTGCCATCATCACAGTATATATTCACCAATGTCAAGAAGAGTACGGATGGTACGATTAATGTTCCCATCGTGTTTACGAGCGGGACAACAAACTACTCCACCAATTCTGTAGGATCTCTCAGTACACTCAAGATCACGGACATGTCCGGTTCTCTCTCCTCAGGGGCGGCCATTACCGTGAGCGCCTGGGACGCCAGTGGGAATGCGCTCACTCAATCCGGGAGTGTCTCTCCCCTTACACTTTCCAATCATGGTACAACGACCATTACAGGCACCGCTCTTGCGGCCCGGTTCCAGGGCACACCTATGACATACCAAATTGCCGTGGCATCGTCACAATATATAATCACCAACGTCACGGGCAGTACGGACAGTTCGATATATATTCCCACCGTGTTTACAAGCGGCACTAATAATTTCACTGCTAATTCTGTAGATCCTGGAGATACGATCAAGGTCAGCGATTTGAGTGGATCTCTCGGCAGTTCAGGGGCGGCCATTACCGTGAGCGCCTGGGATGCCAGTGGAAATGCGCTTACTCAATCCGGGAGCGCCTCTCCCCTTTTGCTTTACAGTTATGGTACAACGAGCATTACAGGTTCCGTTCTTGCTGCGCTTTTTCCCGGCGTCACACCCGCGGTATACGCGTTTTCGGTGGCATCGCCAAATTACCTCATAACGACCGTTAAGAGCACCGCAGGCGGCACATTACATATTCCTAATGTTGTATATACCGGTGGCAGTTCTCCTGCCACTGCAACGAAATACCCGCGTTTTGCATACGCAGCGAATAGCAATGACAATACTATATCTATCTATACCGTCAATGCCGATACAGGTCAATTGCGTCATAACGGCTATGTGGCTGCCGGGTTGTATCCTCTCTCCGTCACGGTTGACCCCTCGGGGAGATTCGCCTATGCGGCAAATTATAGTTCCAACAATATCTCGGTCTATACCATCGATCAGGAGACCGGGGCATTGACCGCCGGAACGGCAGTGGCTGCCGGTACGAATCCTTACTCCGTCACGGTTCACCCCTCGGGGGAATTCGCCTATACGGCAAATTATGGTTCCAGCAATATCTCGGTCTATACCATCAATCAGGCCACCGGGGCATTGACCGCCGGAACCCCAGTGCCTGCCGGGAAGCAGCCTTTTTCGATCACGGTTGACCCGTCAGGAAAATTCGCCTATGCGGCAAATACTGGTGATAACACTATCTCGGTCTATACCATCAATCAGACCACCGGGGCATTGACCGCCGGAACGGCAGTGGCTGCCGGTACGACTCCTTGGTCCGTCACGGTTGACCCGTCAGGGAAATTCGCCTATACGGCAAATATATTTTCCAACAATATCTCGGTCTATACCATCAACCAGTCCACCGGGGCATTGACCGCCGGAACGGCAGTGGCTGCCGGGTCGGGTCCTGTCTCCGTCACGGTTGACCCGTCAGGGAAATTCGCCTATGCGGCAAATAATGGTTCCAACAATATCTCGGTCTATACCATCAACCAGTCCACCGGGGCATTGACCGCAGGAACGGCAGTGGCTGCCGGGACGAATCCTAACTCCGTCACGGTTGACCCGTCAGGGAAATTCGCCTATGCAGCAAATTATGCTTCCAACACTATCTCGGTATATACCATCAATCCGGCCACCGGGGCATTGACCGCAACCGGGACTGTCTCTGCACGCTACGGGCCAGTTTCCATGGCAATGGTCTCCGGCGCCACGGCCCTCACCTATGTGCAGGAATTCGCCTATGCGGCAAATTTTAGGTCCAACAATATCTCGGTCTATACCATCGATCAGGCCACAGGCGCATTGACCGCCGGAACAGCAGTGGCTGCCGGGTCGTCCCCTGCCTCCGTCACGGTTGACCCGTCAGGAAAATTCGCCTATGCGGCAAATTATGGTTCCAACACTATCTCGGTATATACCATCGATCAGGCCACCGGGGCATTGACCGCCGGAACGGCAGTGGCTGCCGGGACGAGTCCTCGATCCGTCACGGTTGACCCCTCGGGAAAATTTGCCTATGCGGCAGATCAGGATTCCAACAATATCTCGGTCTTTACCATCAATCAGGCCACCGGTGCATTGACCGCCGGAGCGCCAGTGGCTGCCGGGTCGAATCCTTACCACATCACGGTTGACCCCTCGGGGAGATTCGCCTATGCGACAAATTTTAGTTCCAACAATATCTCGGTCTATACCATCGATCAGTCCACCGGTGCATTGACCGCCGGAACGGCAGTGGCTGCCGGGACGAATCCTAACTCCGTCACGGTTGACCCGTCAGGGAGATTTGTCTATGCGGCAAATTGGGGTTCCAACAATATCTCGGTATATACGATCAATCAGTCCACCGGTGCATTGACCGCCAGAGATCCAGTGGCTGCCGGGTCGAATCCTTACTACATCACGGTTGACCCCTCGGGGAGATTCACCTATGCGGCAAATTCTCTGTCCAACAATATCTCGGTCTATACCATCGATCAGGCCACCGGGGCATTGACCGCCGGAACGGCAGTGGCCGCCGGGACGTATCCTATCTCCATCACGGTTGACCCGTCAGGGAGATTTGTCTATGCGGCAAATTCTGGTTTCACCACTATCTCGGTCTATACCATCAATCAGGCCACCGGGGCATTGACCGCCGGAACGGCAGTGGCCGCCGGGTCGGGTCCTATCTCCATCACGACAACCGCGACCTTTAAGATCACTCCGGCATGTACCTACGCGCTTTCTTCTGCAGGCCAGTCATTTGTCTCAACCGGAGGAACGGGTAGTGTGGATGTTACAGCACAAAACGGTTGTAGCTGGGCGGCCACGAGCAATGCAAGCTGGATAACCATAACCTCTGCTGGTAGTGCTACGGGAAGCGGAACGGTTGCTTTCACGGTGGCTGCCTACACCGGCACGAACCAGCGTACGGGGACGATGACCATTGCCGGACAGACATTTACTGTGACACAATCTGCAGGTACATTCTCGATTTCTCCAACAAGCCAGTCATTTGACTATACCGGAGGAACGGGTATTATGAGTGTGACTGCCTCAAGCGGTTCTAACTGGGCGGCCACGAGCAATGCAGGCTGGATAACTATAACCTTTCCCCCGAGTAGTGCTACTGGAAACGGAACAGTTGCTTTCGCGGTGGCTTCCTACACCGGCACGAGCCAGCGTACGGGGACGATGACAATTGCCGGGCAGACATTTACTGTGACACAATCTCCGCCACCATCATCATGTACATACTCGATTTCTTCAACAAGTCAGTCATTTGACTATGTCGGAGGATCGGGTCGTGTAGGTGTTACAACACAAAACGGTTGTAGCTGGACGGCCACGATCAATGCAAGCTGGATAACTATAACCTCTGCTGGTAGTGCTACTGGAAACGGAACAGTTGCTTTCACGGCAGTTACCAACAACGATACGAGCCAGCGTACGGGGACGATGACCATTGCCGGGTACACATTTACTGTAACGGAAGCCGGATATGTTGTCATTGGGGGGGACTGAACCCTGTCCCAGGTCATATTCGTTTTTCTCTCGGCAATTCGTACCAGAAGGAGAGCCAAGAAGCAGTGGAATACCTGCACCTGAATCTGCTCATCCTTCCGGTAATAGACAAGCCTCAGATCCAAGATTGTCCTCAGTTCAAGCGCTGTTTATAAATGGTAATCCTCGCTCCAATACCCGCATGAAAATCATTGATAAGTAGGTGCTCAATAACCGACCTCTTTAATATTTTAGTTCATTGCTCTCGCACAGTACCGATTGAAAGGTGCAAAGTCTTGGCAGCTTATTCCCATCACATGCAGCTTACGGCTTCCTTCCTGAAATCAGTAAAACATCGCCCTTGAAGAAAATGCGGGATTACAATCCGTTATCATTAATGTCATTCGCTCGGTAATTATGATATGGAGGACTTGTTTTAGAGGGGCTGACGCCAACGGAACCATCGTTGAAATACGCTGGCGCTGCCGGGAAACCACGCGGTAAACGGAGAACCTGGGTCACTCGATTCAAAATAAAGGAGGAATATCTATGTACAGGATTATGGTATTAGTAGTTTTTGTTTTGTTAGCAGTATCTTCTGTGGAAGCAGCATCATTAAGCAGCGGGACCTACCCTGTTGAGGTGTCTGCTCCTAACGGAATGTATACTTCTTATTGGATGATCAGGGTAGATGGTTCAAATATTTCCGGAATGTCTGACTGGAAAGCCTTGTACGGATATCGACAGTTTATACACTCACTCAAAGGTACTTTATCGGGAAATCAAGTTACAATAATTCGCAATTGCGCTGAACCGGAACAACCTTCTTGCAAACAGACATACACCGGAACCATCAGAGCAGATGTAATTGAAGGAAGTTGGTCAGCCGCAACCGGAGGGGGTGGCACTTGGAAGCTGTTTCTCAATCGCCCGCTGGAATGACGGGACAAATAGAGGAATCTTTTGCAATCAATGATACACCTATTCCTTGACTCCGGTTTCATCGGCTCCTCGATCTGTGCCAGAAGGAAGATCAGCAAATAAGCCCACATCTTCATAAAACTTCATGGAGGACAGAAGAAAGGCCGGGGACACCTGGCCTTCATCGTTTATTACCAAGTGGAAGGTGGAAATGCTTGACGACGTATTTTCCGTTCAGGTAAGATGCGGACAACTTCCTCTTCTAGGGAAGAGAGTCAAGTATTTTCTTGTTACACACTGTTAAAGCTGTAAATGGTTGTGGTGGTACTTCGACCTTTTTTCCTTTTCACCTAACCTCTTTTATTCTACGGGCCTTCTGCCCAACTTACCTTATGCAGGACGAAAAGGGTGGTGGAAGTTGACCAAGCTGAATCGTGCAAGCCCTGTGACCTACGAAGTTGTTCGGTCCTTCCTTCCACCACAACCAGTTTTTTGTTTTATGCAATTACTACTGCAGCGGATGCCGTATCCTCAAAGCTCCGTTTGTCCCGTAACAAGGCAAAGATCACTTTGATCAGCTTGATAGCC
>JBEKOL010000007.1:0-110473 GCA_049521775.1 Syntrophales bacterium
ATTACGGTAAGAATGCGGCAGCGAGGTTTTTTGCAGTTGATGTTCTTTCCACTGTAAAGTCCAGGTGCGAAGCCATCAAATTCGGCGAGAGAGTGCCGCTTGAAATGGCTGAAGAGTCTTTTACCTATTAAGCAAGGAGGAGAAATATGTCTTACAATATTAATAAAGCTGCAGTCTTGGGCGCAGGGGTCATGGGTGCTTCCATAGCGGCGCATCTGACCAATGCGGGGATCGGGTGTGTGTTGCTCGATATCATTCCCTTCGAGCTTACGGAAGCTGACAAGCGGAAGGGTTTAACCGAAAAAAGTTCCGTATGGCGCAATAGGTTTGCTGCAAGCGGACTTGCTGCTGTCTCGAAATCCAAACCCGCTTCCTTCTATACAAAGAAGAACGCTTCAATGATCAAGATTGGAAATTTTGAAGACAACCTGACATGGCTTTCTGATGTGGATTGGGTTATTGAAGTTGTCATCGAGAATCTCAAGATAAAGCAGGAGCTGTTTGCAAAGGTTGAAAAAGTGATAAAGCCCGATTGCATTGTATCGACAAATACGTCGGGCATACCCATCAAAGACATTTCTGCCAATTTCGGTCCAAAGCTGAAGAGTAATTTCCTGGGGACACACTTTTTTAATCCACCCCGCTATATGCAACTTTTGGAGGTCATTCCCGGTGCGGATACGAAAAAAGAGATTGTGGATTATATGGTGGAGTTCTGCGAACAGGTATTAGGTAAAGGTGTCGTGATCTGCAAGGACGTCCCCAACTTTGTCGGAAACCGTATCGGTGTGTTTGACATATCGAATGCAGTGCGGTTAATGGCGGAAAAGAAAATGAGAATCGATG
Organism: Syntrophales bacterium; assembly: GCA_049521775.1. GTDB lineage: Bacteria > Desulfobacterota > Syntrophia > Syntrophales > UBA2185 > Fen-1135. Next base: position 847 of record JBEKOL010000007.1, read on the forward strand.
AAATCGACGCAGTAATAGGGAAGGCCTTGGGAAGACCGGGCTCGGCGATCTTTGGAACGCTGGATCTGGTGGGTCTGGACACAGGCCACCATGTCATGAAGAACCTCTATGAAGCGGTGCCCAACGACGAGATGCGGGACATGTTCATTCCCTCGGATGTCATGAACGCGATGATGGAACGGAAGTGGCTGGGGAACAAGACAAAGCAGGGGTTCTACAAACGTGCACCCGGCGACAAGGGCAAGAAGGAAAAGCTGGTCTTGGACTATACCACCATGGAGTACATGCCTGCAACCAGACCGAAGTTCGACTCGATTTCGCAGGCGAAGAAAATGGAAGATGACGTTCCTAAGATGATCAGGACAGTATTTAACGGGACGGACAAAGCGGCTGATCTCGCTCGCGAGTATCTCTGCAACAACTTTATCTATGCTGCCAACCGCGTACCGGAGATTTGTGACAGCGTGGTGGCTATCGACAATGCCATGAAATGGGGCTACAACCACCAACTCGGCCCGTTTGAAACATGGGATGCCGTGGGCGTCCGGGCAGCGGTCGCCGTGATGAAAAAGCTTGGAAAGCAGGTTCCGAAGAAGATCGAGGGAATGCTTGATGCCGGCTTTGAATCATTTTACACCAAGAAGGAAGACAGCCTCTATTACTACGACTTCGAAGCAAAGAATTACGTGAAACTGAAGGAAAATGCAAAGATAATAGTTCTCCCCGCCCTCAAAGATAGAAAGAAAATTGTAAAGCAGAATCCGGGTGCAAGCCTTATTGACATTGGCGACGGAGTTGTTTGCCTTGAATTCCATACCAAGATGAATTCTGTGGATCAGTACGTCGTCCAGATGATTATGGATGGCTGCGATATCGTGGAAAAGGATTTTACAGGGATGGTTGTAGGCAACCACGCCACGAACTTCTCTGTCGGCGCAAATGTATTTATGGTGCTTGTGGGTGCCCAGAAAGGCGACTGGGATGTTCTGGAAAATATGGTGGCGGATTTCCAGAATGCCAACATGAGAATGAAGTATCTCTCGAAGCCGGTCGTCACGGCCCCTGCGGGTATGGCTTTGGGGGGCGGCTGCGAGATCGCCATGCACGGCACGAAATGTCAGCCCTGCGGAGAAACATATATAGGCCTTGTGGAAGTCGGCGTAGGTGTAATACCGGCGGGTGGCGGTTGCAAAGAATTAATGGTGAGAGTCACCGAAGGGATTCCCGATGGCGCTATCGAAGCGGGATTGAACCTTCAGCACTTTTATTCCAAAGCATTCGAAAATGTAGCAATGGCAAAGGTCGCGACAAGCGCCATGGAAGCGATGGAATTGGGATATGTCAGGAAGACGGATAATGTCAGCATGAACAGGAATCAACAGATATGGGATGCGAAACAAGTGGTCCTCGGCCTGTCGAAATTCTACAAGAAATCCGCACCTGCGCTTATTCCAGTCATGGGCGAGAACCTGCGGGGTATGTGCAATTCCGTTGTATATAGCATGAGGAAGGGGAATTTCATTTCGGACTATGATGTTCACATTGCCGGAAAACTTGCCTATATCCTCTCCGGCGGTGACTGTCCGGAAGGGACGCTGGTCACGGAACAGGAAATTCTGAACCTGGAGAGAGAGGCATTCTTGAGCCTCTGCGGTGAGCAAAAGACCCAGGATCGGATCATGCATCTGCTGAACACGGGCAAGCCTTTGCGCAACTGATTGGAGAAGACATCTTAAATAATCTGAAACGGGGTTGAGGTGGACGGCTTCGTTAATGAAGGAGGAATATTATGAGTGATGCTGTTATCGTCGAATCTGTGAGAAGTCCGGGCGGTCGCTACAGGAGAGGTGGCCTTGCCTATACCCGGAGTGATGAAATAGGTATCCAGGTGATGAAGGGACTCATAGCGAGGGTTCCAGCACTGAAGCTAGAAGACGTAGACGACGTAATTGTCGGATGCGCTTTTCCCGAAGCCGAGCAGGGCATGAACCTGGCAAAGATCATAGCTATAGGAGCAGGCATTCCGATAACTGCCTGTGGCATGACGATCAACCGTTTCTGCTCTTCAGGGCTGCAGGCTATTGCTGATGCGACAGCGAAGATCCGGGCGGGCTGGTCGGCTGCAATCATCGCAGGGGGTTGTGAGAGCATGTCCCACGTTCCCATGGGAGGCAGTGTCTACCGTCCTCATCCCGACTGGGGAGATCTGCCGAATGTCTATGTATCCATGGGCATTACGGCAGAGAACGTTGCCGCCAATTACAAGGTGTCGCGCGAAGATCAGGACAGATTCGGGCTTGAGAGCAACCGGAAGGCGTACGAGGCAATACAGGCGGGGAAGTTTAAAGATGAGATCATACCGATTATGGCCTATCGCTATGCAAAATCAAAAAGCGGTAAGAGGGTCAGGGAGCAGTTCGTATTTGACATGGATGATGGCGTTAGGTGGCCAACTACAATGGAAGATCTTGGACGATTGAAGTCCCCTTTTAAACAGGGAGGTTCGGTGACCGCGGGCAATTCATCTCAGATGACTGATGGAGCGGGGTTTGCTCTGTTAATGAACGACGAAAAGGCCAGAGCATCCGGATTGAAGCCACTTGCGAGGCTTACCCACTATGCTGTTGCCGGCTGCAAACCTGAAGAGATGGGCATAGGACCGGCCCTTGCGATACCGAAGGTTCTTAAAATGGCTGGATTAACAACAAGAGACATTGATGTCTTCGAAATTAATGAAGCCTTTGCATGTCAGGCCCTTTACTCCATACGGGTTGTAGGCATTGAAGACAGACTGGCCGCAGGTGACATCAATCCCAACGGCGGCGCCATTGCCATCGGGCATCCCCTCGGAGCCACAGGAGGCAAACTGACGGCGCAGCTCCTCTATGAATTGAAGCGGCGTAAAGCAAAAAGAGGCATAGTCTCTATGTGCATCGCGGGAGGAATGGGCGCAGCGGGCATCTTTGAGATGCTATAGAATTCCACCGGTTCCTTTGTGAAGAAAAAAGCCGTGGTTCTCGATGCCACGGCTTTTTTGCGCCATAATGATTTTCAGGTGATATATATTGTGGGGTCAGGAATGCCGGCCTCGCTGAATCCGCTCTTTCTCAACAGGCAGCTGTCGCACAGGCCGCAGGCTTTTCCGTCCGGTGAAGGATCGTAGCAACTGTGGGTAATGCCGTAGTCGACGCCCAGTTCGCTCCCGCGCCTGATAATATCGGCTTTTGACATTGCGATAAGAGGCGTCCTTATTTTTACTCTGGTCTTACCCTCCACACCGGCTTTGGTTGCGAGATTGGCCATGTTCTCGAACGCTGCAATATACTCGGGCCGGCAGTCAGGATAACCGCTGTAATCGACGACGTTCACACCGATGAATATGTCCGACACTCCCAGAATCTCCGCCCATGCCAGCGCGTAGGAAAGCAAGATGGTGTTTCTTGCGGGCACATACGTGACAGGAATGCTGCGCTGCATTTCGCTTTCGTTGCGGCCTTTGGGAACTTGTATATCATCGGTGAGGGCCGATCCCCCAAACACTCTCAAATCGATATTGACGACCAAGTGCTTCTTGGCGCCTAGAAATCCGGCGACTTTCTTTGCGGCTTCCATCTCCATAGAATGGCGCTGGCCGTAAAAGAAACTCAGACTATAAATCTCGTAACCTTCCGATTTGGCCATAGCCATTGCTGTGGTGGAGTCGATTCCCCCGCTGGAAAGAACGATGGCCTTCTTGTGGTGGCTCATAAAGCTTCTTCTTCTAAACCCCCCTCGTTTCAGAGCCCCAGATGATCTTGTGGAGCTGGATCTGCATTCTCACGTCGAGATGGTCCGCCAGTATCCATTGTGCCAGAAGTTCCGGATTCATCCTTCCGTAAACGGGCGCAAAGAGTGGCGGCTTGATATTTCCCTTGGCTTTGTTTATAAAAGACAGGATATTTTTTGCGAAATCATAGTCCTCTCTGCTTCCTATGGCAAATTTGATTTCGTCTTTCGCTTGGAGTCTTTTCAGATTTTCCAGATCGTTTTTTCTTGCTTCACCGCTTGAGGGGCACTTGACGTCTAAGATTTTTACGCAGCGGTTGTCGATTACGCTTATGTCCATGCTGCCGTTGGTTTCCAGCAGCACCTCAAAACCCATATCGATGAGCTTCCGTATGAGAAGGGGCGTGTCTTTCTGCACCAGAGGTTCGCCGCCCGTAATTTCAACCAAACCGCACCGGTGGGACGTTATCCTGTTAATGATCTCTCCCATTTCGAGATCTGCGCCTTCGTCATATGCATACCGGGTGTCGCAGTATGAACACCTGAGGTTGCATCCGGTGAGCCTGACAAAAACGCAGGGCAGTCCGGCATAGGAAGATTCGCCTTGGATGCTGTAAAAAATCTCATTTACCTTCAGCAGCTATTCCTCCCAGTAACAGGCCCCCGTCTTAGGCGTTTCGGAGACTTTCACCCTGGAAATCTTTGCATTCTCAGAATTGATTCTCGCGCCGAGCTCTCTGTATAGGAATTTGGCGATATTCTCGGAAGAGGGATTTAGTGTCTTGAAGGAAGGATGTTCATTCAGGCAGGAGTGGTCAAAATTCTCTACGGATTCTCTTACGGCCCGCTTCACTTCTCGGAAATCAATGCCGATGCCGATTGCGTTCAGTTCCCGGCATCTTACAAAAACTTCCACGCTCCAGTTATGTCCATGCACCTGGGAGCAGTTACCCGGATAGCCTTGCAGGGAGTGGGCGGCGGAAAATTCAGTTGCTACAGAGATTTCAAAAAATCCCGGCATTGACAGTCCCTCGTCCGCGTAAATATTCTGCGGCTCCTACAGTAATCTCGATATCGGATATAGGTCAATTGATTTAAAGGTGCCATCATCCACAGATCATGCCGGACTCGCCTTTTTTTCCCGCTGATCCATCTTGTAGCAACTTCCCGCGAATTTCTTTGCGTAGCCTTTCATCTCCGAAGCCATCTCCATCAGCTCACCGTGATGGCTGAAAGTGCGTCTCTCCGTATCCGTTATGCCTATGGAGATACTCGTTACCGGGAGTTTCGACCAGACGCCCTTTCGGTCGGCAGCGAAGATGTAACCGGCATCCCAGTCTGCGGCGTCGTAAAACCCTGCAATCAGCGTGTCGAACTGTTCAATGATGTTCTCTGTTGCCTTTTCAATCAGATCGGGTTTCATAATTATGACAAAATCGTCGCCTCCTATGTGTCCTATGAAGCATCCGTGTGACTGGGTGTCCTTGACGACGTTAAGGATAATCCGCCCTGTCATTTTAATCAGTTCATCTCCCCGGCCGAACCCGTAACGGTCATTGAAGGGCTTGAAGTTATCGAGGTCCGCATAGGCAAGGGCGAAAATTTCATTGTTATCAAGCCTTTTCTGTATCTGCCGGGTAATGGCAAGATTCCCCGGAAGGCGCGTAAGCGGATTAATCTCCACAACCCTTTCAAAACGCATGATGCCTAATCTGACCCTCGGGAGAATGTCTCTCTCCGTATCCGCCTTCCTGAAATAGTCTTCGCAGAGAATATTTTCCCATCCTTGGGGATTAATGTCGCCGTCAAAGACGACGAGGATCGGCAGCCGACTGAAAAGCGGGTCTTCTTTGAGGAGGTTGATGAAAGAGATAGTGGTATCGTCACCCTTGGGAATCTCGATCACCACAAGAGAGGGTGTGTCATTGTAGATGTAGTCCAGGGCGGGCTTAAAATCGCCGAAGGATACAGTTCGGAAATGGTCTTGCAGTATCCGGCTCGACATCGTCTGAAAAGATGGGTCTTTGCTGATAATCGTGACCGCTTCCATTATTGCTGCAAGACCTCCTGCGTCGCCTCAATAGACCCTTCCAATTCCTTGAATACGTTGATAATATCCTGCTCTGAAAGCTCAAGCCTGTCAAAGGCTGCATCATCCACGACGGGCACTATCTGGTCACCCGAAAAGCCGAGCCCCCTGGCCTTTGTTAGAAGGTCCGCGAGGTGCACGATGGCAGTTTCGAGAGGGAAAAGCACAGCCGATCGCGGCTGGTGATGGTAAAGGATCGCCTCGGTAAGTTTTTTCGGGAAACGCCACTTTTCCGAAAGGACACCGCCAAGCGCCGCGTGGTTGTCGGCAAAGAATTTTTTTTCCGCCTGCATGATGGAGATATGCTCCGTTTCTGCGAAGGCCAGTGCTCCCTCGTATGCCTTGGTGAATTCCAGCGCCATAACGACCTTGCCTATATCGTGGATAAGGCCTGCAACATAGGCTTCCTCCGGCTCTCTCAAACCTTTCTTCTGGGCTATTATCCTTGAGGCGGCTGCACATCCCATTGAATGTTCATAGAGACCGGTCATTGCCTTCTGCATGAGTTCGAAGACCGAGACGCCGAGGAGCAGTCCCTTAACGACATTAAGTCCTAGGAGCATGATCGCGTGGGATACGGAGGCGATGCGTCCGGGAAAGCCGTAGACGGCGGAGTTTACCATCTTTAGGATGCGGAAAGTGAGGGCTGGATCCGATTGAACAAAAGAAGCGACTTCAGTCAGAGAGACGTTCTGCTTTTCCATGATGCGGGAGAGCCTCTTCAGGGTTTCGGGAACCGTGGGGAGACTGCCTATATTTTCAATGCGGTGGCGCAGGATTTTAGATTCTATGACTTCACTCATAAAGTTTTCTGATGTGCGTTTCGGCGGCTCTTTTTATTAATTCCATTCTCTGATTCCCCAGGGCAGACTGGAAACGCCTTTGCAGAGCAGCGAGCATCTCATCCATGGGAACCTCCATTTCCAGTTTTCCTTCTACGTAGATAGCACCCTCCAGATCCATATCCTGGATTCTCGCTATCCATGTCTCTGTAAGTTCTGTGCCTTCACCGAGGAGCGCCATACCGGCCCTGTTCATGACCGGCCTGGCAAGCCGCATTCCTGGCTGGAGCTTTTCAGGCGTAACTTTTATCATCGCTGGCCCCCATCTTGTGGCGCATAAATTTTCTGTCTTATTTCAACGACAGTGAAAGTGTCAGGCCTTGCCGTCACTTCCCAAAACATTGATGATCTTGTGCTTGTATAGTTCCTTTAATGCATCGCGGGCAGGACCGAGATATTTTCTCGGGTCGAATTCGTCCGGTTTTTCATAAAAGACTTTTCTGATCGCCGCTGTCATAGCCAATCTTCCGTCAGAATCGATGTTTATCTTGCATACTGCGGACTTCGCCGCCCTGCGCAACTGGTCTTCAGAAATTCCCGCGGTATCATCGAGCTTGCCGCCGTATTTATTGATCTCATCAACTATATTTTGTGGTATGGAAGATGCTCCGTGCAGGACTATCGGGAAACCCGATATCCGTCTTTCCACTTCTTCAAGTATATCAAACCGGAGCGGCGGCGGGCTCTCGCCGGGTTTGACCTTGAATTTATATGCGCCATGGGAGGTTCCGATGGATATTGCCAGCGAATCGACACCCGTGCGTTTCACGAAGTCTTCCACTTCTTCCGGTTTGGTGTAATGGCTCTGTTGAGATGAAACTTCGTCTTCAACACCTGCGAGCACACCTAACTCCCCTTCAACCGTCACATTGTAACTGTGGGAAAATTCAACGACCCGTGTGGTCAGTTTTATGTTCTCTTCGTAAGGCAGATGTGACCCGTCGATCATAACCGAGGAAAAGCCGGTTTCAATGCATGATTTCGCGAGGTCAAAAGAATCGCCGTGGTCCAGATGGAGGGCTATGGGAATAGCATAACCCATCTCCTTTGCCACTTCTACTGCGCCTTTGGCCATGTATTGTAGCAGGGTCTGATTTGCATATTGACGGGCGCCTTTTGAGACCTGCAGGATAACCGGTGACTTCGTTTCGACGCTGGCAGCTACTATAGCCTGCAATTGCTCCAGGTTGTTGAAGTTGAATGCAGGTATGGCATAGCCGCCGCGCATGGCTTTTTCAAACAAATTTCTGGTATTTACCAACCCTAATTCTTCGTAATGTACCATGGCTTCTTACTCTTCTACAATAATTGCTTCTGAAGGACAGTCGTCCGCCGCTTCTCTCACGGCATCATACAGCGACTTTTTCACTGTTGCCACCTTTACGGAGGCCAGATCATCCACCAGTTCGAAAACGTCCGGGACAGTATCAACACACAATCCGCATCCTGTACAAAGATCCTTATCAACGCTTACTTTCATGAGAAGCTCCTCACCTTTCTTATTTTTTGGTTACGAAACATGCATTTTCTTGAGTAAGTATACGGGAAAGCTGGTTATATGTCAAAGGGAAAGCGTCAGGGAAAGCGTCATTAAGACAAATATAGGGCAGTTGACACACAAGCCCATTTCCCTTATAGTGGCGCCACATTGACTGTACATTTTCTGGTGCAAGGGAAAAGATAAACCGCATGATCAGGCGTCCCATAATCGGGCTCAACATGTCTATGGATCGCATAGACAAATATGAGAAATACGGGCTTTTGGTCCCCATCAGTTACGTGGATGCCGTGGCAGGAGCAGGCGGCGTGCCGCTTTGCCTTCCCCCGTGTGAAGATTTAACTACGATACACGCGCTGTTGATGCTTATTGAAGGTATAGTCCTCATCGGAGGCGATGACTACTGGCCGGATCACTTCGGGGGGCATCCGCAGCCGGAAGATGAACTGATGCCGAAACGCCGTGACCGCTTTGACCTAGAGTTGGCGAAATGGGCGCTGCATAAGACTTCCCTCCCGATCCTTGGTATCTGCGGTGGCCATCAGCTTATCAGTATAGTGCAGGGGGGTGCCTTGATACAGGATATCAGAACAGAATGGGATACGCCCGCGGGAAGCCCCTGCATTCCGCACTCAAGGAAGGAGAGGGGCGATGAAGACCCAAACTTCCGCCATCCCGTGCACCTTGAAAAGAGCAGCCTCGTTGCTCACGCCGTAAATATGCCCGCGGGCGGTTTGCTCATGACGAATTCCAGCCACCATCAAGCCGTCCATCCTCAGAAAGTCGGCGTAGATCTACGCGTTGCCGCTTGGTCGCAGGACGGTGTGATCGAAGCGATCGCCCCCTCGGAAGGCTCACCTTGGGCCCTCTCCGACAGATTCATCCTGGGGGTCCAATGGCATCCGGAACAGATGCAGGATGAAGAACCGCATCGGAACATCTTCCGCGCCCTCATTGATGCAGCTCAAAAAAAATGATTCGCCTACGCAATTATCGGGACTGAACGATGGAGCGAAATCCTTTCAAGTGGTTCAAAGTTTACCTAAGCGGAAAAATGCTCCTCATGCTGGTTCTCGGGTTCTCCTCCGGCATGCCTCTCGCACTCACGGGTTCCACTCTGTCCGCATGGATGGTGGCAGAGGGAGTGGATATAAAAACCATTGGACTGTATTCTCTCGTAGGGTTGCCTTACGCTTTCAAGTTCCTTTGGTCGCCGCTGATGGATCGCTTCGTGCCGCCCTTCCTGGGGAGGAGGCGGGGCTGGATGATAATCACCCAACTGGCGCTCATCTTCACGATTTCCGCACTGGGGTTTTTCAACCCTGCTTCCATGCCCCTGCTCATCGCCGCGGTGGCGCTTAGTCTCGCTTTTTTCAGCGCCAGCCAGGACATTGTCCTCGACGCGTATCGGACGGAGTACCTGAAGCCTGAAGAGCGGGGCGCAGGGGTCGGCGTATGGATCATGGGCTACAGGATTGCCCTTCTCGTGGGCGGCGCTCTGGCCCTTATACTCTCCGACCACGTGTCCTGGAAAATGGTTTATTTTATCATGGGTCTTCTCATGGTGATCGGTTGCATTGCCACTCTTGTCGCTCCCGAGCCTCTCAAGACCACTCCGACGGGCGAGATGGTCGAGGCGCCGAAGAGTCTCTATGAAGCAGCCGTCTCCCCCTTTATGGAATTCTTCAGAAGGCCGGGCTCTCTGGAGATTCTCCTTTTTATAATCCTTTACAAGCTCGGGGATATTGCCGCAGCCCAGATGACGACGCCTTATATCCTGAAGTACATAGGCTTTTCTCGAACAGAACTGGGGACCATTTACAAGGGGTTCGGCATGGCGGCGACGATTGTAGGCGCGCTCATGGGAGGTGCCCTCATGTCCAGGTGGCCTCTGAAGATATCTCTCTTTGTCTTTGGGGTGCTGCAGGGGATATCTATCCTGACTTTTATTCTGCTCGAATTTACGGGCCGCGAGATCTGGGCCCTGGCCACGGTTATCGGGATTGAGAATTTCTGCGGCGGCATGGGAACGTCGGCATATACGGCATTTCTCATGGGTCTGTGCAACAGGAAGTTTACGGCAACACAATATGCCTTACTTAGCAGTCTTATGGCCGTGGGCCGCAACGTGACGGGAGCGCCGACAGGTTACCTCGCCGACGCCGTGGGCTGGGTGATGTTCTTTGTAATTTGTACTGCTTTAGCTCTTCCCGGTTTGCTGCTCCTTCTGCGATACAACAAATGGATGGTTGAACTTCAGAACTAAAGCCGATCTACTCCTGAAGCGCCCTTTCGTATGCTGATGCGGAAAACCCGCGCACAGAACGGCCGTTGATAATGGCAAAGGGGACACCGCCTCTATTGTCCAACTGTTTCTTGCGGATTGCCGCTTCTTTGTCCTTTTCTATGTCATACTCGGTGAAATCAATCCCCCGTGACCGTAGATAATCGCGCGCCTTGCGGCAATATGGGCACCAGCTGGTCGTATAAAGCACTACGTCCGCTTTCTTCTTCCTTTCGAAGGAAGGTCTTGACTCATCTTCTTTTCTAGCCGTTGCGGGCGCCGTATCAACGCTGTCTCCCTGAGTGTCTTTGTAAACTTTTATATCACCTGGCGATTTAGCCGCAGGCGGCGGTGAGTCTGAGATATGCATTTCACCTTTGTCATCAACCCATTTGTAAATCTCGGCTGCTGCCGTGACGCAGAGAGAAAGCGTCAAGGCCAATAGAATGAAGACAAATGTGATTATCACTTTTTCTTTTCTCCCAGGTTTGTTTATCTTAATCCTCTGCTGCATGTGCTTCCCTGATTTTTTCTTCATCAGTTATAGGAAAATATATTTCATGTGTCAAACGATTAACATCAGACGAGGAGAAGAGAAAAAGCGGCAAGTAGAAGCATCCATTTTGTCGCGACATCGAGACCCAGCACCGGAATCAAAAGAAGGCTGCCAAGAAGAGAGCCAGTTGATCCGCCAAGCAGGTCTGCCGCGTAGAGGGGTGAGATTACAATCTGTTGGTCTTCTATTTCGTAAATGCTCGCGTATGCAAAAATACCGGCAACAAGATATCCCGCCGCTGCAAGCAGTACTGAAGTCTGCAGCAAACCTGTTGAGGCGCTCATCGCTATGCGGGTTGCTGTAGCCACGCACAGGAAGCAAAATCCGACGAGGAGCGCAACACCATACCATCGGGTCAATCTTGGTCGATTGGCAAACGTGGCCATCAGCCTAGCGATGCTCATTGCACCCAGAGCAAGCCCCGCCATGAAGCTCATGAGCAAGAGCCCTATATCCTGATAGAGAACTCCATACTTTACCTGGTAATAGAGAATGAGGATTGTCTCCAGAACCATGCCGAGAAACCCCGCGGCAGCGACCAGCAATACGCGGCGGCAGGCAGGCGCGAAGCGGGAGAGAAGAAATAGAAGAGGCAGACTGATCCACAACAGGAGCGGCAGGGCAGGCCTTGCAGCAACTTTGTCCGGAAGGGAAGAAAAATCGATAAGGGCAATGCCGGGGAAGAACTTTGAGAGCCAGATCGTTAAGGCATACTGGTAGCAGACAGGTCTCACATCGGTGTTTGCAGGTGCGGCTTCTGTCCGGAGCAGATTTCCGATTTCAAAAAACCTGTCGTTGGTAAAGAGGTATTTGATGTAATTCGGTGAAATCAGCCGCGTTGCAATTTTTCGATCCTGCAGATGCCGGGACATGACTTCCGGCGTCCGCGGCAATGGTTCTCGGGAGGCGGTGACAACATTCGTTTGTCCCGGAAGAAACAATATTTCAGGAAAAACAGTTTCGAGGGCGCGGTAGATGCTCACCGTGCGCTGCGTCAACGGCAGCGTCCAGAGGTTTTCTGCCGAGCGGAGCCGGAAGGCGAGAATACCACGGGTATTTAGTTTTGCTGCGCACAGTTCGAAAAACTCCTTCGTATAAAAACGGTTTGTCTGACCGGACGTTGGTTCCGGCATACCGACCAGAATGAGATCGTATCGCCCGCTGTCCTTTAGAAAACGGCGGGGATCGGCAAGGGTAATATGAACGTTCGGTTCCCTGATGGATTTCTGAAGATCGGGGGAAAGATGCCGCATGACCAGATCAAGCATGACGGGATTAAGTTCGACGTAATCGATCCTCTTCGGTTTGTATTTCTGCATCTCTCCGATGATACCTTCAATCCCTCCTCCTAAGATCAAGACCTGCTCAGGATTTGCATGCTGGAGGGCCGCCAGATGGGTGAAATATTCAGCTTCCGTTCCTTCAGTGTCAAAGGCAAGGGCGTCATTTTCGAAAACGGATATTTGCCCATACGATTGGGCCACTGTAATCCTGCCATATGGAGAATCTTTGCTCGCGAGCAAATTCGGATGGTTCCAGGCAACCGTTAGATGATCGATGGGGGATGCCTTCCAGGTGAGCAAGAGAAAGACACCGGCCAAAACTGCCGCCGTCCATAGCAATGGGAATGTCCTCTTTGATTTTAGAAACACAAGGGGGGTGATGACTGAGGCAAAGGCACATGCAAAGGCTATGGAGAGGTTTTGTATACCCCATATGAGAAAGACTGTTGCACCGAGGCCGCCTACCAACCCGCCAAGACTTTCGATGGCATAGGCAATGGCCACTGTCCTGCCCCGGGAGACATATATCTTGGCAGCCCACTGGAAAAGAATACCGGACAGTGTTCCCGCAGGCATAAGTGAAATGACTGCAATCGTAAATTGCTGGAGGAAGGTGAGGTATGCACCGAGTACGCCACCGACGAGGATACGGCTTGCGCGGATGAATACGATGTCCAGGGGAAGAGTGATTCCGAAGATAATAAAAAGAAGCGCCAGGGTTTTATCTGATGGAAAATCAGCGCGGCGGCCGACAAGCGCCCCTATGGCTGTCCAAAAGAGCCAGACGCCGAGGGCTAAGAGGTAAATCAGCTCGACTCCATAGAATGAGACGTTTAATTCCCTGAGCAGAACGACCTGTCCCAGAATGGAAATTAGTCCGATGGAAAAAAGTGAGATAATCATGGATATTACTTGAAGTCTGCCTCGCTGAACACCACTGCCTGGAAGGTTAACAATTGCGCTCCTTGTTTCCAGCTTCCCGGCGGGAGCCCCGCTTTTACACAGAGATTATCCAGCATTTCTTCACGGTTCCATCTCTGTTCTGTGGCGACCTGCGGAAGGAAGACGGCCGAACGTCCCTGTTTGACCAGCACAACACCGTCCCGCCCGACGACTATTTCCGCGGCACTGGACACCTCTTTCAAGGGCGTGAGTACCGATATTTCGATTTCGATTTCACGAAGCTCATCGACAGTCACCGGGCTGAAGCGCCCGTCATCAAATGCTGCGTTCCAAGCCATGGCGCCTGTGAGCTTCCCGAGCGGTTCATCTCCTATTATACGGCCAATGCAACCGCGGAGCTCATTTTTCTTCTTGAGAGTTACAAAAACGCCCCGTGGCTGTTGGAGATTCGCACTAAAGCCCCTGGCCAGGGGAATTGTATCAGTCGAAAATATCCTGGATATCGTTTCTCTGGCAAAACCAAGCAGGGCCTTTTTGTCGGAGGGGCTAAGCGATTCGGAAAGAGGGGAGGGTGATGGGGCATCTATTTTACTTATGTCCTTCTCGTTACCGTCCTTGGTGAGGACAACAGCACCGTAGCCGACGACCTCCGACCGATCGCCTATGGAAACATCTCCTGAGTTGGCATAGCTTATAACTACGCCATGGGTGGCGCCCAAAGATTTTGCCGCTGCCATGGCTGCCATGATGGGCGCCTCTCCACAGGCGCACGTATAGAGTTTGGGGATTCGTCTATCCATCTGCGATTGAATGACTGATTGAAATGAGGCAGGGTCAAGTTTTGTAATCGCCTTGAGAGTTTCCCTGTCTACGGCGACTGCATTCTCCGCCGCCGGATAGTGGGAAAGGTCGGAACTGGCGACAATCAATGCGCGCTTGTTCTTCAATACCGTTGCTAATGCCTGGCCAAAGCGCGTACATATGTCTACTCCGGGAGAGCCAACGACAACAGGAACAATCTTTGCCTCAGGAAAGACAACCTGAACAAATGGTACTATCACTTCAACTGAGTGTTCACGTGCGTGAAGCGATCTATCCAACACGCAATCGCCGGGATCTGCCGCCAGCAGTCGGGAGACAACTTCTCTCTCTATCGGGGCGATGCCGAGAGGTGTGCGGAATCCTGTGCCCGGATGGAGAGAAATTTTTTCAAATCCCGGGTTTGTGTGATTTGTTCCCAAGATGACGATTACGTCATACCTTTTGTCATTAACCTGCCTGAACGCATCGGCGCATATCTGGCCGGAATAGATGTAGCCGGCATGCGGGACGATAATGGCCACAGCATCTTTGGTCTTGGCCGGTATGGCGTCCTGAAGGAATTTTTCAATGGCGAGCTTCAGTTTGGATGCGGAATCCGGGTAGAACTTTCCCGCCACTGCAGGTTCACGAACATCAGCATCCGGCGTTTTGTTTGCCTGACACGCAAGAGCAAAACCAAGACTAATGACGAATAATACAATGCACCATCTCAGTATTTTCATTTCTTCATAACCTCTTTCTATACCCAAACGCCCGCGATTTTCCGGTTGCAGAATTTGCAGCGTCCATTCTTTATATTCATCTCCGTGACAAAAAAACCCTGCCTTTGTATCAGGAGTTTCTTGCAACTCGGGCAATAGGTGTTATCCCCCGGATGGCTCGGTACATTTCCCACGTACGGATAGTGAATGCCTTTGCTTATGGCCATTTCACGGGCCCGCTCCAGAGTGGCTACAGGTGTGGGAGGGAGATTGAGCATCTGGTAGGCGGGATGGAAACGGGAGAAGTGCAGGGGCACATCGGGCCCGCATTCTCCCAAGACCCAGTCTATCAGGTCCAGGAGCATCTTGTCGGAATCGTTTAAAGTGGGGACCACGAGGTTGACGATTTCCAGATGGGTGCGGCTCTTGGCTATCTGTTTGATGCCCGTAAGCACAGGTTTCAGTTCCGCGCCGCACACGTTGCGATAAAAATCTTCACTGTAGCCCTTCAGGTCTATCTTAATGGCGTCGAGAACCTTGCACATTTCTGCAAGAGGAGCCTCATTTACGAAGCCGCAGCTTATCAATGCGGAACGGAGCCCTTGTTTCTTCGCATCGCGGGAGATGTCTATCATGTATTCTGCAAAGACCGTTGGCTCATTATAGGTAAAGGCTACGACGCGTGCCTTGCTGGCAGACGCTGATCTGGTGATCTTCTCCGGCGGAGTATAAGGACTCTGATAGTCCTCCGGCCGGGCCTGCGAGATTTCCCAGTTCTGACAGCACTTGCACTGAAGCGGGCATCCGGCGGTTGCCAGGGAATACGCCTCGGCACCGGGCAGAAAGTGATAAAAAGGTTTTTTCTCTATCGGATCGACATGGATGCTCACCGGCCGCCCATAAACAAGGCTCCGCAGTCCTCCCTGAACATTCACGCGCGTGCGGCATTTGCCCCGTTCGCCGTCACCTATTATACACCCATGGGGGCACAGGAAGCATCTGACGGCGTTGTTTTTGTGAAGGGAAGTCCAGTAACGCGCCCTGGGGGCCGACCGCACCATCTCATCTATGGAATCACCTGCGAGGGCGACGCCCAAATCGCCGCCTGACAAAAACCCCTGCCAGAAAGGATCTGAGAGAATTATGCTTGCGCCGCCAATGATGGGGGCAAGCCTCGCACAGTTTGTCAAGAATTCACGCCTTGAAATCATGGCACTATCATTTGTGTCTGCCCAGAGTTATTTCGAGTCCTCCGTGTATACTCAGGATAAACTCGCAGTGAATTCTTGGGCTGACTTTTTTTCTCCGGGAAAATCGTCTCACAATTGTGCATTGTAAAGCTTATTGTTAAGTATAAGGGAAGTGTGGAAGGTAAGTCAATGAGAAGAAACAGACGCGATCCATACGAACGCTTCACAGAGGAGCTCACATAATCAAGGTCTCCCTTTCACCTTTTGAAGAAAGCCAGAACTTTTTCGAGAGAGAAGCAGTTCAATATATGCTCAGGTTCACACCAGCCGCGCCGAGCGATACCGATACCGAAACGCATCAATTTCAACTGGGCTGCGATGTGGGAATCCGTTCCGATAGCGAGCATGACACCCAGCTCACGGGCACGGTGGATGTGGATGTCCTTGAGGTCGAGGCGGCTCGGCATGGCGTTGATCTCCAGAGCCTTCTTGTATTTGACTGCCGCCTTGAAAACGGCTTCCATATCGACCGCCGTCGGCTCCCGTTCTCCGATGAGACGGCTCGTTGGATGTGCAATGATATCAATGTGAGGGTTTTCAATCGCCTTGAGGATACGCCGGGTGACGCGGTCCTCGCTCTGATTAAACGATGAGTGAACGGCGCCGACGACGCAATCAAGCTCCGCTAATACGTTGTCGGGCATATCTATAGAACCGTCCGCCCTTATATCGACCTCCATGCCGGAGAGAATACGAAAGCCTTTTAATTTCTGATTGAGCTGGCGAATTTCCCGAACCTGCTCTTGCAGACGTTCTTCCGTCAGGCCGTGCGCTATGCCGAGCCCTTTGGAATGATCGGTGATGGCTATGTACTTGTAGCCTTCATTCTTTGCAGCCAGGGCCGTTTCTTCGATGGTATTATTGCCGTCGCTCCAGTTTGAGTGCGTATGAAAATCTCCCTTAATGTCCCGGAGATCGACAAGGCGGGGGATTGCATGTTTTTCCGACAATTCAATTTCTCCCTGATCTTCCCTAATTTCCGGGGGAATATATTGCATTCCGAGACGCTTGTAGAAGGCATCTTCCGTGGTGAATTTTTTCAGCCTGTCATCGGCGACATCCGTGATTCCGTATTCGCTGAGTTTCAGTCCCTTCTTCTGATATCTAGTTCGCAGGGCGATATTGTGCTCCTTGCTGCCTGTGAAATATTGAAGGAGTGATCCGAACGAGTCGTGCTCCACCATTCTTAAATCCGCTTGGAGACCGGGTGAGAGGATAACGCTCGCCTTGGTAGGCCCTTTTGCAAGAACCTCCTTTACAACAGGGAGAGCGACAAATTTATTGATAACATTCTCCGGATTGTCGGCGGTCCCCATGATATCTATATCCCCGACTGTTTCCCGGAAACGCCGTAGGCTCCCTGCTGAGATCATGTTTTTCACCCCCGGAAGTCTGCTGAGGCTCTTTAAGATATCTTCAACGATGGGAAGGGCTTGACCGATAGGGATGCGCTGATCCTTGCGGCGTATGGCCTGAATCTTGTGGAGCAGGTTCTGGGCAGTCTTGTCTCCCATGCGGAAGAGATCGGCTACCTTACCCTCCTTTATCGCCTCTTCCAGTTGTTCGACCGATGTTATCTTCAACTCCGACGAAAGAAGATGTGCCGTCTTCGGCCCAATACCGGGAATCTCCAAAAGCCGCGTTATGCCTTCGGGAAATTCGTCCTTGAGGTTTTCGTAGGCTACGAGCTTTCCCGTCCTTACCAGTTCGGTGCTCTTCTTTGCTATTGCGTCGCCCACGCCGGGAATTTTCTGAAAGTCCTCTCCCTGTTCCAGCATGACCGCCATCTCTTTAGGGAGGTGTTCGATAACCTGGGCGGCCCGCCTGTAGGCACGTATCTTAAAGACGTTCTCCCCTTTCAGTTCGAGAAGGTCAGCCATATCATGAAACACCCTGGCGATTTCTGAATTTTTCATCTCACATATATCCTGCCATGTAATTCAGCCGGTTCGCATCCGGCGCTCTCTTTCTGCACCGGTTACTCATTATATTATTTAATATATTCCGATTCCGCAATGCTAAATTCAATGAGCGTAAATTGAATAAGACTTGGCCTTTACCAGGACAGTGGTGCAGGAAAAGGATTTAGTATATCATTAAGGTGTGATTATCGACCGAAGGGAGATATCTTTCAGTTTTACCCTACCCACTAAGATTTCTAGCGGAGGTTACCCTGAGCAAACCGAAGGGCCCGAAATGACAATAGTGCATAAAACTTTCCGAATCGTGGCATAAAACACTTAGCTGAATTTATGAACCAGTGCCTCCTTTGCATTGAGATAAATCGTAAGAGATGGTAAATAGAATAGTAAGAAATGATCTTATGCCGTTTGTTTGTTAACGTCTCTTCGTTGAACCAAAACGATATGAATTGAGGATCCGCTTTATGAATTACCTTGCCGAAGTTATTTTTTTTCTGATGGGTGCCTGCCTGGGGGTATTTGGCGTTTATCTGCTGCTGAGATCGAAAGGAGCCACTCTGACGGAGCGAATCAGAAATAGGGATATGCAATTGCAGGAATTGCAGTCTTCTTTTGATAAGACAAAGGAAGAGGTTGCCGGTCTGCGCGAGGAGGTTAAACTCCAGTCGGACAGACGCTCAGCCGTGGAGGAAAAGTGCACACGCATACCCGAGATGGAGTCAGCAATTCTGCTCAAGGAAAAGAGGTTAGCAGAGATACAAACAGAGAATGCGGATCTAAAGGCAAAACTCTCAGAGCTTGAGACGAGGCTGATAGAAGAACGTAAGGCGGGAGAAGAAAAACTCAAGCTCCTCGATGAAGCCCGGCAGAAATTGTCTGATGCGTTCAAGGCGCTCTCTTCAGACGCACTCAAGAGCAGCAATCAATCCTTCCTCGAACTGGCAAGGGAGACCCTGGAAAGATATCAGGAATCCGCCAGAAGCGATCTCATGACAAGACAAAAGGCCATTGATGATCTCGTTAAACCTTTGAAAGAGTCTTTAGAGAAGGTAGATAACAAGATCAGCGAAATTGAGCATGCCCGTACTACTTCCTATGTTTCGCTCACGGAACAGGTAAAGTCGCTTGCGTCTACCCAGAATCTTCTCCAGCTGGAGACTACAAACCTTGCTAGGGCTCTCCGTGCGCCTACTGTGCGGGGACGCTGGGGTGAAATCCAGCTCAAGAGAGTTGTTGAAATTGCCGGTATGCTCGAATACTGCGATTTCTTGCAGCAGGAATCCGTTACGACTGAAGACGGTCGCCTCCGGCCGGATATGGTCATCAAGCTTCCCAATATGAAGAACATCGTTGTGGATGCAAAGGCGCCCCTGCAGGCTTACCTTGAATCGTTGGAATGCCAGGACGAGGCCAACCGTGTCTTGAAATTGAAGGAACACGCGCGACAGATACGCACACACCTCACGAACTTGGGGACAAAGACATACTGGGATCAGTTTAAGCCTACGCCCGAGTTTGCCGTGCTGTTTCTGCCCGGCGAAACCTTCTTCAGCGCGGCACTCGAACAGGACCCGTCCTTGATTGAGTTCGGCGTGGATCAGCGTGTCATCCTGGCAACGCCCACCACCTTAATCGCACTCCTGAAGGCGGTTGCCTATGGATGGCGCCAGGAGAAGATTGCGGAGAATGCGGAGGAGATAAGCAGTTTAGCCAAGACCCTGTATGATCGTATCGGTGTATTGGCCGAACATTTTTTCAAAATGGGCAAGAGTCTGGATCAGACGGTGGAGCTCTATAACAAAGCCGTCGGCTCTCTGGAAGGGAGGGTACTGGTTACGGCGCGGAAATTCAAAGAACTCGGGGCCTCCACAGGCGCAGATATAGTTGCTCCGGAAAATATAGACAGGTTTACCCGGTCGCTGCAATCACCCGAAATGTCCGTTGACCCGGCTGAGTTGGATGATAGTAAAGATTAGGAAGGAAAAAGGGGGCCACAAAGAAGAAAGTGTACATCTTCATCGACAACGGCTGACTATATTGCGGCCATGTAAGACTTCTAATAAGCGTCAACCATAATGAAAATGCATGAATTCGATTCGAACATATTGATGTTTTTCCCTCAACAATTATGATATGTATATAAAACTATGTGAGTGGTCAGGGGCCAACAGATGCATGGTTGAAATATCGCGGCACTGTCGGAAAACTGGGCGGTTAACGGAGAATACAAATTTCAACTTTGAATATCGCGAAAATCTGGTCTGCTCGACTTAAAAGGATTTTAGCTCACAGCGCATCTATGAGAGTTAATTAAGAGCTAATGGGATGATCATGGTTATTCAAACAACAATGCGTTGTGTGATATTGAGGATACTGCTGGTGGTCATCGCACATGTTGTGTTTGTGTTGCCTTCCCCTGCGTCAGCAGCTCTGGGTGGCGATGAAACAACGGTACAGGCTGATCAAGCTCGCATGAAAGGCACACTGCGAAGCACGCCAACCAAGGCGTACACAGTGCATGAGATTAAGGCGCAAACAGGCACTGTTGTGAAGGAATATGCTTCTCTGACTGGAAAGATATTTGCCGTAGTCTGGCAAGGCCCCTTTTTACCAGACTTGCGCCAACTCTTAGGTTCGTATTTTGAACAATTTTCGCAATCAGCTCAAAAACTCAAAAGTAAGCATCCCCGGGTCCGTGGGCCACTCCTGATCCAAGAGCCTGGGTTGGTCGTACAAACTGGCGGGCACATGCGCGCGTATTTCGGCAGAGCATACATACCTGAACTGGTACCACAAGGAGTCGCCATCGAGGAGATACAATGAAGGGCGTCCGTATTTGTAGCATGTTGATCTTAGTATTGTTCGGAGTGTGGATATTGCCTGTGGGATGCGGAAGTGGCGGAGGGGATAGCGGAAGTACAACCCCCAATGTGCTGCCAATTACTGTAAACGGCGGGCCGACTGCTGCTATTAACGGAGGTTATATCTATCCTAATGCTGCGTTTACAAGCGTTACGATTTGCGTTCACGGCACTTCCAATTGCCAGACGATCGGCGGTGTGTTGGTGGACACTGGTTCATTTGGGCTGAGGCTATTGTCTTCTGCCCTTTCATCCACACTATATAAGACGCCAACCGTTGGCAGTAATCTTGGCGAGTGTGTCCAATTCGCAGATGGATCCTTCATTTGGGGACCTGTACAAACGTTCGATGTGAAGCTGTCAGGTGAGCTGGCAAGCTCAGTGCCAATTCAGGTTCTTGATCCTAACTTTTATGCGAGTGAAATCCCAAGCGCTTGTTCGAGCGGCTATTCGGAAGAAGATGATCTGTTGAGCTTGGGCGCCAACGGAATATTGGGCATAGGACCAATTCAGTATGACTGCGGCAACGATTGCCGCAACGTCGCGTCGTTTCCGACCGGTCAGGTTTATCCGTATTACGTATGCTCTACTTCTTTTGGTTGCCAAACTACGTCCGTGAGTCTGTCGCAACAAGTGCAAAATCCCGTGGCGCTATTTTCCACGGATAACAATGGCGTCATCATTGAGTTACCAGCTGTTTCCGGTCCAACTGCCAGTCTGAGTGGCTCAATGGTCTTCGGCATTGATACACAATCAAACAATGCGTTGGGCAGCGCAACCGTGCTCACTTTCAACCAGTACGCGAGCATTACCACAACTTATCAAGGTACAGTCATGCCTTATAGCTTTATTGACAGCGGTTCGAACGGATATTTTTTCCCAAGTACAACTATACCTCAGGACAGTAACGGATGGTACATTCCTTCCACCACATTGAATCTCACTGCAACCAACGAGGGATACAATGGAAAGAGCAGCACTGTGAGCTTCAGCGTGGGTAACGCGGATAATATGTACAGTGCAAACCCTAACGATGCCGTTTTTAACACTTTGGCAGGATATACCTACGGCTACTTTGACTGGGGATTGCCCTTCTTCTATGGACGCAACGTTTATACACTGATCACGCCCGATGGGAATGGATCATATTGGGCGTACTAATCCGGGCACTATTGTAGGACACTGGTAGACAAGTCGCCATAATCAATTCATCGGGTTTCCCCCACATTGTTTCCCTGTTAAGACAAGATTGGTTAATAGTTTCGTTCGCTGTTGAAGTGCGAGGATTGCATAATACTCAAAATCAGTGCTACCTGTTATCCAGAATTAGGAGCGATGAAAATAGTTTATGCGTTCTCTTGGGAATGATGATCTTTATTGAGATTCCGATTATCCGTGGGACGCATACATCCAAGCATAATTCATCATGAACAAGATGCGTATGAGATGGGTCTGTCTTAGAAAGGCGCAAATATGCTTTTTGAGTCCCGGCGAATCAGAAGATGTACGGTGTTTTTTCATCATAAAGCGTAAGGATGCGTGGCAGGCTGCCTGTCTCCTTCAGGGGATGAAGCCAGAGGTCCAGCCTGATTGCCTTGACCAGAAAGAGGGACTCCTGTTCTTTGTTCCAAGAATTAGAACCTAATAATAATCGCATAATCGTAAAAATTTACACTACTTCTGTCAGCAAGCGAGGCGACCTTGTTTACGGGCATGAAGTTAGACGGACAGAGCCCATTGTGAGCATGCCCATACAGATGGTGAGAAAAATAACACCTTATAATGTGATGCCTCTGTCCCGGAACCACCAGCGGCTAGATTTTATGAACATACGGAATGACATAAAATCCTTCAGATACCTTATATCGTGCCAATAACGATTTTAGAGTGGGATACAGATCGAAAGCCGAATCCATCATTATCTCGACGTTACCATCAAAATTGCTTTCCTTAATAGTGCCTTTTATTCTGACATATATGCCCTTGCCCTCCATAGTAAGAGAATTAACGGCAATCGAAGCACCCCCAATAGTAAGCAATCCTTTCACGTTTCTAAATAAGTGCAATGGTAAAGCGCTGATTCCAGTGAGTGCCCCTTTCAGCATCGCATTGTCAATTGAAAAAGTAAATTCCCCCTTCCGATATTTTCTCTGAAAATTGAACATGAGGTTACCGTCACCATACACACCTATTTTTTCAATGATAGGCAGACCATTTATCTGAATGTTTTCTCCATCGATGTGCAGAACCATTTCCCGCTGTTCTTCGGTAATAGTACCGTTAATTGTGCCATGATTTATCTGGCCATTAAAATTTAATTGGGGTGTTAGCTCAAGCAGGGAATGTAAATCTGGTGTTACGTTTATATCTTGAATTACAATAATGGGTCTAATTTCCTGGCTTGCTGACGAAGAAGCTATTTCTGTAACCGAATATAATATAAGCCCTTGTTCCGCTCTTAAAGTGTAAAAAATGCCTTTTTTGAAACCTATCAGCTTGATTTTGATGTCACGGCCTTCCAATGATTCAGTAATATAGCCGTTGATCAAAGATTCCGGGATGGCAAGCCATAAGACCCAGAGAAAGAGGAAGAAAACAATCAGCGTAACAGCAATTCTTTTGATATAAGGCCCCCTTGACTTATATGTACCAGGCGATACACCTGTCCTATAGATGGATTATCCTATCAGTTTTGAATTATTTACTTTCGCTTCTGTCGAGATGACATAGGGGTGGTCGAAACTACACTACTGTATCTAAGGACTGCCGAAAAGTGATACCGCCATTGTGGCGTCGAGCAGTTCCGGATTTTCAAAGGACTTTTTTATAACCACTCTTTTTACAGCTAAAATCATGGGAGCATTTTCAATCTTATAAAACAAATGAACCAATTCGCTCATATTCAGCTTTTCCATCTGTATCTCCGCTGACTCTTCACTCATCTGATCCATGATCTTCTTCGTTCCTGTCAATTTAATGGATTTCATTTTTTCCCTGATCCCAAGCGAAAGAGAAATATCTCCTATTGCCTGAGTTATGCTGGTTGTTTTTGCGAGAGTTTTTTTCTGTTCTGTAGCATTGACACTCGCCCTGAGTGATCTGTATTTTTGGGTTAAGGCGGAAAATTCATGATGCTTCGCCGTCAATTCTGATAGTTCTTTTTCTGCTGCCCTATCCCAAAGCAGATTGGGGATGATCAGCATATAGAGCCCGATCAGCACCACCACAATAACCATCTTTTTGCGGGATGCCCGGTCTTGCCAATAATCGCGGATTAAGGTAAAAAGAGAATCGAATTTCATAATGATTGTCCCTTGGCAATGACGGTAAAAAGAATCTTCCCATGCGCCGACGTCTTAACATCGGAAACAGATACGTCCAGCAAAAATTCAGAAAGTTTCTTTTCAATCTTTGAAAGATCATCCATGGAACTGGTTTCCGCCTTCATTTTAATCAAACCTTTTTCAATTTGAATATCAGTATAGACAGTGTACGAATCCCTTCTCTTTGATAAATCCATAAGAAACTGAAGAGTGGTAATGCCCGTTAGTGTGTCACTCTTTTCTTCAATTTCCCTGATATGAGACTTCAACTGGTTCAGTACATCGATAGTCTTCTTATCGCTCGGGAAAAGGCTGCTATACGAACCACGCATATCACTCATTATTGTAGCAACCTCTTTTTTCATCATGACTGCCTGAAACATGATACTCGCATGGACGACAAGCGCCAACAGGAAGGCAAGGAGAAACGTTATCCTCAAAGCTTTTCCTATTTTTTCTGCATCTTTCTTGTAGGCAAATTGCCCGATTCTGAGATCGATAGTAGGTTTAGTGAGCTCCTGCGCTGCTGCACTGATACGCTGGTTTTGATCCCATTTTTTAAGACCGATCAGATGTTCGGCAATGGATCCCCTAAATCCCTCCCGATCTGAACCTTCCCCGGTTTTGACAACTGTCTGGAGGTCGATGGATGTGATGACCCGCGGGTCAATGTTTTTACGAGCAAGTTGCGTGAGAACATGATTAATGCCCTCTTTCCTGGCATATGCCACAAGAACTTCTACAGACGTGTCATCACTACCAAGAATGATACTATCAAAAATAATCTCTTCAGGGTCGCCTATGATGTAGTTATCCAGTTCAAGAGGAATGGCCTTCGTTATTTTTTCCTTATCAGAGAACGGGAAATTCAAGATTCTGAAATCCAGGATGGTGGCGGGTAAACTTACATAGAACTCATCTATGCCCATCCCATTATTCTGTGACACATAGTCCAAGGTTGCTTCATAGGTATATCCATCCCCGGTGATTTTAAAGAGATGGATAAGGGATTGATCGTCCCCGTACTGGTTAGTCTCTTGAGGCGAAGGGTATGGCCCGCACATGGGGCTATTCGGATGGATATCAATGACACCTGCTTTTTTCATTATGTCTCCTGCCAGTACCTGACGGTGAAGCCTCCCCCATTATTTTCTACGATGCATTCAATAATCCGCTTTAACCGGTCTTGTGATGCCTCGGAAGTTATGCGTAAGTTCGAAGCCTTTACCGCAATCTTACCCATAAGGGACTGCCCTAACTGTCCTTCGAAACCTGCTACCTTGACTATGTCACTGGTTCTCTGAAAAGGTTCGAGAGATCTATAATTAACGACCCTTTCGGCAAGCACACTGGTCATTGTATCGTCTAAAGCCATCAACACGGATGCGGAAGCGGTATTAATGTTGATGATGTTCGCATATACGGCACCAACACCGTAAACTGTTACAATCGGGATCAACTTCTCACATGCTTTGGAATCTGCGATTAACCAAAGTTCATCCACACTGTGCATATAGGCATTCTTTGCACCTGCTTCTAAATTGCCGAGATTCGTATTTCTATTACGGCCTATCCAGTCGGTAATCTTGTCTGCAATTTGTTCATCAAGTTCCAGTTGTACAAGCAGTCTTTTGAAGGATTCGTAGCCCGCATTGTTCAAAGTGCCATTGGGTAAAACTAGTGAGTTGAGATTGAACTTCGCATTTTCATCTTCAACCTTAATGATTACATTCCCTTCAAAATTCTCGAGCACGTTAGGAACGGGTACCGAAACAGTTCCGGGGTAGGTGTATGAGTAGCTTTCATAATTATCTGATGCCATTTTTATTGCAAGGTTTATTCCTGACCTGGCAGCAAGGGACAGGCTCTGGACATTTCTCCAGTTGTATAGGGAGGCATTTGCTGTATACGTCGCACTGGCAAACTCGACCACCATGGCAGTCATTATTGCCATGATCATCAGTACGATTACAAGTGCCATTCCTCTTTGAGACCTGTTCATATGGCTGTTCCAATCCTCACTTTGGCCGTTTCAAAGATAGAATAGGGTATGGCATCCTTGTCTTCTCCCTCTCTGTTTTTCATACGTATGGTCAATATTATCTTCACCTCTTCGGGTGCAATCTTTGAGAGCGAGCTGTCCCATGTTTTTACCCATGCATTCTGGTACTTCGCTTGCAGTGTGAAGGATTCTATGTCTTCCAATAGATCCATCGTATTGTTTTCGGCCGACTGAGACAATGCAGATACCATACTCTTCGTGATTACCAGGATGCCGTTTCTTTCCTCAACGGTATAGTTGATATTTGCAAGTCCTTTAATTAAAGGGGATGACGAAGTCACGGTAAGAGATGACGCCTGCCGTCCATAGAAATCCCTGTCATCCATTTTAAAGACATAATAAGAATCATCCTTTGAATAAAAAGCAGATTCAATCTCCCTTTTCAAAGTGTCAACGAAGACGCGGGACTCCTGGAGCTTTACAAGAGATTGATCCACATTGAACAATGCCCTGTTAGCTAAGATAAAAGTGCTGTAAAGTGTAATAAGTACCATGGCCATGATGGCAATGGAGGCAAGGATCTCGAGCAGGGTAAAGCCTTTATCTCTCCCTTGTATCCACTCCTCTTTTACGCAATACTTTAGCGTCATCATATTTGTTTCCGAACCAACTCCGATAAAGTTATACTTTCCTTTTCATTGCTAACAACGACTATGATTTCAGACATCCCGTTAAAAGGTGAATCCTTGACCTTCGTTTCATAATTCAGCGTATCATAGGGCTCCGGAAAACGACCCTTGTTTTCCTGTGGACTTTCCTCCATTTCCTCGATTTTTTCCTTTGCAAGATTTGTGATGTTCGTTACAGCAAACTGCCTCTCATTTATCCCCAGGTTATAGCTTAGGGTGTATAGCAAGGTAATCAGTAGCCCCCCAACGATCGCGAGGCTGATCATCACCTCAATAAGAGTGAAACCACTGTTCTGCTTTTTAATAAAGGATTGCCATGTCGCAGAAGCTCCTCGCAATGGCGTTACGAAGATCCTAAATCCCCTCATTTGCCAACACCTTCACCCTACCGCTTAGGGCGTTAAAGACAACTGCCATTGACGATTCAATACCAGTTAAATGAATCGAGAAATTCTCTCCCGCCCCTGCTGGACTCAAAAAAACCGTCACTTCACCACTGGAGACATTTCCCTTCGATTGCGTTGTGATACGGGACAGATTATCAATTCTTTCCACTTTTTCACCATCTGGTCCGGTATAGTGCATTGTCTTTTCATTAAAATTTATGTTTACGGTATAGGTTTCCTTTGTGGATATGGCGCTGTCGTTGAGATATCTCAGGATCGACGCAATATGACCTGCTTCAGACTTTAGCTTTCCATCCTTCTGAAGTGTGAAAGTTGGAAAAGAAATGGCAAGAACAAGTGAGGCAATAAAAATAACGACTATCAGTTCTAAGAGGGTAAATGCTTTATTATTGCATATCCCAATTTTTAATGTCGGCATCTTTGCCCTCTCCACCCTCTTTGCCATCGGCTCCATAACTGATAATATCGAAATCCCCATGCAGCCCGGGACAGAGATATATATAGGGATTGCCCCATGGGTCCAATGGGATCTTCTTCTGCTCCAAATAGCCGCCGTCGCGGTATTTGGGCGGCATTTGCCCCACGGTCGGTTTCTCGATCAGGGCCTCTAAGCCCTGCTGGGTATCGGGATAAAAGCCATTATCGAGCTTGAATAATTTCAAGGCCATCTCGAAGTTTTTTATCTGAAGCTTGGCATCTGTGATACGGGCATCATCTGTACGCCCGATAATTTTTGGCGCTACCAGAGCAACTAATATGCTCAGGATGAAAACAACGACTATGATTTCAAGCAGGGTGAAACCTTCTTGGCGAGAACACACAGTCTTCATGCTTTTACTCCTATTTTTATTTCATAAGACAGGATAAACGCTTGTCCTACGGTGTTTTTACGAAACGCTTGTCTGATGCCCGCTACTTCACCAACTGATTTAACTGGAATATAGGTAGCAATACTGCCAGGACAATAAAACAAACTATAAGAGCCATAAATATTATCATAACCGGCTCGAAGATCGAGACGCCTCTGTCAACCTTTCTAATAAATTCTTCTTCGTAGGATGAAGCTGCCTTTTTCAGTGTTTCAGCCAGTTTCCCCGTCTTTTCACCGGTAGCTACAAGCTGCACAAATACGGATGGAAAACCCTTCAGTGATGATGCAATCGTTTGCCCCTCTGCAACTTTTTCTCCTGCATAAAAAATGTTGGCTTCCAAGGCCCTGTTTCCTATAGCAGCTGCTGACAGCTTGAGTGCTGCTAACACCGGCAGTCCGCCGCTGATGAGAACCTCCATGGATCGTGCAAATCTTGCATAATAGAGACTCTGCACAATGCCACCCGGCAGCTTGAGGATAAGCCTGTCTACCTTTTCCCTGTTTTTACTGATGTACTTCCTCACGGACATGACGATGACAACCAAAATACCAATTATGGCCCACCAGTATTTCGCAAAGGCATTGCTTATCGATATGAGGATTATTGTTATAAGTGGGAGTGTACTTTTCGTATCTGCAAATATCCTGACAAGCTTAGGTATTACAAAGGCAAAGAGAAATGAGAGGACTATTATACTTACCCCCGCCATCAGTATGGGGTAAATCATGGATGAGCGTATCTTTGATCTCACAACACTTTGATGTTCAAGGAAATCGGCAAGCTTGACAAGGACTATGTCTAACGCCCCGCTTGCTTCACCAGCCTGTATCATATGAATGTAGTAGCCGGAAAAAATATGATCATACTCCTGCAATGCCTTGTAGAAACTTGCACCACCTGAGAGCTGCTCTTTTGTTGCTATTAAAATCTCCCGGTAATATCCCTGATACTCATCGGAAAGACTCCGCAGAGCATCCATTAAGGGTACACCGGAGGAAATGAGGATGGAAAGCTGGCGTGTCATATTTGGCAGAAACGTTTCATCTCTTCCCCGGAATATCCCTTTTTTCCTCTTCCTAGCAGATTCAACGACATCCGTGGGTTGGACTTTTCTTGCCTTAACCTGAGAGATTGCGTCACGCAGCCTCGGAGCCTCGATGGAGCCTCGTACCTCTGTGCCATCTGCGGCATAACCTTTATACTTAAATATCGGCATAATCCTTCTGCGTTACTCGTAAAACTTCCTGAAGAGTCGTAACCCCTCGTATGACCTTATCGAGACCATCTGTGAAGAGGGTTTTCATGCCCTTTTCAACAGCATAATTTTTTATATCCTGCGCACTGACTCTATTCGATATCATCTGCCTGATATCACCATCAACAACGAGGAGTTCATATATTCCCGTCCTCCCCAAATATCCACTTTCTCTGCAATTTGGACATCCTTTCCCCCTGTATAACTTTGACACGTTGGCGGAAAGATATACCGAATCTGCGCCTGTTGCTTTGTATTCCTCCCTACAATGCGGGCAGAGCGTCCTGACAAGCCTCTGGGCGAGGACGGCGGAGAGGGACGATGCGACGAGGAACGGCTCTACACCCACATCGACCAACCGTATCACGGCAGAAGACGCATCAATGGTGTGTAAAGTACTCAGGACGAGGTGACCTGTCAGAGAGGCCTGAATGGCAATCTCTGCTGTTTCATAATCCCTTATCTCACCGACCATGATGATATCTGGATCCTGCCTCAAAATGGATCGCAGACCGGATGCAAATGAAAGTCCAATTTTGGGATTGACATGTATCTGACCGATGCCCTTCAGTTGGTATTCGACGGGGTCTTCTATGGTGACGATGTTTTTCTCTTCCGTGTAAATCCGGTTCAGTGCCGCGTAGAGAGTCGTTGTCTTACCACTCCCTGTGGGACCCGTAACGAGAATGATACCGCTTGTTCTTGCTAAAAGACCCTCAAAGGACGCCCTTTCGCTTTCATCAAATCCCATTTCAGCAAGGCCTATCAGGCCTTGCTTTCTATGCAACAACCTAAGGACGGCTCGTTCCCCGAAAACAGTCGGAATGGTTGATACTCTGAGGTCGATATTCTCCCCTCCGATGAGAAGCTGTATACGGCCATCCTGGGGAAGTCTCTTCTCGGCAATATCCAGACTGGCCATGATCTTCACCCTGCTTATCAGAGCATCCTGAATGATCTTCGGAGGGCTCAAGACCTTGTGCAGGATACCATCAACCCGCATGCGAACCTCAAGCTCCTTTTCATACGGCTCAATGTGGATATCACTGGCCCTTTCCTTGGCGGCTTGCTGGAAAAGGGCGTTAAGAAGCCTTATGATCGGTGCATCTTCAATCAGTTCAAGAAGATCCTTTGGTTTTTCGAATTCAGTGGCAACGGATGAGAGATCATCACCTGATATATTGTCCATAACTTCCACAGCAGTGCCTATCTGACCATAAAGACGGCTTATGGCATGGACAAGAATCCCCTTTTCCACTTTCAGAGGACGCGGCTTCAGATCATATTTTTTTGCAAGTTCAGAAACGGCAAAGACTCCCTTGTCATCCGCAACGGCTGCTACAAGATAACCCCCCAGCTTCTTCATAGGAAGGATAAGATTATTCCTGGAGAATGAGAACGGGATCTCTTGCATCAGTGAAATATCTACATCTTCATCCTTGATGGTTTCTAGCAGCTCCATATCACTTTCAATAATCCCCTATTGCTTCATTTACCTACCATATCCAAAGAACATTATTCGTGTCATTTATCATTTTCTATCATTGGTAAATAACAAACCGGATTCCAGGTTTTGTTCACACATCTCTTATTTTTCCGGTTTCAGCTTTGATGATCGTACTTCAGATTTCAGTTGGATAACACTTCCCGGATGCGCTTCTTAGATTTTCCTTTCATCAATATAATTGGAGGCATCTTTAATGCTGGCAAAATATCCGATCAATATCCTATGCCAGACACCCCGTTTCCGCACTTTAACTCTTTCTATGTAAACATCTGGTTGCATTTTTCTCAGATCCTCTGCAACACCGTCGTATTTTCTTTTCTACTTCAGGATAAGTTTAAGCTTTTATCTTAACGGCATATTTGCCATTTTTTGTAAACTCTCTTTCACGGAGCAGCAGGAGCAAGCTCTTTAGTTTGACCCTTAAGGTTTTTCTCCTCAACAGGCAAAACTGCAGTAGGTTGGGCATCTCGCTTTACAGAAGTTTCACTCGTGGCACTTGAAGGAACAGAGGGTCGCGACAATTCACCTTCACTACCGGGCATTTGAATAAGGTTAATAGGTTCGGTCTTCTGTACCTCCGGCAATGCTGAAAATTGATTAGCTGCCTCTTCCAGGCTCGTCCCTTCTTTTAGCTTAATGCGATATGTATTCTCCGTAACAGTTTTTATAATCGCAGCCTTCTGACGAGTAATAACATCCTTAGCCGCTTTCTCCGTCACACCGCTTTTGAATGTCACGATCAGCTCTCCCTCAACATAAAGTTTCTCTTTTTGGGTAAAATCATTTAGCTTATCTCTGGAAAGCTGGCCCAAGTGAGCTGCTTCTGTAACTATATGAGGTGTTAGAAATACCAAGAGGTTGGTCTTAGTCTTCTGGGTTGTCTTGTATTTAAAAAGCCATCCGATCAGGGGAATGTCACCGAAGAAAGGTGCCTTCGTCGTTGTCTCTTCTTCGCTATCCTGCATGAGTCCACCGATTACGACAGTTTGTTTATCTCTAACGACCACCGATGTTTTCGTCGATCTTTTGGTAATAGTCGGACCGACAGTGGTCAAAATATTATCTGACTGCCCCCCGACGAGTGCAGAAACCTCCTGATATATATCCATCTTTACGTATTCACCCTCAGAAATCTGGGGGGTGATCTTCAGCGTAATGCCTACATCCTGCCTGGTGATGTTGTTAAGCACTGTATTCGCAGTCGTGATATCTTGTTGTCTTGATGCAATAAAAGGAACATTCTGGCCAACGAGAATTTGCGCCTCTTTGTTGTCTGATGTTAATATTTGCGGAGTTGAAAGGACGTTTAGGGCATCCCTGAAATCACTCAAACTAAAAAGTATCGCAATACCGGGAGCTGTCACATTCGATGTCGCCCCAGGAATCATGGACTGCGGTATGGTATAGTAATTGCCCAGGCCTCCGATGGTAAGCCCTGTCAGACCGGTGATGATAGAGCTGATTGTGCCTGTGTCTACGCTTCCGACACCTGCAACAACTACCGGCGCTCCACCCGACTGTACAGCAGCCCGCCATTGCGAGCCAAGTTGAATGAGTCTATTCAAAGATATCTCTGCAATCATGACCTCAACAAATACCTGCCGACGCCGCTTATCCAGTTTTTTGATGATCGGCAGTATATTCTGATAGTCGGAAGGGGATGCAACAATAATGAGGGCATTGGAGGCCTTGTCCGGCGTTATAGTAATCCCGCTCACGGACTCAAATGCTGAGGCAACTGATGGCTGCTTCTGAGGCTGTGCCTGCCCCGACTTAATGAGTGTTTCCAGCACCTTTGATAGCTCAGTTGCATCGGCATTTTCAAGGAAATAGATGTTAATCGACCCCCTGTTTTCTAATGGCTTGTCAATAGCATCGATGACTGACACGACATTTGCAATATTTACACCTGAGTCAATAACTAAGAGCAGATTACCCGGACCGAATACCGATATGTATCCATCTTTCGATATGATTGGTTGGACTAATTTCATTACTTCTGTTCCTGAAACATATTTCAGCGGAATCAGTTGGGCTGCATAGCTTGCATTGACGGGCTGCTTCTCTTTATCAAATTTTAACCCTTTCTGTTTTGCCTCAGAAGTGGGAATAATGGAATAAGCGTCCACGCCTGAAGGAATAACAGTAAACCCCTTCATTTCCAGAACGGCAGTAAAGAGATTGAATGTATCCGATACACTCAGTTTCGTAGGCGTAATTATCGTTATCTTTCCTTTTACACGCTCATCGAGAATGAAGTTTTTGTGGGTTATTTCACTCACAAATTTTGTAATGACTGGCAGATCGACATCTACAAAGTTGAATGTGACCATGCTGTCCATCTTAAATGCCGCCATGGTATCGGCTGACATTGTCAAAACACACACGAGAAAAATTAGCATTGAGACTCTTTTTGCTATTATATTATACATAGTTTAATGATCTTCCTCATCTAATTTGATAATTGAGAGTCACCCTGTCACCGTCTCTGATTATGTCTAATTGTACTTTATCCATCCCCTTCAAGGCCATAAAGGTCTGAAGTGCATTCTCGGGATTTGAAATGTTGGAGTCATTGATCCGCAAAAGGATGTCGCCATTCTTCATGCCCAATTTATCGTAGAGACTGGCTTTTCTTATTTCCTGCAGAATAAACCCATCTAGCTTACCCTTTACCATGTTAGGGATAAGCTTTGCATCCGTCATGATCTGAGCAGGATTATCCAAAGCAACCAGTACTGCCTTTTGGTCTATGATATACTCCCCTTTTCCGACAGATTGCACTGGACCAGCTATTCCTGTAGTACCCTTGGAAGCCTGCATATCACTTAAGGTCAGCTGAACGGGCATACCGATTTTTATCAATTTCCCATTTTTATGAATGAATACGCTGTTTTTCTCAACCCTTTCAAGCTCTCCCAACCCGAACACGGTCTCTCCTATCTTGAACATTGATTGTTTTCCATCGCCGCCAATAAAAACGGCATAGCCGTTTTTATCACTTCCAGAAATTGTTCCCACGAGCTTAATATCAGAAAATGCTGCTTGATCTCTCTGGAAATGACCTTGCTTCACCGAACCAGCAGATACGCCAAACGGGTTGTTTTGGAGGAGCGCTTCATATTCCTGAATACTCTTATTTTCATGTTTCCTGGATTCGATCTGGGCAGTTGAAAGAGGTTTCATATCTTTTTTTTGAACCAGCGTTATGATATTCCTCGCAAAAAAAATCAGCGAAGCAAGTAGTAATAACCCTATGGTAATATTCACAACCGTTACTATCTTCAAATAATGATGTTTTATGTTTATAACTTCCATACCGCAAATCATTCAATTAACAAGTCAGATACTATCCCAGTTTCTTCTCAGAAATAACAGAAAACACTCAAAAATTATACCAAACACTTATCACTAGGAGCAAATGTATGTTGCAATCTTACAATTTTTCAACGGCCATAAGATTTTTCCTGTCAGTCAAACTGATAAGAATGGACACTTTTAAAAGCCGTCAACAAGAAATAATTATTATGCCGAATCATATTTTTTTATGCTAACATAAAAAAAGATAAATGTCATTAAAATGACCTGCCCCCTAAAGCCAGTACAGTTTTTGGGGGACATTCAAAATGGCAGAAATCTAACTTTGAATGTGGTACAACTTCTGGGGGCAGATCACAGGCACGCTGGATGTGACTGTCGGGAATGTAACCATCCCGGTGTGGATCGTTAACAAAGCGGGAAATGCACCAAATAAGTTCAACATAACTCTAACGCAGACTTAGCTTAGATATTTTTAGAGTATTTGCTCTAACGATTGGTCAGAGTTACGCCAAGTAATTACTCTCTGTGTTGAATAGATATCACGATCATGATAGTAGTAACAGGTAAATTCAGACTGTTCGCGTTTCTGGTTGTATTTAGTTACACTCTTATTGTTATTCCGGCAATGGGCTTTGCTGATGAAAAATCAGATAAAGGAGAAACGTCCAAGACACCTTTGATTTCTGAGTTAGGACTTATTTCCGGATACGGAAGAGGCTCAGTTTACGAAGGAAGCTATCAGGTGGTCCCTTTTATCTTGCATATTGGAATTGATGCAAAAGCCTTCTTCTCGAATCTAGTTGGTCGTAAGGGAACTCTGTCTTTTATAATTGAACCTCAATTAAATCGTGTTACGGAGCCTGAAAAGGACATAGAATTTGGCATCGGTGTCGGAGTTCAGTATTCTTATCCGCTGACGGAAAGGTTCTCCCCTTATATTGTAGGCGTGGTAGGCCCTCACTATCTTAATCTGGCAACAGAGACACAGGCCAGAGGATTTATATTCTCTTGCACTGTCGGGGCAGGATCTTATTTCTTCTTTACTAAAGACATAGCCCTTAACATTGGATACAGGCTTCGCCACATGTCTAACGCATATACCAGATCACCAAACTATGGGATTGACAGTAATTTTGCCATTGCAGGGCTGTCAGTCTTCTTTAAATAAGAAAAGTCATAAATTAGTTTGCGTGGCAGGTAATAGAGTATGTCACGCTGGGATAAGGTTGCCCACAGTAGTTCCTAAATTGCATAGGTAAAGTATATATGGTAATTCCATTTCTGAAACCGATTAGCATAGAATTTCTGATATTACATTTGGGGGATGCTAAGATTCCTGCCAACCTGAATCAGAGTGCAACTGATATGCGGTATTTTACGGAAGAATGGATCGTTTAACATATACCATTGCCAAAGCAAGTTATGATATGTTCCTTAAATATTAAATCCAGCGGGAGGTAGTATGAAGAATCATAGCAAGGTAGAACACATGAAGTTTTCCATAACAATCTTGGTATTGTTATTAAGCATGGTTATAATAGTTATGCTTTCAGGATGTGGCCTCAGCAGCTCACAGACATTCTCGATTTCTGGCACGATTACATCAGGCGGTTTACCGCTTTCAGGTGTAACAGTAACTCTTTCCGGCGATGGTTCAGGGGTCGCGACTACAGATATAAATGGCAATTATAGCTTTGACGTATCGAACTACAGCTCATACATTATTACCCCTTCACTCGCAGGATACACCTTTAGACCGATAAACCGGAGCGCCATTATCTATGGCCTGAGTGGGAGCGGTTTCAGCTTCAGTGGTTTTGGGAGCGGTGTGGTGTCGACGACAATGCACACCGTTTACCTTAGGAGCGACGGCACGGTCTGGGCATGGGGAAGTAACAGTAATGGCCAGCTTGGTAACGGGACTACGACTGACAGTCATATCCCTTTGCAGGTGAACGGACTGTCAGGCATGACAGCCATTTCCGCCGGCAATAACTTCACAGTCGCCGTGAAGAATGACGGCACGGTCTGGGCATGGGGAAGTAACAGTAATGGTCAGCTTGGTAACGGGACTACGACCGATAGTCATATCCCTTTGCAGGTAAGCGGACTGTCAGGCATGACAGCCATTTCCGCCGGCAATAACTTCACCGTCGCCGTGAAGAATGACGGCACGGTCTGGGCATGGGGAAGTAACAGCAATGGTCAGCTTGGTAACGCGACGACGATCGATAGTAATACCCCTGTGCCGGTGAGCGGCACGTCAGGACTGTCGAACGTAATAGGCGTTGCAGCAGGGTATAACCATACAGTTGCTCTTACGAACAGCAGCGGCGGCACGGTCTGGGCATGGGGAGGTAACAGTAATGGTCAGCTTGGTAATGGGAATTATGGGCCTGGTACTGATAGTAATATTCCTGTGCAGGTCGGCGGGTTGGCTAACATAATGGCTATCGCCGCAGGCAACGCATTCACTGTCGCCCTGCGGAATGACCCGCCCAGCAGCTCAGTCTGGGCATGGGGAAGTAACAATATTGGCCAGCTTGGTAACGGGGCATTGGCCGACGTTTATACCCCTGGGCAGGTAAGCGGAATGTATGGCACAGGTGCAATAGGCATTGCCGCGGGCGATTACCACACTGTTGCCATGATGATTGATGGCACGGTCTGGGCATGGGGCAGTAACAGCAATGGTCAGCTTGGCAATGGAACTACGACCGGCAGTGTTACCCCTGTGCAGGTGAGCGGAATGTCGGGTGTGGAGGCCGTTGCTGCAGGCTATTCCGACGCTGTTGCTCTGAAGATCGACAGCACAGTCTGGGCATGGGGAAGTAACAGCAATGGTCAGCTTGGTAACGCGACGACGATCGATAGTGATATCCCTGTGCGGGCAATGTAGCCATAGACTGGAAGTATACGGGGCTGGATCCTTTCCGACCATCCCGATGTTAAAGAATTTAAAGTCGGGGATTGGGTTGAACAAGACACCCTGGCTGATACCGAATACAAGTTTGTGAACCGGCGCATTAACCGCGCAGTCCAGAACAACAACCCTGTAATGAGGCTTATCGAATGCCTGTCCTACAAGGGGAAACTCAGGGGGCAGGCTGTTAAAAAATTCGATGAACGGGGAACTGCGAGGACATGCGTGGTGTGCGATCACGAACAAAAAAAGGCATTGATCCGGGCATACATATATTTACTTGCGAGAATTATTCTTTTCAGTATCCAAGGGATCATCATAGCTGTCTCAATGATGTCAAAAAAAATCAGAACCAGCGGTGTGGCAACGCCTCTCCGGGAATTTCCCGGACCATAGTGCGAGAACGACTTTAAACCCGTTCTCGTTCAAACCTCAGATTGCAATCTCTACGATCCGCATTCAAAATACTGGATGCTTCTCACTTCAGTGAGGAGGGGATGTCACTATCAATTGCCTGACTCGTCAAACTACGGAAGGCGGCATGTTTTTG
This sequence comes from Syntrophales bacterium, assembly GCA_049521775.1. Lineage (GTDB taxonomy): Bacteria > Desulfobacterota > Syntrophia > Syntrophales > UBA2185 > Fen-1135. The sequence continues at coordinate 38,472 of JBEKOL010000007.1, forward strand.
AAAATCCGCCCGTCGGGTGAGTACTCGACAATCGCGCCGCCTTCCTCGATCATGACGGTGAGAATAGAATTGACTTTCTTATTCTTCGTGGAGGTGATAATATCCCGTATCGCCTTGTAGCGGGAGAGTTCCTCAATTGTCACCAGAGTGGGAACTACCATATCAAATTCCTTCCGGCGAAAGCCCTCAAGGATCTTTTTCGGGGTAATCCAGACGTGTCTCGTCAATTCAATGCCGTCGTGGAGTGCCTCCTGGTTAGCGGGCGCCTCAGCAATAAAGAACCTGACATCATAACGGTGCGGTAGGAATTCGGGGGTTATCCAGTGAGAAAAGTAATGGAGACGATCCGTGGCGAGCGTTAGTCCCTCAGTCTGAAATATGGTTCTTAGAGTGATTTCTCCGGTCTGTAATTTTTTGCGATATGAACGGAAGCGGCTCCGGACATCTTCCGAATCGAAAGACATCAAAGTCTTGTCACAGCGATAGGCCATGAGCAGGCCGACTTCTTCAAATGTCTCCCGGATGCCTGCCACCCAAGCACCCAAGGCCTTTTCCGGCGGCGACATATCGTGAAGTATGGCTTGCGCCTTCTTCGCATCCATACCTGTGCAGAGGCTTTCCATTTCCGCTGAATAATCTCCCTGATCCAGACAGCCTCCGGGGAATACATAGGAGCCGGGTACGAATTTGCTGTCCATGTGTCTTAAGACCATGAGGACCTCAAAGTCTCCCGTGTCTCTCGGTGATTTACGGAGGATGATTACCGTTGCGGCATCTTTCGGTTTAACGGCCATATTTCTTAACTGCTGGGATAGTAATATTGCGCAAATCGCCTTAGAAGATGTAACTCCAAAGCATCACAAGCGCAGGGGCGCAAGAGATGTCTGCGATTTGTCTTATTCTACATTAAAGGAATCACACTTGTTTGTAAACCCCTTTATCGCAGGAGCAGACCATGTTCATCAAATGCATAAACGAACTTTTCTTGACTGATGGCAGATATGATAATATACGCTGACTAATAAGCAAAAGAAATGACAAGGAGATGAACATGTCTTTAGGTTATGAACATGCAAACTTTCTTAGAAGAAGTTTAGGGATTTTTTTATTAGCTTTGTGTATGGCGCTTCTCACAGGCACACCTGCCTGGTGCGATGTACCCTATATGTCTGAACCGCCTTCTTCATCGTCGATGCTCACATTAATTAAGATGATCGGCCCCTTGGATTTCTGTCGAGAGCCTGTTCCTCTTGATAATCCGGAAATCCGGGAGCGACTGGAGAAGGAGTTCCTGGTTGCCCTTTGGAATCGTCCCCAGGTCATCCTCTGGATGAAACGCTCCGGACGTTACATGCCCTATATCGAAGAAATGCTGAAGCAGAATAATATGCCTATGGATCTTAAATATGTGGCTATCATAGAGAGTTCGCTTACGTTCCATCTTACTTCACCAAAGGGAGCGAGGGGCAGCTGGCAGTTTATGGAGGGGACGGGGAAAAAATACGGTCTCAAGATTGACTCAGATGTCGACGAGCGGAGAAATTTTTTTTCCTCCACCAGGGCAGCAATTAATTATCTGAAAAAACTTCACGAGAAATTCGGATCGTGGACACTCGCGGCTGCTGCCTATAATATGGGTGAAGAAGGTCTAAGAACGGAAATGCTCCTTCAGAATACGAACAATTATTATTATCTGTATCTCCCCATGGAGACGCAGCAATATATTCTCCGGGCAATTTCTGCAAAGGAGATACTATCCAATCCCGAAAGATATGGATTCAAGCTGTCAAAGGAAGATATTTATCCGCCCCTGCAGTTTGATCGCGTTGAACTTGTATGTGATCAGGAAACGCCTATTTATCTGGTTGCTCAGGCTGCCGCGACATACTTCAAGGTGATTAAGGATCTGAATCCTGAAATCAAAGGGCATTATCTGGCCAAAGGGAAATATGACATCCTGGTTCCGAAGGGTGCCGCTCCCGGATTTCAGGCAAGATTTGAAGGCCTCTTGAAAAAATGGCTGGCAGAGCGCAAAGAACACTTTTATGTCGTCAAGAAGGGAGAAAATCTTTCTTCGATAGCCTCCGCTTTTGAGGTGCCGCTCCCTGCCTTGCTCATCTGGAACCATCTGGGGCCTAAGAAGCAGGTGAAACCGGGTGATCGGCTCCTTATTTTTCCGGAGAGAAACTCTGAAAAATAATCACAAAATCTTGTCGATGCCTTGACAATTTCAATTTAGTGACTATTAATTATGACACTTATCATTATCAGCGAGGAGGAAAAGAAATCATGAAATTTAAGCCTTTGAATGATTACGTGCTGGTTTCCCACATCAAAGCGGATGAAAAGACGTCAGGCGGCATTATCATCCCCGATGCGGCGAAAGAAAAGCCGCAGGAAGGAAAGGTAATCGCTGCGGGCCCCGGCAAACGGGACCATGACGGCGATCGCATCGCTATGGAAGTGAAGGCAGGAGACCGGATTTTATTTGGAAAGTTTGCCGGAACGGAGATCAAGATAGACGGAGTTGAGCAGGTCATTATGAAAGCAGATGACATATTTTGCATTATTGGCTGATGAAAGGAGGGTACAAGCATGGCGGCGAAAGAAATCAAATATGACGCGGTTGCCCGTGAAAAGATTATGAAGGGTGTGGAAACCCTGGCCGGCGCTGTAAAGGTGACGCTTGGGCCGAAGGGACGTAATGTTGTCATCGCAAAATCCTGGGGCGCCCCGACAATTACCAAAGACGGAGTAACTGTGGCAAAGGAGATAGAACTGGAGGATAAATTTGAGAATATGGGTGCACAGATGGTGAAAGAGGTTGCCTCCAAGACCTCAGATGTGGCGGGAGACGGCACCACGACTGCCACAATTCTGGCGGAAGCTATATATCGTGAAGGATCCAAACTCGTAGCTGCCGGAATGAATCCCATGGCCCTCAAAAGGGGTATAGACAAAGGGGTACAGATTGTTGTCAACGAATTGAAGAAGATATCCAAGCCGATAAAGGACAAGAAAGAAATTACCCAGGTCGGCACAATCTCCGCCAATAACGATGCGACCATCGGTGAGATTATTTCCGAGTCAATGGAAAAAGTGGGCAAGGAAGGCGTCATTACGGTGGAAGAAGCGAAATCAATTGAGACCACCCTGGAAGTCGTTGAAGGGATGCAGTTTGATCGGGGTTACATCTCTCCCTATTTTGTGACGGATCCGGAAAAAATGGAAGTCAATCTGGAGAGTCCATATATTCTTCTTAACGAGAAAAAGATAAGCAACATGAAGGATATGCTGCCCATACTTGAGCAGATTGCCAAGACGGGCAAGCCCCTCGTAATTATTGCGGAGGATGTGGAAGGTGAGGCCCTGGCAACGCTCGTCGTCAACAAGATTCGCGGAACCCTGAAATGTGTGGCGGTGAAGGCCCCCGGTTTTGGCGACAGAAGAAAAGCCATGCTGGAAGACATAGCCATTTTGACAGGGGGGAAGGTCATTTCAGAAGACCTGGGCGTCAAATTGGAAAGTATCACTTTAAAAGATCTGGGCACATGCAAGCGCATGAATATAGATAAGGACAACACGACCATCATCGACGGAGGCGGGAAGAAATCCGACATCGAAGGAAGGGTGAGGCAAACTCGGGCTCAGATTGAGGAAACCACGTCGACTTACGACAAGGAAAAATTGCAGGAACGTCTGGCGAAATTAGTCGGCGGTGTCGCGGTCATTAAGGTCGGTGCGGCAACTGAATTTGAGATGAAGGAAAAAAAGGCGCGCGTCGAGGATGCATTAAATGCAACACGTGCGGCCGTTGAGGAAGGCATCGTACCTGGCGGCGGCGTAGCATATCTGCGGAGTTTGCCTGCTCTGGCGAAGGCGAAGGTCGCTGCCGATGAAAAGTATGGAGTTGATATCGTTAAACGGGCTATCGAAGAACCAACGAGGCAGATTGCCATAAATGCGGGATATGAAGGTTCCGTTGTCGCGGAGAAGGTTAAGGCGGGCAAGGATGATTACGGCTTCGATGCCGATACCGGCAAGTATGCGAATATGACAAAGGCAGGAATTATTGATCCCACGAAAGTATCCCGTTTCGCCCTTCAGAACGCCGCATCCGTAGCTTCCCTGCTCCTGACCACGGAAGCCATGGTTGCCGAGAAACCCAAAAAGAAAACGGCGCCGCCGATGCCCGGAGGAATGCCACCCGATATGGGAGATTATGACTACTAAAAAGAAGATCCCCCCTGAACCCTTTTCAAAAAGAGTAATGGGGGGATTTTGTTGCATTACGGCAGTGAAGAATCTGTAAGGTCTTTGGCCACCTGTATCAGGCCTCTTAACAGATCGGACATCTTATCAAAGTCCAGCGTGTCAATGGTGTCCGTTTCCGTGTGGTAATTCGGATTTCTGTAAAAGGCGGTGTCTGTTACCATTACCGCGGGATACCCCATTTTCCAGAAGGATTGGTGATCTGAAAAATCTACACCAATAACAAAACTGAGCGCAGACAATGTTTCGACGGGGATACGGGAACCCGCCCTCAGAGAATTCTTGACCTTTCCAACAAGACTTCTCGAATTTAGATTGCCGACTACGGATATGAAATTAGGCGTAGATGGATAAAACCGGCTCATAATGGGGAAGGGGTACGTCTGGCCGTCCTTTTCATTGGTATAATATCCCAGCATCTCAAGGCAAATCATAGACGTTATGTTTTCATTCCTCGATTTAGCCTCCTTCGCATAGACATAACTTCCCATTTGTTCGGATCTGAATATAGGAGGTTCTTCAACTACGAAGAATATCAGCTTCAACGTCCTGTCAGGTGAAAAGTCCTTCAAAGCCCGGGCAATCTCGAGAAGGATGGCAACGGCGCTGGCATTGTCATCAGCGCCGGGTGTTCCATATGCGGTATCGTAATGAGCGCCGATAATTACGGTTTCATTGGGAAGTTTTGCTCCCTTTCTTGAAGCGATGACGTTGCTGTATCTTTTTCTACTGTAGGTGAAGGTTTGAAAGCTGGGGACATAGCCGAAGGCTTTGAGACAGGAGACGATGTACCCTTTTGTCGCTTCTATTTCGTCATATTCACGAACGCTTCTTGAACCGATTTCCACGGTTAATTTTTCTATATGCCTGTGCAGCTTGCGGGTATCGCCGATGAGTGTTGTATCCCGCCTCTTGACTGAGACAGAGGGGGTAGACCTTACTTTCAACAGGGAGTAAGAAAGAAATGCTACAAGAAAAACCATGAACCACAAGAGATAGCGAATCATTTTTTTCTTCGTTGCCATAAATCATCACCGGTTATTCGCTAAATGTTATGCGTTACTCCCGCCCCTATTATAACCAAAAATGAATGGCGAGAGAAATGAAATATGAAACGCCTAGATGAAAGAATCTTCACGATGCTGAACAGAAGAAATCTTATATTTTCTTGTGGCTTTTCTCTTGAAAATGACCTTTCTTTAGTATATAGGAAACGCTTAATGGGCGGTTAACTCAGGGGGAGAGTGCTACCTTCACACGGTAGAAGTCACTGGTTCAAATCCAGTACCGCCTACCAATGATATCAAACGGTTAACCACACTGGGTTAATCTTTATTTATAACTAAATTCTGACCGGATTCAAAGGAATCGCACATTCGGGCAATTCGAGTGGCTTTACGAATTCATTCTTCTTGCAATGTCCGCCGTATCGCACATCGGGTCGCTGTCATTTAAGCATCTTCAGATTTTGATTAAGCAGATTATATTTCCGGGCTGTCTGTAAAGCTCTGTCAGCGCGGCCGAACTTGCCCGCCCAAGGCGCTTTTTTTATTTCGCTTTGTAATTCCGACAGATATTATCAAAACTCCATGCTGAGAGTTTAAGAGGTGTTTATCATGGTCGTTGCAGGCGACAAGAAAATTCTGGTTGTGGATGATGAAGTGTCAGTTCTTGCTATGCTGAAGGAGACTCTCACTTCAGCCCGTCATAAGGTACGAACCGCCAAGAATGCGGCAGAGGCCGTGAAGAGCCTAAAACAGAGACCATCATGGCAATGTTCTTGGATCTCAGGCTGCCCGGTATAAACAGTATAGATCTTTGCTGGAAGATTCGGGAGAAGGATAAAATCTGCATCGCCCCTGCCTTTTACCGGATAGAGTACTTTCTATGGCCTTTAGGAGTGCCGTGCCGCGGGGTTTGATGATTTTTTGTCAAACATGTTGCCAGCAAATTAATCTTAAAGGCGGCCGAGGACTCATTTGAAAAACTTGGAAGGTGGAAAGTTCGTGACTATGATCTGATATGAGTCACCCATAAGCTATCTTTATCGCCCTTGATCATTTAGAGTTCACGAGACATCCTAAACATCGATATGACGAAGTTTTTCGCTTTAATTTATGCCTTGCCTGGCGATCCCATTATCAAGCTACGGAGATCTTCAAAGTTCCCCCTCTGCCAAGGATGTCGTGAAGATGAATATATCCTTTGAGGCGGTTTTTCCCGTTTACAACAGCGAGGGTAGTTATCTCTTCCTTTTGCATATATTCTATGGTGCGCGCAAGAGATGCATTTTCCTCGATCGTCTTTGGTGACAAAGTCATTACATCGTCGATAGTCCTGTTTCTAAAATCCGTACCACGTCGTACCAGACGTCGCAGATCACCGTCTGTCAAAATTCCCTTCAAAGAATTTTCTCTGCTCGTAATAAGAACGAATCCCCTGTTGCCTCTGTCCATTTCTTCAATTGCCTTGACGGCTGATGTTCCGGAACGAACTTTGGGAATCTGCGCGCCCGTTATCATTACATCTCTTACCTTGGCCCTCAGGCGCTGTCCCAGATTTCCCGCAGGATGAAATCTATGAAAATCCTTCTCTTTAAATTTTCTTTTCTCAATCAGGACAGCCGCCAGAGCGTCTCCCATGGCTAAAGACGCCGTGGTGCTTGAGGTCGGGGCCAAGCCGAATGGACAGGCCTCTCTTTCCACGCCGACATCGATGACGACATGACTTGCCTTGGCAAGCGTTGAGGAGAGGTTGCCGGTGAAGGAGATGAGGTGCGCGCCGATCTTTCGGATGCTGCCTATGATCATATTGAGCTCATCGGTTTCACCACTGTTTGAAATTGCCAGCATGACGTCATCTTTTGTGACAATGCCTAAATCTCCATGCATGCCTTCTACGGGGTGGAGGAAGATGGCGGGCGTGCCTGTACTCGTAAGGGTGGCAACAATCTTCTTGCCGATCAATCCGGATTTGCCTATACCGGTAACGATAACCCGGCCTTTTGATCTGTAAATAATTCTTACTGCTTTATCAAAGCTGGCGCCCACTTTGTCGACAAGATCTAAAATACTCTCGGCTTCTATCCTCAGAACCTCTTTAGCCCGCTTCATTGATTGACTTTCTTTCATTAGCTGTTGATGACCTCGCAAAAAGTGAGAAATTGAAAAATATAATATATGGACGGAGGCTATCAGAAATTAAAATCCATGACAAGATCGATTTTCGTGAGTTAACCCGGATGCCCTTGTGAGTTTAATTGACATCTCAAGGCCAGTTAATTATACTCTCAAAAATTTGATCGTGACCGTCAACTTCCCAATGTTAATGGGCTCCAAGATTATCGGGAATGAGCGGGGCTGAAAGCATTAGGAAGATTGATACATACCGGAGCGGATTTTGAAGTGATGAAGAATGTTACACGGGATATTTTAAGAGTTTTCTTTCAAGACCTTATGGATGAAATATGGCTGGCTTCAGAATAAAACGGCATTGGATTATCGGTGTTGGATTCGTAATACTTTCTTTTCTGCTGCTTGCCGTTCGTCTCGATGTTCTTAATTGGGGACGATACCAATTATTTTCATCAAGAGACGGCAAAGCGCCTTATCTTTCCGGTGTCCAAAAGCTGCAGGAAAAAGAATCGTGGATGAATATTTCTCAGAATGGGAAAAAAATAGGGTATAGCCACAGACGTTTCTCAAAAACCGAGAAAGGGCATCATTTTTCGGAATCTGTTTTCTTGCAGATCAATACGATGGGCGTGGTCCAGGGGATGACGATTAAGACGGACGGAGATCTGAATCCCGATATGACCATGTCTTCTTTTGATTTTGACCTCCGTTCGAGCCTCTTTCGCTTCCAGGCGCATGGGGTTGTAAGCGGCAAACAGGTTACACTTTATACGGAAATCCCCGGCTCCGAGAAGAAGACGGTGATTAACCTCAAAGACGCGCCCCATCTGGCCAATGGTATTCTTGAGGCTAACGATATTGCGGAAATGAAAGAGGGAGAGACCAGAACTGTTAATGTCTTTGATCCGGCAACCATGGGTCAGAGACCTGTGAAACTAACCATGCTGGGAGATGATGTCATCACGATTATGGGTCAAGAGAGAAAAACCAGGAAGATATCTGTTGATTTTATGGGAGCGAAGCAACTCGCATGGATCGGATCGGCCGGTGATATCTTAAGAGAACAGGGTATCCTGGGGATAACCCTGGAACAGGTTACAAAAAGTCAGGCGCTAGATGGATTGGCTCTCGCTGCCAGCGCTGACCTGACGCAGATTGCTTCCGTCCCTTCAAATGTGGTCATTGACGATCCATCTGCGTTGTCGATCCTGAAGGTCAAGATAACCAATATAGAGAAGAATAACCTCAAATTAAATGGAGGCAGACAGACGTTAAGAAAGGATACACTGGTGGTCCAGAAAGAAACGATCCCGACGCGCCCCTTCCGGGTCGCAAATATTACGGGGAATGAAGCCTTTCTAAAGTCCAGTCCGTTTATTCAATCTGACGATCCGAAGATCGTGAGCAAGGCGCAGGAAATTGTCTCTCCTGATGATCCCGTCTCTGTGATGGCTTCAAAGCTTGTAGCGTGGGTTTATAAGAATGTGGAGAAAAGGCCTGTCCTCGCCGTTCCCAATGCCCTCGAGACACTGAACAATCTCGTTGGTGATTGCAATGAACACGCAGTCTTGCTTGCTGCACTGGCCCGGGCTGCGGGCATTCCGGCACAGGTGGAAGTAGGACTCGTCTATCAGAGGGGAAGATTTTATTATCATGCATGGAATGTACTTTTTATCGGAGCATGGGTTACTGCGGATGCCGTCATGGACCAGATGCCGGCGGATGTTACACACATTCGATTCGCTAGAGGGGAGGCAGATCAGCAGATCGATCTGATCGGCGTTATTGGGAAGGTGCGGCTTACTGTCCTCGATAAATCCAGATGACGGCCTCATCCATTGGGCAAGGATTAATATGAACAGTCTTAGAGACCAAAAAATGATCGAATTGAATAATCTTACCAAACGCTATGGGAATACTCTGGCCGTAAACAATCTCAACCTTTCCGTATCGAGAGGTGAAATATATGGATTCATAGGTCCGAACGGCGCCGGCAAAACAACGACGATACGCATTATGGGTGGAGTCCTTGCACCAACCGATGGTGTAGTTGTTATCGACGGGATAAACATGGCCGATGATCCGGAGGGAGTTAAGCGGAGGATCGGTTTCATACCTGACAGGCCATTTATCTACGAAAAGCTGACAGGCATGGAATTCATGCGGTTTTCTGCAGACCTATATGGTGTCGATGAGCGGATATTTTTGGATAAGGCGCAGACTCTGTTGAAAAAATTTGCGATTTTTAACTGGGCGGATGAACTCATCGAATCCTATTCCCACGGAATGAAACAGCGCCTAATTATTTCTTCGGCCCTCCTTCATGATCCTACCGTGATTATTGTCGATGAACCGATGGTTGGTCTCGATCCTGCGGCGATAAGAATGGTTAAGAATATGTTCCGGGAACTGTCTCGTGGGGGGATGACAATCTTCATGTCGACACATACCTTGGCCGTTGCGGAAGACATCTGTGACCGCATTGGCATCATTCATAGAGGCTCCCTTATCGCGACCGGTACCACGGGGGATCTCAAGAAGGATGCCGGAGTGGAAGAGGCAGACCTGGAAGAGGTGTTTTTAATACTGACAGAGGAGCCGCAGCTTTAATGAGAGAGATTCTTGCCCTGTTGAGGCCGCGCCTTTTGTCTTTTAAGAATGGTAGTTACTCAAAAGATGCAAAGAACCGCAAATTAAAAGTCCTCCTCTTCGGTACGGTGGGCCTGCTATTCTGGGCGGGAATTTTTGCCATCTTTTATCGTGTCCTCGTCTATTTTCAAGGCGTTGAGGGTTTTGGGGACGTCCTTGCCCGTAAGCTCATGTCCATGGTTCTTGTGACGTTATTTTCACTGCTTATATTCAGCAGTATAATAACTTCCCTCACGAAACTGTATTTAAGCAAAGACCTGATACTCGTCCATTCCATGCCTGTGTCCACGGCAAAAATATTTCTCGCACGCTGGTTTGAGAGTACCATCGACAGCTCATGGATGGTCATCGTGTACATGCTGCCTGTGTTCCTCTCTTACGGCATCGTATATAAGGCAGGTTTATTTTTTTATACGACGGTGGGCCTGACAATTATACCGCTATGTATCATTGCCTCAGGCATCAGTTCTGTTGCCGTAGTTCTGGTGGCTGTGATACTGCCGGCAGGCCGCCTAAGGTCTTTCTTCATTTTCCTGGGCTTTGTACTATTCTTGATTCTGCTCATGGCATTTCGCCTGATGAGACCCGAGAGGCTAGTCAATCCTGACAGCTTCGCCTCTCTTATTCTCTACTTCAAATCTCTTGAAACGCCGGGTTCACCTTTTCTTCCGACAACGTGGATTTTCGACAGCATACAGGCCGCCCTTCAAGGACAAGTCGGCAGTGCGGCCTTCGATCTGATCCTTACCTGGAGTTTTGCAGTTGCCACGATCTTTGTTATAACCTGGGTTTCGGGGGCGACTTATTTCATCGGCTATTCTAAAGCGCAGACTACAGCCGGGCGCCTGTTTCCATTTCGCAGCGGGAGGCGCCGGGACTGGACATATATATTGAATCATCTGTCGGGCGCTGTGAGAGCCTTTGCCGTAAAGGACATCAAGACTTTTTTCAGGGATCAGACCCAGTGGCCGCAAATATTTCTTATCGTTGCCCTGATCGTCATCTATCTGTACAATTTTTCCGTTCTGCCGCTCGACAAGTCTCCCATAAAGACCGTGTACCTTCAGAATATCTTTTCTTTCTTAAACATGGGACTCGCAACATTTGTGCTCACTGCCGTGGCGGCGCGATTTGTTTATCCAGCCGTGAGTATGGAGGGGGAGGCCTTCTGGATTGTACGATCGTCACCTATCAAGATGAGAACGCTTCTCTGGATCAAAATTTGCGTGTATTATGTGCCCCTTCTCATACTTACTGAAATTCTCATTGTCGTCTCCAATATACTCCTTCATGTAACGCCCTTCATGATGGTTCTGTCGGTCACGACGGTTTTCTTTATGGTTCCGGGGATTGTATCCATGGGGGTCGGTTTTGGCGCGGCCTATCCTGACTTTCAGTCTGAAAATCCGGCGCAGTCTGTAACAAGCTTCGGCGGTCTCCTCTTCATGATTCTCTGTGCCGGTTTCATTGGTACTGTTATTGTTCTGGAAGCAGGGCCCGTCTATGCGGTCTTTATGGCGGGCTTTCGCGGGGCGAGCCTATCCACTCTTCAGTGGATATGGCTTGTTGTTTCTTTTGCTCTGGTTCTTTTTCTTTGCGTTCTTGCGGTCATAGTGCCCATGCGCTGGGGAGAGCGTTGCCTGAGCAGAAATGATTAGCTCTTTTGTCGCTTAGGTGAAGACCGTCCAGAGAATAGCATAAAGAAGGGCGGGTATGAAATTTCCTATCCTGATCTTGGTAAGTTCGAGTATGTTGGTTCCGATGCCTATGATGAGGAGACCGCCGGAAGCAGTGACAGCTTCGATAACGGCGGGGTTCTGCATAAATAAAAGCTTTGAAGACAGAAGGGTGATGGATCCCTGGACGATAAGAACGGATAGTGCAGAAAATGCCACGCCGATGCCGAGGGTGGACGCAAAGGCAATGGAGGCGACCCCGTCAAGTAGTGACTTGATGTAGAGTATGCTGGCGTCTCCGGAAGAGCCGTCCTGAATAGAGCCGACGATCATCATTGCACCGGTAAGGTAGAGAATTGAGGCTGAAACAAAACCCTGCACAAATGTTGAAGAGTCGGAGCGGGTGCGCGCCTTAAGCCATCTCCCCAGGTGCTCAACACCCTGCTCGATTCTAATCAACTCCCCGGTAATTGCGCCTAACAAAACACATCCGATAATGACGATCGGCTCTTTACCGGAAAGGGCCATTTTGAAGCCTATGAATGCGACGGAAAGGCCGAGGGCCTGCACGACTATCGTCTTGATCCTTTCCGAAAGGAAGCGGCCGGCGGAAATCCCGATGACGCTTCCGGCAATGATGGCTCCCGTATTTACAAGCGTTCCCGTCAAAAGTAAACCTCTTCAATGTCTATGCTTTAATATTTATATGCGCGGCTAACATCCTGTCAAACAGACTGTGTCTTATAGGAACAACATGACCGTTTGTCAACTTATTTTGAGAAAGTATTTCTCGTGCTTCATATTGTTTCGCAAGACGTGATCAAAAAATTGGGCTTTTGATAGCTCCATATTTATGTTAATTGAAACGGAAAAAGTATGGTGATTTACTATTGACGTAAGAAGAGGGTAGGGGGATGACAAAAGCGGTTTTCCTGTCTGACGCCCATTTAAAAAATCAGGTTGATGACGGCTATAATCAAATCATGAAATTCTTGGATTTACCAAGTGATCATGTCGACGATCTCTTTATTCTGGGGGATCTGTTCGATTTCTGGTTCTGCCGGGACGGTCACATCTATCCGGCGTTTAAGGCTGTCATTGAAAAGCTGATTGCTCTTAAGAAGAGGGGAATGCGCATACACCTGTTTGAGGGGAACCACGATTTCTTCCTCGGAGATTATTTTACGAAAACGCATGGAATAGCGGTTTTTGCCGAATGGGCTAATATCGATTTGGATGGCAGAAACGTACTTATATCTCATGGGGATACCATAGATAGGACAAACAAGAAGTATGTCCTTCTGAGGAAGTTGCTGAGGAGCGGTTTATTTTACAGGATGCAGAGGAGCATCCCTCCATCTCTCCTGTGGAAAATTGCCCGCGTGAGCTCCGCTGTGAGCAAGGAACTTACAATTGAGTCTGAAACTATTATTGCAAGAAAGATGGAGGCGTTCGCCCTAAATAAGTTTCATGAAGGCATTGATGCCGTAATCATCGGCCACTGCCATATCCCGCTTTTGAAGGAATATGAGATCGGAGGACGAAGAAAAACTTTTGTGACTCTTGGCGACTGGATCAGACACTATTCTTATCTTTGCTATGAGGATGGCCGCTTCACATTATCGTATTATAAGTCTCTCTCTTCATCTAAAGGGGGCAAATCCGCCTGATGCGTTACCGGGAGGCAGGCGAGGAAAACTGGACATGCGGCGCCACGTATGCTAAGCATAAAACCTACCTTTCAAAGGAGTTATGATGAATTTCGGCGGAGTTGATCCTGCGTTTCCATCTTTCGAAGAATCAACATTCATAGTTTTGCCCATTCCTTATGACTTGACGTCAACTTATCAGTCGGGGTCGCGGAGAGGGCCTCATGCCATCCTGGAGGCTTCCAGCCAGATGGAGCTTTACGATGAGGAGCTTTGCAAGGAGACTTATCTGGCCGGTATTTATACCCTGCCGCCCCTGGAGTCTGATGCGCGCGGTCCAAGTGAGATGGTGCATGCCGTAAGGCATGCGGTCGCTGATATTCTTTTTTCCAACAAGGTTCCGGTCTTGCTGGGAGGGGAGCATAGCATTTCATTTGGCGCCGTGCAGGCGTTCAACGAAAAGTACCCCGGTATATCTGTCCTTCAACTCGATGCACACGCGGACCTCAGAAATTATTATCAATGCAGTCCATACAGCCATGCATCTGTCGGGCGCCGCATATCCGAAATCTGCCCCCTCGTCCAGGCTGGTATCAGAAGCATGAGTGCAGAAGAGGGCGCCTTTATGATGGAAGGCAAGATAAAGACTTTTTCTGCGGATTTTATACTTGAAGAGCGTAACTGGTGGGAAAAAATATGTGAAAACCTGAGCGGCGACGTCTACGTCACTATTGATATAGATGTTCTTGATCCTTCTGTCATGCCTTCAACCGGCACTCCTGAGCCGGGGGGCATTTACTGGAAAGACATCTTGCGTCTCGTAAGAGAGGTATCAAAACGCTGCCGGGTACGGGGGTTTGATGTCGTTGAACTGTTACCTATTCCCGGAATGGTTGCCCCCGATTTCCTTACTGCAAAATTGATCTATAGAATGATGGGTTATTTAACTGAGGCGAAGAAGGCGGGAAAATTGTAAGAACAGGGAGCAGGCATATGTTTACGGGCTACCTGCAAATGTCAGGTGCCTATGCGATCCCCCCGATTCTCGGTTTTCTTGTTCTCATATGTCTCACCTTGATTTCCATTATAAGGAGCGGGAAGAACCCCAGAAATACGTTATTTGCCGGTATCTGTCATACAGTCGCATTGGTTAATGCAGACATGGTACTGGTTTCAACAATTCCGGATAAGATCCTTGCCCTTACTATAGACAGGATACTCCATTTCTCTTTGTCCTTGCCTTGCGCGTCTATATACAATTCATTCATTCGTTCCTCGGTATTTCTGGACGGAGATGGCTTGTGTCCGCCGCCTTTCTGGTAAGTTTTATTTCTCTTGTCCCTTCAGATCTTTTTATAAGCGGATTCCAGAATTATAATTTTGGAGTGATCGCAAGAGCCGAACCGGCGGTACTATCTCCCTGAAAAGCGAGGAGGGTAAAGGATCTGTCTTTTCGATTGCACTCCCTTGTAAGCGGGGAGAAACACGAAAAATACCTTGACAAAGTGCAGGTGTTGGTTTAGAAAGTCACACTCATTTGTGAATAATCGAGATGACGCGGGGTGGAGCAGTCTGGTAGCTCGTTGGGCTCATAACCCAAAGGTCGGTGGTTCAAATCCATCCCCCGCTACCAAAATAAATCAAGGGGTTTGTCGGCATGACAACCCCTTTTTCTTTGCTCATGGCTGCGCTTTCCGTACCTCATCCTTGATTCTCTTTACGTGGCCGCGGCCCAATCCCTTCACTTCACAGCCAAGCTCAAAGAAGCGCCTGATCTTTGCATCATCCAATATGCCGAAGCAGTCGACAACGGCGACGGGGCGCCCCGTCATTCCGAGAACGCCATCCGGCGTCAGCTTCAGGTACATTTCATGACGCACTGCGAGCACAACGGCGTCAGCCATTTCCAGCGTCTCCGAAAGATCCTGGTTGACGCGAAGTTCAGCGAGCTTTTCCTGATTTCGGAAGAACCGCGCCCTTGAATGGCCGGGCGTCGGATAGCTTTCCTGTTTTTCGAATTCCCACCAGTGCTTCACATAGGGATCATGTACGATGACATCGGCCCCCATCTCAGAGAGCTTGCGAACCAGAATCTCCGAGCCGCTATAGCGTGTATCGCCCACATCTTCCCGGTAAGATACCCCGAGAACGGCAATTCTGCAAGCGGCTACAATCTTTCCCATGTTCCGCAACGCGTCACGCACCAGTTGCGCTGCATGAAGGGGGCGTGTATCATTTATATCGATAGCCAGGGGCGTGATTTTAAAGATGTCGTCTTCAAACCCCATCAAGGTATGGTAAGCCCATACACCAAGCCCGCCGTCCTTCGGAAGACAATAGCCTCCGATGCCCGGGCCGGGGAAAATTATGTTGGAATGCGTCGGCCGGACCCTGATGGCATCCAATACTTTGATCAAATCGACCCCGTTGCGCTCTGCAAAAAGACTCCATTCATGGAGATAGGCAAGCAAGGTGGCCCGATAAGAATTCTCGACGATTTTGCAGGTTTCGCTTTCGATGGGGCGGTCCAGAATCGTAAGGGGGTATTTTCCCACGTTAATAATATCAGACAGGAATGCTATGACTCGCCTCCGTGCCTCTTCATTGATGCCGCTCGCGACGCGCCAGAAATCGCGTATTGAAGAAACATACTGGCGTCCCGGCATGACCCTTTCAAAGGAATGGGACAAGAGAGGCTCCCTGTCGGCCATGCCCCGTTTCTCAAAGGCCTTCTTCAGTATTGGGTAGGCTATATATTCGGTCGTTCCCGGCGGAACCGTTGTCTCAATCAAAATCATGCATTCCGGCTTAATCCTTTCGCCGATGATTCTTAGACTGTCTTCGAAGGCGGTGATATCCGCCTCTCCGCGCCTCACGTTGCCCAGGGTTTCTTTGTTATAATCACACTGGACATCCACCACAACGCAGTCGGCAAGGGAAAGGACGTCGTAGGTAAAAGTAGCAATGAGAGTCCTTTTCTCACTGACGCAGCGACTGATCAAGGGCGCGACCTCTGGATCTTCCGATTCGATAGGTGCAATGCCCCTATTGATATAGGGAATCTTCCAGTAAGAGCGCGTTGAGGGTCTCTGCATTCCTATGACAAACTTTTTTGGTTTCCCCGTAGTCGGGTCGACGGTATCGGCGACGACGCCCGCCATGACGGCGCCCACAAATCCCAGGCCCATGACAACAACGATCTCACGCCCCAGTGACCTTTGTTCATGCACGATCTGTTGCAGACGCTTAAATTCCGAAAGATAGTCACCCTCCCTAGGAAGTGGAAATAATTCACCATTTGGCGCTTGGGATGTTAGCTGCTCACTTAGTTTCACTATGAATTCCTTTCATCTTTTCCGTATGGAAGTGAAATAACTGCAATAAAGCCGAAAATAAAGTTCTGTAATGACGCCGTAAATGTGGGATAAAATTACTATTTTGTCAAGCGTATTTTATCGGCTACGTAGATTATAGGTACCATATAATAAATAAAGTTGGCATATGTTTTGTAAGTAATAAGAGTATAACCTCAAGTCCGGAGTCAACCATGGCTATTCAGATAAGAAATGACATAGAAACGGAATCTTCATATTCCAGGGAAATTCGAGCCCACAAAGCGCGGATGCAGGATGAAACCGTCCGCAAGAACACTGCCTTCGAGGCTGTCCTGAAAGATGCCTTGTCTGTGGCGCCCACCCTGGATAAGGAACAGGTTCAGACGCTATTATTTGCGATGAGAATGCAGATGAATGAGAGGTTATTCCGTGTAGTTTCAGGCGAAAGGCAAGGTAGTGACTTGTTGATACCATTTCAGGCATTCACGAAGCCGAATATTACCGGGTATCTGCCGGAATCATCAGCGTCAAAAATACGGCACGAGCCGCAAAAAAATGACGTAGGCCCCCTAAAAGGCAGTATAGATGACATAATCAGCAATGCTGCTCAGAGGTTCAGTGTTGACCCTGATTTGATAAGGGGAGTCATAAAGGCGGAAAGCAATTTCAACCGGAACAGCACATCACCTAAAGGAGCCATGGGGCTTATGCAGCTCATGCCGGAAACCGCCAGAGATCTTGGCGTCAAAGATCCTTATGACCCTTATGAAAATGTCATGGGAGGGACGCGCTATTTAAAAGGTCTTCTGGATCGATATGATGGCGATGTCGATCGTGCGCTTGCCGCTTATAACTGGGGTATGGGAAATGTGGAGCGGCATCCGGGCAAACTGCCAGGGGAAACCAGAACGTATATATCACGGATCAGGCAGTATTATTTCGACGCAAAGGCTTAGTTACGGCGATTCAGACGGTTGACGCACCTTTCCCGCCGATGTTGAAGATGAACTAAGATCATAACCCCGTCTTTCTTTCCAATCTCTCAGAGCTCTGAGGGAACGCTCCGCATAATACTGACCTCTGTCTTTTTTGGGCACTTTCTGCGTAAGAGGCGGGAATATGCCGAAATTGATATTCATGGGCTGAAAATTTTTTTGATCTGCATGAATGATATGGTGCAGCATGGCGCCCAATGCTGTTGTTGTGGGCGGCGGCGTCATGACCCGGCCGGAAAGACAGCAGGAGGCGCTCAGTCCAGCTAAAAGACCGATTGCCGAGGATTCGACGTATCCTTCCGCCCCCGTTATCTGACCGGCGAAAAAAACATTGTCCTTCGTCCGCAATTGAAGTGATCCTCTGAGTAGCGTGGGGGAGTTGATAAACGTATTGCGGTGAATGCTCCCGTATCTTGCAAACTCTGCATTTTCCAGTCCCGGAATCATTCTCAATATGCGACGCTGTTCAGGCCAGGTAAGCTTTGTCTGAAACCCCACCATATTGAAGAGCCTGCCGCCCTCATCCTCCTGCCGCAATTGCACCACCGCATATGGCTGCTTCCCTGTCCTTGGGTCTAACAGTCCCACCGGCTTCATCGGCCCGAACGCTAGGGTATGTTTTCCACTTCTGGCAAGAACTTCAATGGGGAGACACCCGCTGAAGAATTTCAATTCTTCAAACGCTTTCAGAGGGACCTCTTCGCCTTCTATCAATGCCTGCCAGAACTGCTCGTATTCTGCCCTTTCCATAGGACAATTCAGATAATCGCCTTCTCCGTCGCTATATCTTGAAGCTCGGAAAACTCTGGTATAATCTATGGAGTCCCCGTCAATGATCGGGGAGATAGCGTCGTAGAAGTAAAGGTAGTCGCTGCCTGTAAGTTCTGCAATGCCCTTGGCCAGGGCATCAGAGGTGAGAGGACCAGTTGCGATAATGACCACATGGTCGTCGGGGATTTCCCGCAATTCCTTCCTGATGATGGTAAGCTTTTTCTGCGAGAGGAGTCTCTCTTCCACATACATGGAAAAACGCGCCCTATCCACGGCGAGGGCCTTGCCTGCGGGAATTGCCGTCCTATCCGCCGCCTCTATGATGAGAGAGTCCATGATGCGCATCTCCTCCTTCAGGAGACCCGCGGCGCTCTCCGGTACGTTAGACCGAAGTGAATTGCTGCATACCAATTCTGCTAGGTAGGGTGATTTATGGGCGGGGGAAAATGTCTCCGGTTTCATTTCATAGATGACGACGGGGTGGCTCCTTGTTAATAGCTGTCTCGCTGCCTCACAGCCGGCAAGGCCGCCGCCTATTACGATGATGGGTTTGTCAGTGGTCATCTCTATTGCAGGGGGGCTTTGTATCGGCAGTCCGCGGCACGACAGGCCTTATGACTGCCTACCCGTGGAGAGCGCTTTTCGATAAGAAACGGTGCGCCGCACAGGGGACAAGGCTCTGACACGGGTCTATCCCATATGGCGAACGTACACGTAGGATAGTTGGTGCAACTAAAAAATACTTTTCCCTTCTTCGTTCTTTTTTCGCAGAGCTTACCAGTGCAGTCCTTTTCCGGACACTGTATACCGAGGTTGATGGGCATAGTATTCTTGCATTCCGGGTATCCGGAGCAGCCCAAAAACTTTCCAAACCTGCCCTCTTTGATAACCATGCCTTTACCGCAGTGGGTGCATACCGTGTCAGTGGACAGGGTCTCACCGGGGCTTGCGTTTTCTTGGTTGCTCTCGGGGACATTCATTGTATTCTTGCAGGTGGGGTAGTTGGAACAGGCGATAAACCTGCCCCTCTTGCCCCATTTTATAATCATCGGGCTTTCGCACTTATCGCATATAATATCCGTGGGCGTTTCTTCCGTTTTGATATTTCTCATATGCATCTCGGCATTCTTGAGCTCTTTTTCAAAAGAGGAATAGAAATCATTTAATGTGTCGAACTTCTGAGTCTTTCCTTCTTCGATCAGATCCAACTTATTCTCGAGAGATGCCGTAAATTCAACGTCCAGTATCTTCGGGAAATTTTTCACCAACAATTCTGTAACCAGCGTACCTAGTTCTGTCGGGCTAAACCTTCCTTTTTCCAGGCGAACATACTCTCTATCCTGGATCGTGCTAAGAATCGTCGCATAGGTGCTGGGCCTGCCTATGCCGTTTTCTTCCAGTTCTCTCACGAGGGAAGCTTCTGTAAATCGAGGTGGAGGTTGAGTAAATTTCTGCTCCGGCTTCAAAGAAATAAGGTTGAGGGTTTCGCCTACGGAAACATGGGGAAGGGTCTTGCTGAACTCATCGTCACCTTCTCCGTTTTCTTTGCCTTCCGTATAAACAATCGTGTATCCGGGGAATTTCATCACCGATCCCTGCGCGCGGAAGAGGTATCTACCTGCTTCCGTATCGATTGTAGTCTGATCAAGAACTGCGGGATTCATCTGGCTTGCGGTGAAGCGGTTCCATATCAGCTGGTAGAGACGAAATTCATCATTGCTCAAGAATGTCTTTATATCTTGGGGTCTATAATCCATGGAGGATGGCCTTATCGCTTCATGGGCGTCCTGGGCCGTTGCAGAATTTTTGAATGTCCTTGGCTTGGGAGGGAGGAAACCGGGACCATAATTTTCCTCTATATATTTTCGTACGTCCTTGATCGCTTCTTCAGCAGTGCGGACAGAATCGGTTCTCATGTATGTAATCAGCCCAACGGGGCCTTCTACGCCTAACTCTACACCTTCATAAAGCTTCTGGGCAACGCTCATGGTTTTTTTTGCAGAGAAACGAAGCCACCGCGAGGATTCCTGCTGCAGTTTGCTCGTGGTAAAGGGCGGTAGGGGAGAGCGCTTTATTTCTTTCTTTTCCTGTTTTGCAACAATAAAGGGAACTGCTTTCAGGTACTCCAGAATTTTTGACGATTGGGATTCATTAGCTATCTGTGACTTCTTGCCCTCGATTTTAATAAGGCGAGCCTCAAAGGGAGGGGGATTATTCGCTTCCAGTTGTGCCGTGATATGCCAGTATTCTTGCGAAACAAATTTCCTGATTTCTTCTTCCCTGTCGCAGATAATCCTAACTGCAACAGACTGCACCCGGCCGGCGCTCAAACCGCGTTTCACCTTGTCCCACAGGATAGGACTAATTTTGTATCCCACGAGCCGGTCGAGGATGCGTCGCGTCTGTTGAGCCTCGTACTTGTTTATGTCCAGTTCCAAGGGGTTGTTCATTGCTTCCAGGATGGTTTTTTTCGTGAGATCATTAAAGAGAATTCTGTGAATGTGCTTGTTTTTCATCCCTATCTCTTCGGCAATGTGCCAGGCTATAGCCTCGCCTTCCCTGTCTGGGTCAGGCGCCAGGTAAATGTGCTCAGCGTTCTTTGCCGCTTTCTTCAGATTGGTAACAACCTTTTTCTTGGACTCAATGACGTCCAATACAGTCTCAAAATTTTTTTCTGGATCTATACCGAGCTTGCTCTTGGGGAGGTCTTTAATGTGTCCCATGGAGGCATAGACTTCATAATTCGAGCCAAGGTACTTTCTAATAGTTCTTACCTTTGTAGGCGATTCAACTATAATGAGAGAATGCGGCATGATTACTCCTTAACTATAAACTTTCTTCCAGGGAGTTGCTTGATAATCCCTCTTAGCTCCAGAGTCAACAAAATATTTAATGCTTCGTTTGGTTTTAACACTGTGGAAGTGATTATACTGTCAATATCAGAGGCTTTTGAGGATATACTTTTCAATATAGACTTTTCTGCATCGGTTAATCCATGGGTGGCCGTTTTTTGTTCAGGTCCCTCCTTTTCGCCGTTATCCTGCCTCAATATTCTCACTTTTGGGGCAGCGTCTTTAGAGCGAATTTCCACTTGCGGAAGGATCTCATCCAGAATGTCATAGACATTCTATATTAGTTTTGCCCCCCGTTTGATTAATTTATGCGTCCCTATGGATCCTGCTGAATCGATGCTGCCCGGTATGGTGAACACTTCGCGTCCTTGTTCCAAGGATAGTTTGGCCGTAATAAGAGATCCACTCTTTTCATTGGCTTCGACTACAACAACGCCGAGCGAGACACCGCTGATTATTCTATTTCTTGTCAGGGAATTCGAAACGCTCGGCCCCGTGCCAAATCGATATTCGGTGATGACGGCGCCTTTATGTGCGGCGGGATCTATGCCCCTGGCCGGGCGGCTTACCACAGCAATGCCATTTATGGCAAGTTCGCGGCAGAGCCGTTCTGTGGAAAATTTACCGTAGGTGCTCGCCATCCTAGAGCCGGCGACAGCGATGTTTACGTCATTGTCTTTCAAAAGTTCTTTCATGTATAAAAAGGGTGAAAAGTCATAAATATTTAAGAGGCTTCTTGGATATAAGGAATCCCGATATGTAATTAAGCGGGCATCATATTTTTCGAGTAGATAGAGTTCTTCTTCTATCTTATGCCAACCATTAAAGCCTTTAACATTTGCGGCCGTCTTGGCGACTATTCCCGGAATAGCCGTTAGGGTCTGAAGAGATGCATCAAATACGTTTCTCTGATGGCCGAAGGCATCGACCAAGATTTTTGAAGCCGACACTTCCCACTCCGTCGATATATTTTAGTGCTATCCAGAATTTCCGGTCGTTCGCGATCATATTTTAGAATGTAATGCCCCCGTCAGATTATAAGAATTCAGGAAAGTCATAAATTATAAAAATATCGTATATCAAAAAGGTGTCAAAATCTTTCCTTGTCAAAAAAAGTTGCGTTCTCCCAACCTTTGGGTTAGATAACAGCATATTTTCAAATGGAGTTTTTCATGGTCCGTCGTTTGCCTTTACTGATTATTCTGACGCTCGTGCTTATCAATTTGTCCGGGGCGTGGGCTCTTGACAATTTATCGGATATAGAAACTAAAAAGAAAGGAACCTCTGATCAGGGAAGGACGAATGCTCAAGGCCCCGTCCTAAGTATCTCGCCGAGAGAAATAGATCTAGGAGTCATTGGACCGGATGAAGGTGTCAAGGGCACTTTTGTCTTAAAAAATGTCGGTTCGGGTTCATTGAATTGGCATGCAGACGGTTCGGAAGGGTGGTCCTTTCTGGATGAGAGAAAATTATCGGGTGTCTTGAAAAATGATATAGAAAACATCCAGGTTCACGTAAGTTTTCTAAAAAATATTCTTAACTCAAATGGCGCCGAGATGGGCGGTAAAAATCTGATCCAAATGAGCCTTGAAGCCAACAACCGCATCAACATATATCGCAATAATTTGCCATTCGGCACTTACAGGGAGGCGTTGAAATTTGCGTCGAATGGAGGAACGAGGACCATATTCATAAGATTTGAACTGGCTTCCCGAGACACAGATCCTAAGATTGATGTTGATCCTGCGAGGATCGATTTCGGAGCAGTAAAGCCGGGGGAATATGCAAATAGGAGGATCAAAATTACAAACAAAGGACAGAAAATACTGCGATGGCAAGCATCCGTCAAGAACAGTGCCAACTGTCCATCCCCTGAAGCCGGCAGATATAGCTCATTCTTCAATGGTGACATCAAGGGAAGCGGAGTTTATCTGCCGCCGTCTCATTTGAAAGATATTATGGATATGACAGGCAAATGGGCCGAAAACAATGGGCTTCCCACTAGCTCGACGCCGTCCAGCGCCATCCGATATCGTTTTTGGGGATCGGGGATAACTGTATTTTTATCGATGGAAAATGATGAGGAAGGAGTCGCTTTCCATGTGGACGACAAACATGCAATCGAGCCCGATTGTCGTGAAGGACAAAAAGAAACGACGGAGTGCGTGGTTGCCGAGGGACTTCCGCATGGGCAGCATGTCCTTACTATCATCAACAAAGATGGCAGTGTGGTTGTTCAGGGCGTGAGAGTTAACAACAGGGATGTTAAGAAGGGGACCCCGGGCTTGATAAGCATATTTCCGGATTCAGGTGATACTACAAGGGAAATAGATTATGTCAATGTCATGGTAAATACAAAACAGCATACTCCGGGATTTTATGATGAAGATATAACTTTCAATTCCAACGGGGGGAAAACGGTCATTGAAGTATCCCTCGAAATATCAGCAGACAATAAAATGACGAGGGTTGTGGATGTTTATCGCTATGCTGCAGGAAGCGATTATTTGTATACGGCAAATCCCAAGGCGGAAGCAAATACTATTCGTGCTAAAGCTTATAGGAAACAGGGCATCGCATACAGACTGTTCGGCCAAGGAACGCCAGGAACAACGCCTTTTCATAGATGGTACAATGCCGAAAAAAATGACCACTTCTACTCTTACGACCTGTATGAAGAAGGAAGATCACTAAATGGTTATGTATATGAAGGCGCTATCGGAAACATAGCGACTTCCAGGCTGACAAATACGAGGGAACTGTATCGCTGGTATAATCCCTCTTCGGGCCGTCACTTTTATTCTACTGATCCGAACGGAGAAGCCGTCAGCAAAAAGGGTTATCGTTTTGATGGTATTGCCGGATATGTGAGGTAGAATACGTACATTCTGTTCTGTGCTTATTGACACCATTTAGCTTGACAAAATTTTTCAAAGGGGTTATTAGCTTCAGCCTTATACGGTTTAGATATGGCTGTATTATGCGCCTGTAGCTCAGCTGGATAGAGCAACGGACTTCTAATCCGTAGGTCCTGGGTTCGAATCCCCGCAGGCGTACCAGAGATAAATGGTGGGTGTAGCTCAGGTGGTTAGAGTGCCGGGTTGTGGCCCCGGAGGTCGAGGGTTCGAATCCCTTCACTCACCCCATTTTTTATTAATAATTACAAGTATAATGTCATTTTTGATGGCCTAAAAAGCAGGGTCAATATAGGGTCAGTTTTGACCCTCTTTTTTTTCATAGGAATTACCTGTCCCCGATTACTCTGATACACCATTCTTGCGTCTTCTGACTCGATCTTGTAATACCGTTCAAAAACATTATTGTTTTTAGTCATCATTGCTCTTTGTATTTCCTCAGTGGAATGCATGCGCCTTAATGCATTGGCTGATGAATGTTTTGTTCCGCGGTAAAGATCGACTCCCTTACCCCCTTTTTGTTTGCAGGCCCGTTTCCAATATGACCTGCCCCCCTAAAACTGGTCCACTTTTAGGGGGGCAGGTCAAGAAAGAGAATCCGAACATATACAAATATGAATCTCCCCGGTCACAACAGTGCTCATGGGTAGAGAAATTTCTATTAAGATCTTCAAATTACCGAGCAAAAAGGTCAAAAAAATGTTTCTTGACAAATTTATGGAAAAGGATACCTTAAATGAAGTTAGACGCGGTACACCTCAAAACGATCCTTTCAAATTCCAAACGGGAAATTCATAGGGCGGATTTACTTCGGTGGAACACCACATCTGTTCAGGGGAAAATCAAAAAAGGAAATGGGGGAGATTGCCAGTCGTTTGATGGCGTGAAGGGTTCTCTTATCTTCTAACCTGAAAATTCTTTAACCTCAGAAAGGAGAAAGGAAATGAGCAAGGAAATTAACCGGAGGAAGTTCATCAATAACGTGGCCAAATACTGTGGGGCGGGAATGGCCGCCGTAGGCCTCGTCGGCACGACCAAAGCCCATGCAGTGGCCGACCTGGACACACCGGGTCAGGAAGGCGTCTGGAGGATGCGCGACGTCCAGTTGATGCAGTACGGGGAATTTATCAAGAATGCCCCCCTTCCCAAGGATTATTTTGAAAAGCCGGCGGATAAATTGGTAAACGGAGGGGCCCCAGTCAACTGGAACCATCTTCACCCCAATTATTATGCGGAAGGGAGCAAATCCCTCGTCGCGCTGATCATGGCCACAGAGTTGGATAAAGATCTGAAAGGTGACATCAGGAAGGCCATGAAGCTCATCGGCGGCTTTGCGAAGTCCCTGAAGAAATCGGACAAGATCCTCATCAAGCCCAACATGAACACGGGCGACCCCTGGCCGCAGGGCGGCACCGACGCCGCTTTCCTGAAGGCCCTGATTTCTGTCCTGAAAGAAGAAGGGTACACTAAGCTGACTGTGGCCGATACCTGCGGGCCCTGGGGACCGACTGACCGGGTGATCAAAATGCTGGGTCTCGACATGGCCTGCAAGGAGACCGACACCCCGATCAAGACTTGGGAGCAGGAAAAGTGGATGAACATCCGCAATGATAAGGCTGAATTCCTGGGCCGAATGGGCGGTGGAGACGGCACGGTTGGCTACCCGGAAGACCTCAGGAATTACGACAAGGTCATCTACACCCCGGTCATGAAAACACACTTCCTCGGGGGAATCACCATGGCTTTGAAGCTCTCCGTGGGCATCCTGCACCGGGCCGACCGCGGGGGCCAGCTCCACAATTTCAACCACATCTTCGTGGCCGAGCAGGCGGCGGAAATCAACCTGCCCTTCCGGCCGGACCTGATCATCATGGACGGAAGACGCTCGCTCGTCAGCGGCGGTCCTTCCCATGGCGAAGGGGTCAAACCGGGCGTGATCCTGGCCTCCGGCGACCAGGTGGCCAATGATGTCATGGGCATTCGGATTCTGCAGGAATGGTACCCGAACATGGCCGCCAACAAGATCGGCATGCATGCCTGGAACCAGAAGCAGATCGCTCAGGCAGTCAAGATCGGTGTGGGATATGCAAAAAAGCAGGATGATATCAAGCTCATCCTGGGGTGAAGGCAAGTTCGTAGGGGCGATCCGGCACGCGCTTCGCGTGATCGCCCCTACAAGGTTTATTTGCTGATCCGAAACTCAAATTGAAAATTGTAGGACCTTTGACCTTTATATCCAAGAGTACACGGAGATTTCCTGCTGATGAAAACAGCTACCCTTTTTGCCGGTCTGACATTCGCTATTTTTTTGATCGTTCCGGGGGAATCGACCTCTCAGAGTTCAACCTTCGCCAACTTTAAAGTGGATGCCCTGTACCGGGCGGTGAAAGTGTCCTGGAAAACAGTCGGAGATCCGAAAGGCGAAATGTCCATACAAATCATGCGGGCGGATAATTTCGAAGACAGTCCCTATAAAGTAGTAGGGGTGGTCAAGATCGCCCCGGGGAAGAGCAACTACGAATATATCGACAAGAGCATGGGGGCCGAAGCCAAATATTACTATAAGCTCATCATTAAAGAGACGAATGAGTCTATCGGCCCCAAACCTACGAGGCCGTTCTTCTCTCCTCCAGCAACATAGAAATGTGGATTGGGGGATCAGGAATTCAAATTCATCCCTTTTGTAGGGGCAACCGGCCGGTCGCCCTGTACCCTTCTAAGGCCGAGGAATCGGGAGAATACGGTCAATGTCCCGAGAAGTTAACCGGCGTACGTTCCTGAAAGGCATCACCCTCGGGGCTTTTGGCCTTGGAAGCGTGGTGGCCGTGGGGAACTTTCTGGAAATCCTTACCTTCCCCAACGGTGAGAAGGTGGCTCTGGCTAAGATGGTCATCCTGGCGGACAAATCCATCTGCTCGGGGTGTCGCGTCTGCGAGATCGTCTGCGCCAATTTCAACAGCGGCGGCCGCAACTCTGCTTCCCTTTCGCGGATCATTATGGAAAAGGAAATCATGGGGGGGGATTACCAGCCCAAGGTATGCCACCAGTGCGCGGACCCACCCTGCCTCAAAGCCTGTCCGGTAACGGCTTTGCAAGTAGAAAAGCAGAGGGGAACCTATGCCCGGATTATTGACGAGCGGGCGTGCATCGGGTGCCAGAAATGCGTGGAGGCCTGCAAACAGCACTTTCGGCCCTCACGCCCGAGGTATGATGCTCAGGAGCACCGTTCGGTCAAGTGCCATCTTTGCTTCGGAGACCCCCAGTGCGTGAAGTACTGCCCCCTAGGGGTGCTCCGGGTGGAAAAGTCGGATAAGGGATTGATGGTGGGATACCCAATCATCCAGGAAGACTAAAATACACTCACCACAGAGGGCGCAGAGAACGCAGAGGTTCAATAAAAAAGAAAAACAAGAAAGATCCGCATAATTTCACCCTCTTTCTTACTTCTATGTTTTCTGTGATCCCTGTGGTCAAAACTTTTTTGTTTTTTTATGAAACCGCAAGGCGGATGGGTTGGGAAAATACTTCGTGTGGATCTGACTTCGGGAAAAATCTCCGAGCAGTCTACCTATGATTACGTCCCCAAGTTTATGGGCGGACGCGGTCTGGGAGCCAAGATCTGTTGGGACGAAGTCCCTCCGGAAGTTGGGGCCTTTGACCCGGAAAACCGATTGATCCTGGCCACAGGACCCCTCCAAGGAACCATGGCCCCCACCTCCGGAAGGTTCATGGTCCTGGGAAAAGCGCCGCAGACCTGGCCGGTCGAATCTTTCTGCCGCTCGGGCGTGGGAGGGCACTTTGCCCCCGAGCTGAAGTGGGCCGGCTACGACGCGGTCATTATCCAGGGTAAAGCCCCCAAACCCGTCTATCTCTGGATTACCGACCACAAAGCCGAAATCCTCGACGGCGCCCGCCTCTGGGGACTTGACACCTACCAGACCCAGCAGATGATTTGGAAGCTACACGGTTCCAAGACCCGGGTCATGGTCATCGGCCGGGCGGGAGAAACTAAGTCCCGCATTGCCTGCATCCTGACCGATACCGGAGATGCTTCAGGCCAGGGCGGGTTCGGCGGGGTTATGGGCTCCAAGAACCTGAAGGCCATCGCGGTCCGCGGAACCGGGACGGTAAACGTGGCTCGACCCAAAGATTTGATGGAAATTACCCATCACATTCAGAAGCTCTTTTCCCGCAAGAGTCTGCGAAGCGATCCCTACCAGCCGGAAGAGAAAAATTTCAAGTATAACATCTGGGGCGGCGGGTACGGGAGAGGAAGTTTGTCCCTACTTCCGGGGGAGCTCCTCGACCTATGCAACAACCCATCCTCGGGTTACTCCCAGACTCCGGACGGGTGCTTCGCCTGCCCGGTCTCCTGCCGGTCCCGGGTGAAGGGGCCGGATATCACTCCCGGCGTGGCCTTCTGCGCTCAGTCCTACATGTATCTGGAATCCATGGTCTACCAGCCGGAAAAAGGCTACAGTAAAGTGACTTGGCAGGCGGCTAAGCTGGGCGACCTGTACGGGATCAACGCCTACGAACTCATGGCCATCATCCCGTGGCTGTCCGATTGCTTCCGGGAAAACTTGATCAAAGAAGAAGAAGTCGGACTGCCGATGAAAGAAATCGGCTCCTGGGACTTCATAGACAAGCTCCTCCATAAAATGGCTAACCGGGAAGGAATCGGGGACCTTCTAGCCGGAGGGGGACAACGGGCCGCAGCCAAGCTGGGCGGGAAGGCGGAAGAGCTTTCCCACATGTATTATCCCCGGGCGGGGAAATTCGCCGGGTACCGGGAACACTGGGTTTACCTGGGCGGGTTCCCCACCGGGTACGCAGTTCCTCAGCTGGCCCTCATGTGGGTACTGGACAACCGGGACGCCATGGTCTCCCACAGTTACATCTCCGCGCTCTGGGGAGCTGCCTTCACCGTCGGGCAGAATGCTCTTACGGCGGTTCCCGAGAAAATCATCCCCGTCCTGAAACCGGTGATGAAAGCCGCTTACGGATCGGCAGAGGCCGCTGAATTTGTACGGCCAGACGGGAAAAACCTCAATTGGAAATGGGCCGCCCCCGTGGTGAAGCGGTATCATGAACATGCTCTCTTGAAGGACTGTTACATCCTGTGCGATATTCTCTTTCCCTTCCTCTTCAATTCCAACACCCCCGACCATGTGGGTGATCTGACGCTTGAATCCCGTATCTTCTCCGCCGTCACCGGAATGGAGATGGAGGTAGAAGATTCCTACAAAATCGGAGAGATGATCAACACCCTGGAAAGAGCGCTGGCGGCGCGGGACGGGCGTACCCGCAAGGATGACAATCTCCATGATATCTATTTTGAAAAGGAAGATGCCGGCGGGCGGAAATACAAAAGGGAAGACCTGGAGCGGGCCAAAAGCGATTACTACCGGCTGATGGGCTGGAATGTCAAGACCGGAACCCCCACGGGACCTACACTGGAAAAGCTGGGATTGAAGGAAGTAGCGGATGGGCTGAAGAAAAGAGGACTTATACAGAAGCAGGGATAATTTCAGATTGAGGATTGCAGATTTCGGAATGCGAAGGAATAGACCTTAAACAGCCTAAAAGCGGAATAGGGAATGTAGGGGCACGCGACGCGCGTTCCTCTTTTGTTCAAAGTAACGGTCGATAAGGAATTCATTTGATGAGAGAGTCTTTCTCCCTGCCGGCCTTCACCATGGCTGATTACAACCTCTACCGGGTGGACGACCGGATTTTCTATGTGTTTGTCATCGCCGCCCTGGCTTTTTGCCTCATCCACGCCGCCTGCCGGGTCTTCCGGCAGCCCCAGTCAACGGAGGTCCACGGGATTCATCCCGCCGGGGATGAAGAGCTTCAGCGGCACACACTCTTTCAGCTGATTTACCATTGGGCCAATTCGGTTGCCATTTTCATCCTGCTGATCTCCGGATGGATGATGTATCAACCCCGGCAGATTCCGAACCTGGAAGGAACCACATCAGAATGGTTTTTCTGGCACCGATGGGGGATCGCTCTCCTTCTGGTAGGGATTTTGGCGCACATCGTCCGTGAAGTGTTTGTGGCTAAAGAAGCCAACCCCATGGTGTTTGATCGCGCCGAGGTAAAGAGAATTCTCTCTATCTTCAAGGACTTTTTCGGCTTTTTCAAAGAATATCACCTGCCTGGAAAGTATCACACTGGCCAAATATTTTTTCATTGGGCCGTGGCCGGCAATATTTTTGTTTTGATCCTGACCGGAATGGTTCTCTGGAAGCCTTTCCGAGACTTTCTTCCCCTCTCCCTCTTAGGTCTCGGCTGGGACTTTATCTATTTTAGCCGCGTGATCCATGGCTTCTTCTCCGCCACCCTCATTGCCAGCCTTATTGGCCATCTGTACTTCGCCCTTTTCATCAAAAAGAATTGGCCGGAAACCAAGTCCATGGTCACGGGCCGCATATCCCTCCGGGAATACCTGGAAAGCCACTCTCCGCTAGAATGAGCAGGGGCGGGTTTTAAACCCGCCCCTGTAGCCGTCCTAATGATTACCCTTGCTGCAGAGGCGATTCATGAGTCGCCCCTACATTTATAACCTCAGACAGGCATTCTTTTCCTTTTTCATCCTCCAGCAGGTTTTGGGCCGGACCTTCGATCATGATACGGCCGTTTTCCAGGATGTAGCCGCGGTCGGATGTGGTGAGACGCATGGAGGTCTTCTGTTCCACTAGCAAAACCGTGGTCGAGCGGCGGCGGATCTCCTGGATAATTCGTGACGACTTCGAAAAAAACTCGCGGCACTTCCGCGGGAATCACGGGTGAAAGAATTATTCAAAACTCGAGGGGTCCTAAAATATCGGGAACGTACGGCTCGATGTCTGATTAGTAAAGGATTCAGGGTGGAGGTTGCCTGTCATTTTTTCTTATAAAATATGAAAAAGCCATCGACTATTTATATATTGTCACTACTTCCCTTAAGGAGGAGTTTCAGATGTTTCGCCACAGAAGTTATCAGCACAACTCGGATTTGGTTTGATCGGGCTTGTACATTACTGAATGAACTGATGATCTAACGCCCATGTGTCCCTTCCTGGCGGCCGCTCTTGCTTCCTCATACACGTTCCTTAAGGGAATTCCTTGTTTGATGGCTATCTTCTTGCAGTCTTCGTATTCCGGGGATATGTTTTTTGTCTCCTGACTGCTTTGGCTCACTTTCACCTTCACAGGACCAAATGTCGTCTCCACCGTGATGGTTTCTCTCGGAAGTTTTTTTCTCTCCAACCGGTGGAGCCTGATCCCCAGAGAGGTAGTTTCCGTGAAGACTATAGAAAGGGCCTCTTCCACTTTGTCCGGTGTAATCAAAACGCTCAGTTGGGTTCCCGGCCTGTTCTTCTTCATGAAGATGGGTGTCATGAAGACATCAAGGGCGCCCCTTTCTAGGAGTTTTTCAGATGCGTAGCCGATAAACTCCGGATTCATGTCGTCCAGATTGGTTTCGATGAGGATGACCTCGTCTTCTTCATATTCTGTCTTTTCGTCGGCTTCTCCCACCCAAATCCTCAACAGGTTCGGTATTTTCAGGTCACCGCTGCCGGTTCCGTATCCGATGCAATTTACTTTCATGTTGGGAATGATTCCGAAACTTCTGGCCACGTTCTTGAGAATTGCAATGCCGGTAGGGGTGACCAGTTCTTTTTCCAAACCGCTTGCGTACACAGGTATGTCCTTAAGCATCTCAAGGGTGGCAGGAGCGGGGAGTGGCAAGATTCCATGGGCACATTCCACGAATCCCGTCCCCACGGGAATCTTGGAGGCGTAAATTGATTCAATACCTAACAGCTTGATGCCGATGAGAGCCCCAACAATGTCGATGATGGAATCTAATCCGCCGATCTCGTGAAAATGGATCTTCTCGGGATCACTGTTGTGGATTTTTGCCTCGACATGTGCAAGCTCTTGAAAGATGGCCTTGCTCGAAGCCTTGATATCATCGTCAAGGTCACTCTTATCTATTATTCCTTCAATGTCTCTCAGATGTCTCTCGGCGTGGTCTTCCTCTGTATTAATAGTGAATCTGGTTCCGGAGAGCCCTTTCCTGGTAGTTTTCTCCGTTCTGATCCTGTATCCCGATATCTTCAGTTTGCCCAATTCTGACTCGAGTTGATGCAAATCAAGTCCGGCATCGACGAGCGCTCCTAATATCATGTCACCGCTGATACCCGAGAAACAGTCGAAATACGCTATCTGCATTCTTTCTTACCCATCTGGTTTATGAAGCTGGCGAAATATCCGGCCCCGAATCCGTTGTCAATGTTCACGGTCACAACGCCCGGTGCGCAGCAGTTGAGCATGGATAGCAGGGCGGACAGTCCCTCAAAATTGGCGCCATAACCCACGCTGGTCGGGACTGCGATCACAGGACAATCCACCAGTCCCCCGATGATGCTGGCCAAAGCTCCTTCCATGCCGGCCACCACCACGATGACGTTTGCCTTGAACAGCTTTTCCGTGCTGCCGAAGAGCCTGTGCACCCCGGCGACGCCGATGTCGTAGATCCTTTCGACAGCGTTTCCCATAATTTCTGCAGTGATTGCCGCCTCCTCAGCGATCGGTATATCGGAGGTTCCTGCGGTGACAACGAAGATTGTTTTTTTGGATTTATTCTTTCTTTTCTTGCCTGCAAAAACAATCTTCGCCGTTTCATAATAGACTGCGTCTTTCCTCACCTTCTTGATGGCTCTGAAGGCTCTCTTATCGGCTTTGGTCGCCATGATGAAGCCGGTCTCTGAAAGGCTTTCCACAATTTTCTCGATTTGTTCGATGGATTTACCCCTGCACAATATCACTTCCGGGAATCCTCTCCTCAAGTCCCTGTGAGTATCTATTTTTGCATAGCCTAAGTCCTGATAGGGAAACGATCTCAATGCCCTGAGGGCGTCGTCAATTCCGGTTTTTCCGACTCTCACATCTTTTAAAAGTTTTCTAAGCTTCTCTCTGTCCATCGCTATCTCGTTTCTTTCAAGGGTTCGTTCATGCTGCCCATCCTGTAACCCTGGAAATCCAGAGTTACATATATGTATCCCATGGCCTTGAATTTTTCCATGATCTTTTTTGATATCTTCTCGTCAAGAAACATGGGCATATCCGCATATGGCACCTCTATCC
Organism: Syntrophales bacterium; assembly: GCA_049521775.1. Taxonomy (GTDB): domain Bacteria; phylum Desulfobacterota; class Syntrophia; order Syntrophales; family UBA2185; genus Fen-1135. Next base: position 71,861 of record JBEKOL010000007.1, read on the forward strand.
TGCCAATGTTATCGTGGTCTCTGACTCTTAATTGCCGTATTATGAGGTTTGTCAGGAATTCCTCCGCACTGGCAACCCGCGAAACCTTCTCTCCGGTTACACTTAATGAATTTTCCTCCGGATGCATCTTTGATATCGATCAACTGTTCTCCAATCAGCTTAGTGTCGGAGCCATGTGACAACGAAAAACAGGTCGCGCCGCATGAATGCGGTGCGAACAATGATGGAGGACAAACTGGCACGCACCGGAGGGAGCTGCACTTAGAGCAGTGGTATCTTCTTCGGGGCCCCTGAGAAGGAGAACAACGTCGACACGGCTTCGGTAAAGTAAAAAGTTACAAATGTTTCGTCATCTGCCCCTTTCGGATAGATCTTGAGAAGATTAGACGATTCTTTGAATGCCTGGGCCTTTGCGTCACGAGTCTCGTCAAATGCTATACGGCCTCTTATCCTCAGCCATGTCGCGTCATGCCCCATATCCGAAATCTCGATTTCAGGATTCTGAGACAACTGCCTGTATACGTCTTTGGTTTTATTAGTGCAGAAATACAACGCGCCATTCCTCTTCATGCTGAAACCGAAGGGGCGAACCCTAGCCTTCGTGCCGTCAATAGTGGCAATGTGAAAAACAGGATTAGCCTTCAGATATTCAAAAGCGGTGGTCATATGATCCTCCCTGAATGTAGTATTTTTGTTGGTGTGCTTATAATGTAATATTATAAACAACCTAATGAAATGGTCAATACATAAAATCGCCATAGGTACTATGGAAGACAATACTTAGAGAGGTGTGCAGGTGGGCATAGCAACAGATGATCAATTTTCTGATTACGATAAGTTGGCCCGGAAATGTCCTGTCACCGCTGCCATGAAGGCGATCGGTGGATTGGTGGAAGATACTGATTCTTTGGCAACAGGCCGGCAAGACCTGACCCCGGAAGGTAAAAATAAAGATTTCCGGATGAAATAGATGAGCCGCTCCATATAAAATGAAGCGGCTCGAGATAAAGGAAATATTCGGGTCTCTCGATCACTATTATCCCTTTAAAAGCCCGTACTGAATCATGGTATTGCGCAAAACTTCACGATTCTCAGGCCTAAGGGGAACCAGCGGCAGGCGAAGTTTCCCGGATGGTAGCCCCATCATAGTCAGGGCTTCTTTGACCGGGGCCGGACTGGTCTCAATAAACAATGCCTGCACGACGGGTAACATTTTGAAATGAATCTCCCGGGCTTCGTCGATTTTCCCCAAAAGGTACAGATTTATCATTTCACGATATTCCTTCCCAATGACATGAGCTACCGCTAAGATTCCGCCATCCCCACCCAAAGCCAACATCGAAAACGTCAGAGCATCCTCCCCGCAGAGGATATAGAATTTCTTTTGGTTGTTTCGTGTAGCCCGGATAATTTCCATCGTGATCATCAGATCGCCACAAGCATCCTTCATCCCAATGATATTGTCTATTTTGGAAAGTGCAATCATTGTTTTTGCCTCAATGAGTCGTGCCGACCTTGATGGAATGTTATAGATAAAAAGTGGAAGCTTTGTTGAGAGTGCTATTGCCTCGAAATGTCTCAGGAGCCCATCCTGTGTGGGTCTATTGTAATAGGGACATACTTGCAAACTTGCAGAGGCTCCGATACTCTCGGCGCGTTTTGTCATCTCTATGGCTTCTTTGGTGCTATTAGATCCTGTTCCAGCAATCACAGGCACCCGTCCATTGGTTTCATCAACCACAATTTCGATTACCCTGGCATGTTCATGGTTATCCAAAGTGGGGGATTCTCCGGTCGTTCCGCAAGGAACAAGACCATCACATCCAACTTCTGCTATATAATAATTGACGAGTTTGCGCAGTCCTGTTTCGTCGATCGATAGGTCATTTCTGAAGGGTGTAATTATGGGTACATGGCATCCAGCCCAGGATGGTATCCGCATATGCTCTCCTTTCTGGTTCAATTATGCAATTATAGTTTCCTTGAATAAGATTTAGACTTCACAATAAAAAAGCCATGGGGTTTACCCATGGCTTCAAGGAAATTATTTGTTATAGGCACTAATGCATACACGTCCTCAAAGCTATGGGTAGCCCCATCTGCTTGACCCCCTGCTTCTCACCCATGCTTCTTCTATCTACTGAGAGGACGTTCATTAATCTTCCTGTTCGGATTTATTTAAATTGAAGAAAACATAATTTGCTTTTTGTGTCAAATTATTTTCTGTTTAATTCAGAATGCAGCCCGATTTACAGATTACAAAGGGAAATCTCCTATCGCAAGCCAGTATACTTTTGCAACGAGTTCAGGAAGACGACCTTGGATTGTGGTATGCCGAAATCAGGCAAGCTTAATTAGAATTAGCCCGACAATTATAGCCACGATCCCGACGACTTTTTGCTTAGTAAGCTTCTCGCCCAGGAATACGATCCCGAGTGCGGCGCCAATGACAACTGCGAACTCACGGACCGCAACTGCATAACTCACATTGCCCAGGCGGAAAGCATAGAGGATCAGCAGATAGGTCATGATGCTGCCTAAGCCGATGATGCCGCTCGCCCACTTCATACGGTTCCAGATCTCAAGGATATTATTGAGTTCCATCATGAGAACGACCGGTGCCAGGCAGATAGCAGCGATCGAAAACATGGCCCAGATGTAGACGACGGGATTGATAAGAGAAACTCCCACCTTGTCCACTATCGAATAGCCGGTTATGAGTATCCCGACGATCAGGGCATAGCAGAACGCCTGCTTGCTTTCACGGGTCGCGGTCTCTCTGCTTCCGATGCTCAAGACACCACAGCAGACGAACAATATTCCTGCACCGCCGATCGCGCTGATCTTTTCGGAAAGAAGGAATATTGCGGTAATCGCGGTACCGCAGACGCCTACTCCACGGGCAACGGGATATACAATCGAGATCGCGCCTTTCTCGTAGCTTTTACCTATGAAGTAAAAGTAGCCTGCGTGAATGAAACCGGTTGCGATGATATACGGAAGTGCTGAAGATGTCGCTTCCTCCTTAAAGAGCAACACCAAGGAGACCGGCGTAATCAGGAGCGACGAACCGCAGAGCCCTATCCAAATCACTGCCAGATTACCAGATATCTTCTTGGTGACGAAGTTCCAAAGCGCGTGAAGCATCGCCGCGAGAATAACTATGCCGAAAACATAGAGTTCCATAGCCGTTCAGATTTTACTCTACCACAATGGAAGTCAGGTCAGGGGGTCTACACTTGAACTTTCGACTATCACGATTTACATGAGAAAGCTACAAGGGAAGGGATAATGCGACAGCTAAAGCCTCCCCTGAAAATAGAGCTATCCTCGACAGAATCTACAAAGATCCCATATGGAAACTTTATGGCGAGCTATTTTAATTCTTGTTTGTGCCGACATGTCGGCATGGGGGTTTCAAGGAAGAAAAGCAGTCGTTAAAGCATGTTCGATGATCTCTGACCAAATAATAAATTCAATTCAATTCAATTATGATTATTAGATGGAGTGGTGTATCTTAGGCCCTATTCTCTTTGCCCACTTTGCGCAGTGTCATCAGCAGCACCGCAGCTGTCAGCAGGCAAGCTGCCAGAAACATGATTCCCCCTGTAAACGATCCGGTTGCATCCCGGATGAAGCCCATCACGTAAGGTCCCACAAACCCGCCTAGGTTTCCGATACTGTTGATCATGGCGATCGCACCCGCCGCCGCAGTTGCACTTAAAAAAGAGGAGGGAATTGCCCAGAAGGGCCCGAAAGAGCCGTACACTCCCATAACTGCTATTGTGAAGAATGCCATCGAGACGAAAACACTGATGTCGGCCAGCAACGCACTGCCGGCGAGTCCAATTGCCGTCGTAACCATGCCGAGGATCGTATGCCAGCGGCGTTCGCCGGTCTTATCAGAATGACGTCCTATGAAATACATGGCGAAGAAACCGAAGATGTACGGTATCATAACCAGGAAACCTACCATCTGGATGCTGATAGCTGTCGATAAAGCTTTAACAAGGATCGGCAGGAACATCGTGATCCCGTAAAAACCGCACACCCACGTAAAATATATCGCCGACAGGATGATGACATCTCTGTCAGCGAAGGCCTGCAGCACAGAATACTTCTTCCGCTGGACCTTTGCCGCTTGTTCAGATGCCAGGGTATTTACAAGCCAGCTCCGTTCTTCATCAGTCAGCCATTTGGCGTCACTGGGTTTGTTAGTCAGATAGAAGGGTGTAATAAAACCAAGAACAATTGCAGGTAACGCTTCCAGAATGAATAACCATTGCCATCCGGCCCAGCCCAGCCATGTGGTCCCTAATAGATAGGTGGACAGCGGCGCGGCGACGATGTTACAGACCGGCAAAGACATCATAAAAAGGGCGACGGCTTTGGCCACGTCCTTCAAACGGAACCAGGTAGACAGATAATAAATAATGCCTGGGAAAAAGCTGGCCTCGGCTACCCCGAGAAAGAACCTCACGATATAAAATTCGGTCGATGTAGAAACCCAGGCAGTTAAACAAGAGATGATCCCCCATGTGATAAGAATCCTGGCGATCCACAACCGCGCGCCCACTTTGGCCATGATAAGGTTGCCAGGTATCTCCATGATGAAATAACCAATAAAAAAGATTCCTGCCCCAAGACCATACACGGCATTGCTGAACCCCAGTGCCTTGTTCATTGACAAAGCGGCATAGCCGACATTGACCCGATCCAGAAAAGAGACGATATACAGAAGACCCAAAAACGGCATCAGTCTCTGGAAGACTTTATTGACCGTCCGCTCCCCCAATGCCTCAGCTTTGATCATCTGCATTTCTCCTTATACTTACCCCTCATAGGTATTTGAAATCGTGTGGACAATGAAAATAGTGAAATTTCGAGCTATTTGTTGGAACGGGTATATACATCATTATTGCAGGAAAGTCCTGTAAAAAGGGGGCGTATATTTGCATTCACAATGAAACGATCTTTGAGTAAACCATGCTTTGATACACATAGCATTTTGTATCTAATTATCTTGGTACACATTTGATAAGATCCCACTTTATGAGAAGTGGGGAATAGCGAAAACGCGCTTGTATGCCAATGAAAAACTGGCCACAAAATATAGGGTTACAAGTTGATGAATGCGTGACGGATGTACCGAGTTTTTCATTCTTTGAGAAATCGCTGCCCCATTAGTTTGTCATTACCTTGAAAAAGGTCTTTTCGCCTGTAACTCAGACACATCTCTTCTTTGTGTTTACGATACATGCAGCGTATGATTGAATGCAGATAGCCCGAAAATAATCGGGTCTGGCGAAACAGTGATCGTAATTTATTTCGGATCGAAAGGATGTTTGTTTGCCAAAATGACCGGATGTTTTGTTACAGGAAAATGTGAGCCCAATCTCAGATGAAAAACCGAGCTATATAGCCATCTCACTTTCTAACCGGCAATCAGCGACCATGTGCGGTCATAAGTGTATTTATAATTGAGAGGGCGTGATCAGTAAAACGGAAGATAGAATCCCTTCTTCGTAACCGTCGCACTTTTCGATTTCGCCGATTATATTATCCGGCCTTGATCAACTATGGTCTATTGCGAAAAGAAGAAAAAACAATGCAATATGGTTGCGCGAAACTATCGGGCTTTGATCTGACTTGATGCTGTTGTCCTTATAAAGCCGGAGCGGGGATTCCCTAAGAATACCCGCTCCGTGATCAGAAATGAATTATTTGTTGCCTATCTTGACGCGAAGCGAAGCTGGAATAAAGAAATAGGTCGTAGCAGCTCCTAGGCAGAGTATCAGCGCAATGATATAGAGGGCGGCAGACGGATCAGCCGAGAGAAACTTTGCCCAAACTGGAACATTGGGTCCGATATACCCTCCCAGATTGCCTACTGAATTAACAATGCCAATGCCGGCCGCAGCTGCCGTGCCGGCAAGAAATGCAGAGGGCAGGGGCCAGAAAACGGGCATGGAACCGATAACGCCTAATGTGGCGATGGACAGGAATATGATTGCAAGATAGGGATTCGAGGCAAATAACCCGCTCAGAACCAGACCTGCTGCTCCCGCCAGAACATTGAATACATAATGCAGCCGTCTCTCTCCTGTCTTATCGGAATGATTGCTTATTATTATCATGCCTATGACGCATACGGTATAGGGAATTGCTGTAACCAAGCCCACCCAAAGATAGCCCTTAATACCAAAAGCCTTAACAATTGTCGGCAACCAGAAAGCGATTCCGTAAAGACCGATCATCAATGTAAAATAAATGAAGCATAGGACATAGACTTTTCCGCTCTTGAAGGCGTCAATGATACTGTGCTCTGTTTTGTCCTTGTCCTCTTCGACAAGTCTCTTTTCGAGCAGTGCTTTTTCTTCGACTGTAAGCCATTTGGCTTCTTGGATACTGCTGTCCAGATAGTATATTACCCAGAAACCGACGATTACCGATGGCAAGCCTTCACCAATGAAGAGCCACTGCCATCCTGTAAGTCCAAGTGATCCGGAGAACATGTCCATAATCCAGCCTGAAACGGGATTGCCGATAACTCCGGACACCGCAATGGCGGATACAAACCAGGCGGTTCGTGTCGAACGGTAAGAAGAAGGGTACCAAAGGGTAAGATAAAAAATTATGCCGGGAAAGAAACCAGCCTCTGCTATACCCAGAAGAAAACGCATGATATAGAAAGTCCATGCATCCGTTACGAACACCATACATGATGAAATAATACCCCACGATATCATGATCCTTGCTATCCACATACGTGCTCCATATTTCTTCAGAAGCACGTTGCTGGGAACTTCAAAAAAGAAATACCCGATAAAGAAGATTCCAGCACCTGTCGCAAAAGCGGCATCACTCAATGAAAGATCCTTGAGCATCTGCAGTTTTGCGAAACCGACGTTTACCCTGTCCAGATATGCTAGTATGTAACAGAGGAATAGAAACCAGATTAAACGCAAGTCAACCTTATGGTACGTCTTTGCTTCAAATTTTTCATCGACTGCCATACTATCAACCTCCCTGTTTTTTGAGTTGTAAGAAAGATTTACTCTTTTTTCAATGAGACATTAATATAGGTCATTCACCGGATGGCACCGCTCATTCAGATTTTATCCTCAATTGTCACAGACTGTCCTGTACATATCGAACGGCTTCCGGAACTTCTACCACATTCTGGAATTCCCCGGAGGAGGTTAGTTCACTTTCTGTTTCTCTAGTATCGTGACATTGTCTTTATTGTCTGCAAAACAGATATTCCAGATTATGATGTTAGCTAACAACACTAGTACCAACATCCTCATCATATCTCTCATAAACCATCCTGCTTACTGTTGACCTGCCCTGAGAACTTCTACCATGTTTAAAGTTAGAATTCTATGTTTTTTGACTATTTCCATTTGAAGGATGGATACCCGTCAATATTGCCAGAGGCTTTGTTACAGGAGGTTGTCCGCAGCTTAGCTGAACAGAAAAATTATCCGTCAAGCGTTTCCACAGTTCATCCCGTATTCAATGAATTGATCCGACTGGCAGTTATACACATTTGTATGTGCGGGATCATTCTCCCGGCACCCATTTTGAAACCAAGTCAGAATTACTGCCAACAGTCAGATGGTTCGTTTTTTGAAAGAGCGGAAGAAAAAAATTTCGTTGATGGATAAATTTATCTATTGACAGCAGGAGGCCTTATAAGCAACATTTACTGTCGATTGTCCTGTCTCAGACATTCCTTACTGAGGAAACAAGTTAATATCTTCCCTGCCTGCCCCTTTTTCTCCTTGACAATATGGTTGATGTCGATTAAATGATGCTTCTCCTGATTGCATGGTGTCATTTGGCTGTCAGTACCATCTGGGGGTTAATGATTTCAAGTAGATAGGCATCGAGTGCCGGGTTCGAATCCCTTCACTCACCCCATTTTTTAATAAGAATGCTGAGATAAATAAAAGCGCCCGTAGCTCAGATGGATAGAGTGGCAGACTTCGAATCTGTTGGTCGTACGTTCAAGTCGTACCGGGCGCGCCAGCTTGTTGGATTATTTGTGAATCTATAAAAAAGACGTGTGGGCCCTTAGCTCAGCAGGTAGAGCAACTGACTCTTAATCAGTAGGTTGCCGGTTCGATCCCGGCAGGGCTCACCAGAAAAATGAAGGGGTTAAGTAAAATTCTTAACCCCTTCATTTTTCTGCAAACTTGGATTACTGCCAAATACGTAATTCTTGGCTCCCGCCATTCAATATTTCATTGGATGTTTTTTAGGACCTCATCTATTTTCGCCATCAGTTCTTCAGGCGTTACTGGCTTGGCAATAAAATTTCTCCCTCCTATAATCCCTTCTTGGGATTGGACCTGCCTTCTTGATGCGATGGCGGTAATGAACAATACGGGGATCTTCCGTGTTTTTGGGTTCTCGAACAATAGCTCCGCCACCTGTCCGCCGCCCATTTCCGGCATAATTATGTCCAGAAGAATCAAATCAGGATGCTCCTTCGAAGCCAAGACTACGCCGCCGCTTCCGCTCGTCGTTGTCAGTATCTCAAATCTCTTGGTCTTTTCGAGGTTGAGCTTGACAAAAAAGCAAAAATCTTCTTCGTCATCAATGAGCAATATCCTTTTTTTGCCAGGCACTGCTTCTGATTCAATTTCTTCTTTCATGATGCTCTCCGGTATTGGTGGATTGGAATCTCACGTATCGTCATACTGGATCGCTTGCGGGCAATGCGATGATAACACATGTACCTCCTTCAGATTCACTCTCTATCTGTACCGTTCCATGGTGTTTATCGATGATCCCTTTTGCGATAGAGAGTCCTAAACCCGCATTCCCAGAACTGTCTTTAGTAGTATAGAAGGGATCAAACACTTTTTCAATGCTTTCTTTCGGGATTCCGCACCCGGTGTCAGCAATGGTTATCCGCAGGTGGTTTTCTCCGGGCGCACTCTCAACTTTCTCAACACTAATGGTGATAGTTCCTCTGTCCTGGATGGCATCAATAGAATTTAACAGGAGGTTGAGAAATACCTGTTTGATCTGATTACTGTCTACTGTCACCTTCGGTAAACCTGGAGAGAATTGTTTAACAAGCGTTATATGTTTTAATTGCAACTGGTGATCTATAAGTGACAACGTTTCTTCTATGACAGGCGGAATTTCCACCTGTTCGGTCTGAATAGGCATCTGCCGCGTGAAGCTCAGAAGTCCCTTAATGATGGAATCAGCCCGGAATGCTGATTTCCTAATTCTCTCCAAAATATCCGCAATGTTAACATCAGAATCAGCGGATGTCCGCAGGTACTCTACCCCCTGGATAATGATTGCAAGAGGATTCTTCACCTCATGCGCAATGCCGGCAGCTACAATGCCTAAAGCTGCTAACTTCTCGGACTGTACCAGCTGTTTTTGCGTCCTTTCCTTTTCCTCAAGCGCCGCTTTGCGGGAGTTGATGAGGGTTTGGGTAAAGACTCCGTATATTATGACACAACAGGTAATGAGTACACGTGTCAGCACCTGATCGGACGTCAGAGAATCTAAGATCCAGTATATTAATATCAAGAAGAGGGCAATTGATATCAGGCCATTGCGTTCTACCTGCTGGCGGAGAGTGTATTTTTTTACCATGGTGCGTCTCAGTGCCTCCCCGGACGCAACGTAATGCATACTTCTGGAACTGTCACGCGAATACTCATATCTGTGTGGTACACAAGGCCTTTTAGTTTATTGGAGTCACTGGTAATTCGATGACTACCTTGGTTCCTTCCTGAAGTTTACTATCTATTCGAATAGTGCCGTGGTGCTTATCAACTATCCCTTTCGTGATGGATAGTCCTAGGCCTGTGTTCCCCAAATTATCCTTTGTTGTGAAAAAAGGATCGAAGATTTTTCCGATCTTGTCTGCCGGTATGCCGCATCCCATATCAGCAAAAGTGATCTGCAGATACGGCTCTCCAGCTTCATTTTTTATCTGCCGGACGGCGATCGTCATCGTTCCACCGTCCCCCATGGCCTCTATGGAGTTCAAAAGAATATTGGCGAATGCCTGTTTTATTTGATCGCTATCAATACTCACCAGCGGTACATCCTGCGAGTATTGCCTGAGTACCGTTATATGTTTGGTATCGATCTGATGTTCTACAAACGACAGAGTCTCCTCAATAACAGGTGTAATCTCAACTTTCTCCGTCTGCATTGATATTTGGCGCGTGAAACTCAGCAGTCCTCTCACTATGGAATCCGCCCGCTGAGCGGATTTCTTGATTCTTTCCACAACGTCAGTCAGCAGAGCGTCAGAGCCGGAGGACGTTTTCAGATATTCTATACCCTGAATAATGATTGCTAGGGGGTTTTTCACCTCGTGGGCAATTCCGGCAACAAATGTTCCTACAGTGGCCAATGTTTCCGCATGCATCAGTTCTTCGCGAAGTTTTTTCTGGATTTCCTCTGCCCGTTTACGATCGGTAATTTCCTGCTCCAATTTGATATTTCGCTCTTCTATATCTTCTATATAATCTGCGATTTGTGATTGAAGCAGCGCATTTTCGAGAGTTAATCTGATCTCAATAAGCATGGTTGATAAGAGGTTTTCATCTTTGGCATCAAAAGGCACTTCTGATTTCTTGCGCGATAGGTTAATAACAGCTGTGACATCGCTCTTGTGCCTCGCATAGATGGGGATGCTGAGAAACGAAGGCGAACCGTATTTGGGATCGTTTTTCTTCTTGGTTCTCGGATCCATCTCGATATCTTTTACGAGGAGGGGTTTCCTTTCGGTAATGACGTGCTTGATTACAGAGTTATCGATATCTATATATTCGCCTTTTTTCAAACCACCCTTTATACCCCTTGATCCGACGAGGCGAAGGCGCTTCGTTTTGGGATCGACAACAAATGACGAACCAATCTGGGAATTAGTAACTGTGAGGGCGGCATCAAGAAAAGTATTAAGAAGATCTTCGAAGTCCCTGTTATGGTACGCTTTATTCGCAAGGTCTTTGATGGCCGTCAGCTCTATATGGCTTTGGGATGCCTGGTCCGTCAGATCTTTTATAATAGATTCCGCAAAGGAGAAGACGTTGTCGAATATATTGAAAAGGATGTATAACCCGGTCAGGACGATGAGCATAATGAGGATAAAGAGTGTGCTCACGTAGTAAGTAAAAGTTACATCCGCATCATAATGCATGTAAACGAGGATCAGTGCCGGAAATACAATGATCGACGATCCCACGAGGACAAATTTCCTTTTTACGTCCCTATTTATCGTACTGAATCTTTCTTCCACGATGACACCCCTTTTGCTCGCGAATTAGATGATTGTTACTTCTAACTCAAAACGGCTCAAGACGCAAAGATTTTTCACAGGAATTTCGTATCAAAAATGGGAAAGCCGCCCTGAGAAACCGATACAAGATCTGACGTACAGGAGTAGGATTGAGCTTATGGGTTGCGGTTCATATTATCACTTAAGTTTAATGCAACGTGACAGGCAGCTGTAATCTGAATCTTGCCATAGCGAGCTAGTATTCCTGCTCCGCTCCAGTCCACAATTCCTGCAACCGCATTTACTGTCGACATATTGAAAGTAATAGTATTGATAGCTCCTGCGCATGGAGTTACGCATGTGGCGTCAGTCTAGAAATTTACCGTCTTTGCCTGTTGGAGATCAACTTATTCTATCAGCACTATGCTCACTTGTAAGCAAGCGCCTGTGCCCACGTACCTTAGCATACTGCATACTCTGTAGCTCCCACCCTTTCAAGTCTTTTCGGAAATTATCACAGTTGCTTCCCAGATGCTTCATGAAGAGATCGGCATAAGCCAAATGTTTGCATTAAAGACCGGGACTATAAATATTCATGAAACGCCGTAGTAATAAATTGAAATATCTCTCTTTCTTTGCTACGGTTGCAAATATGAAATCTTCATTTCTGGGGTCATTCTCGTATTGAAAAGGGGCTAATGAAGTTACAGTGGAAAAGTTGAAAGAGATCAATCCCGGAATGAGCGTCAATATCGTTGCTCATGTCGATGTGGATAAGGAGATAACAGAGGTCAGAAATGCCATAGTTTACGATGTTGACGGTGCCAGCCTTGTGCTGTCTCAGACAAATCCGCCCTTTACAAAATATCAGCTTGATAAGGAGATTACAGTTACCTACGTTGTGAAAGGAAAAGACGGTCTCAGCAGAATAGGTTTCTCGGGAAAGGTAGTCAGCATCCTGAATGATTATAGTCTATACTCGTCAAACGTAGTCCAGGCCTTGAATGTGTTGCGGAAAAGCGGGCTCAAGAAATATGACTTGAGAATGCACTACAGAGTTAGCCCGAAGTCAGATAGCGGTATCCATATTTATGTAGGCCACGAACGGGTCAGTCTCATAGATATTTCCATGGGCGGCGCGCGTTTTTGTCATTCAAAAGACGATCCCATCGAATCGAGAACCATGATTAATATGATTTTGGAGCTTGATGCGCATAAGTTCAATCTTGAAGCGAAAACAGTGAATGTCTGGTATCCTGCTGAAGCCGGAAGACGGGTAGATTTGGAATACGTGTCAGTTCAATTTATGAAATTGGATAAGACGTGCAGTCATATTTTAAGCGGAAAAATCCTTGCAATCCAGCGCGAACTCTTGTCTAAGGACTGAGAGGGAATGCGTTACCCAATAGCCGTTGCTACATAAGCCTTCCGCATTAATATCCTTCCACCTTCTCTGATCATCTGAAATATTGATCATCTTGCATCTAAAGTAAAGTTTTTGCAGAAAATGACGATATAAGTATCGAATACCTTTGCGAAGACCATGGAAATTGCGCGAGGTATTAATTACCACGAATAAGGATCCGAGGATGGGGATAATCAATCTGGAAGATATTCAAGTGGGTATGGTTCTGGCTGGCGACATAAAAGAGCGGAGCGGTCGTGTTTTATTACTCGGCGGAAGCGAGATCACTGAAAAGCATCTGAGGATCTTCAAGATGTGGGGAATCACAGAAGCCGATATCAAGGACGTGGAGAAGGAGGAAATCGCCGCAAATATCGTGGCTCAGCTTGACCCATCTCTCTTCCAGGACGTACAAAGTCGGGTTCGTGAAAGCTTCTGTCTTACAGATATGGAACATCCGTTTATCGAAGAACTATTTCGTTTAGTCACGCTTCGCCAAGTTAGACACAAGTCGAAAGGATAAATCGATGCTTAACGGCAACTCCCAAAATCTTCTGCCACGTTTCGGGCGCGGGACACGCCATGCCTCGTGCGCATCCGTAAAATTCATTCATCGGGCGAGCTTGTGGATAACCTTCCGAGGCATGCGATTTCCTTTAAGTGATTCCTTTTGCACCCTCCATTCTCCACTGAATCTCGTGCATTCAAAGAGGCCATCATGATTGGGAAACCGGAAGATCTCTTAAAAGGCTTTGTGCAGTTGTCTTCTCTGCCTGTCATATACACTAAAATGAATGAGGCAGTTAATAACCCGCAATCGTCTATGAAGGATATCAGCGATATAATAAGCGATGACCCGGGCCTGACTTCGCGATTGCTGCAGCTTGTCAACAGCGCGTTCTATGGATTTCCATCAAGAGTGGAGACCGTAAGCCGTGCACTCTTTATTGTGGGTACACAGCAGATACGAGACCTTGCGTTGGCGACTTCCATCACGAACGTGTTTGAAGGGATACCGGAGGTTCTCGTCAGTATGGAATCGTTCTGGAGGCACAGTGTTGCCTGTGGACTGGCTGCCAAAATACTCGCGACTTACAGACGCTGTGAAATGAATGTGGAGCGTTTTTTTGCGGCCGGCATCATTCATGACATAGGTAGACTCGTTATCTATAAGAAAATACCGGAGACAGCACAGGCAATGATCGTGAGCTGCAATAATCACAGGGAAACATTATTTTCAGTCGAAAAGAAAACAATGGGTTTTGACCATTCGGAATTGGGGCGTCGGCTTGTGCAATTCTGGAATCTGCCGCCGTCTCTGGAAGAAGTTGTGGCCTATCATCATTCACCGCAGGAAGCAAGACGATATCCTGTTGAAACATCCGTAGTTCATATAGCGGACATCATTGTTCATGCCATGCAGATGGGCAGCAGCGGAGAACAATATGTTCCGCCTATAGATGAGAAGGCATGGGAACTCATCGGCATTCCGACAAGCGCTTTGTCCCCCACATTGGATCAATTGGAGCGGGAAGTTGGCGATGTAGTACAGTTTCTATTCGATAAGGCCTGACCATGCGAAAGACAGGAAAAAATAAGAAAGGTCCGTCCGCATTGGGAGAACGTATAAGACATCTAGAGGAAATCAATCGCTGGACATTGGATGCCCTGGATATGGCCGTTTCTTTTGGTGACTTGCACAACAGCAGTCCCCCGGACCAGGAACCAGCATCGATTTTCAGAGCAACGAGGGCGCATCTTGAACGTCTGATCTCCTTCAGGCTACTCGCGCTTTTTATGGTGGACGAGACAAGTTCTGATTTTGTCCTCGTTGATTGTGAACCGAAGTCGGGTTCATTCATGATCAGAAAAGAGGTTGACTTTCAGATTTCCGAAGGCGTTTTTTCCTGGGCCTTATATCAAAACCGGGCTGTTACGGTTCCTGCAAAATACTTCAAGAAGACAGTAGTATTTCATGCCTTGGTCACACGATCACAAGTGGTAGGGATGGTGGTCGGGATTCTTGCTGATGATGAATTCGTAGTTAACAACGTATTGTCTAACCTCCTTACAATAATACTGTCTAACACGGCACGGGCATTGGAGAACGCCATTCTCTATAAGAAAATAAATGACGCGAACCGGGAGCTTGAAGATATTGTTAGAAAACGTACACAGGAATTGCAAAAGGCCCTGGAGGCGGCAAATGTGTTGAACATTGCCAAGAGTCAATTCCTCGCGAACATGAGCCATGAGATCAGGACACCAATGAACGGAATCATCGGCTTTACCGGGTTATTGCTCTCCACAGATTTGAATGAAGAGCAGAGCAGCTATATAGACACGATCAAAAAAAGCGGCGACGCATTAATGTTTCTGATCAACGACATATTGGATTTTTCGAAGATCGAAGCGGGTGAATTGAAGCTGGAGTATATGGACTTTGATCCCGAGGATGTTGTCTATGATGTGTGTGAACTCATCCAGCCAAAGTACGGAAGCAAGTCCATCGATTTTCTGTGCCGGATTGGGGACGATCTTCCTTCCAGCGTCAGGGGAGACCCCTACAGATTTCGGCAGGTTTTATTAAATCTAGTGGATAACGCAGCAAAATTTACCGAGGCCGGTGAAATTGAACTTTGCCTTGATGTGGAGGAAAGAAAAGACCATCAGGTGAAGATTCGATCGGTAGTGAGAGATACCGGTATTGGAATCCCGGCGGACAAGTTATCCACGATTTTTGATTCGTTCAGACAGGTTGATTGTTCATCCACCCGGAAGTACGGAGGGTCCGGGCTTGGTCTATCCATATGCAAACAACTGTCAAAATTGATGAATGGAGATGTATGGGCAGCGAGCAAGACAGGTGACGGTTCTCAATTTCATTTTACTGTCTGGCTCGATGAGCCTGTCAGTGAAACAGTTAAAGATCATGTGTCTCTTGCCGGCAAAAAGATACTTATCGCCGGCAGAAACAGGACAAATCTCGAGATCCTTTCGCAGATGGTTGAATCTTCCGGAATGAGCTTCATGACGACAGAAAATGAGGAAGAAGTTCTGCCCGCTTTAATCAATGCCAGCAACAATGGCGATTTCTTTGACATATGTATGCTTGACATCAGGCTATCGGATATAAACATCAATAAGATTATTGAAATGATCCAGGCTGAGACGATCGGAAATATTCACATTCTTGTATTTGGCCCGCTAAATTCGAGAGTTATGCTGGAGCATCGAACATGGGCCACAATTTCGTTTATTCAGACCCCGATTAGAAAGCGGAAGCTGTTACAAACAATAGACGAAGTCATAGATATTGCGGAAAACAGGAAGGAAGGTAATATTGTTCGTAATAAGGTGAAAGGCTATCCTCTTCAAACTCCTATATCAGCAGACCTTAAGTTAAGAATACTTCTTGCCGAAGATAATATCGTCAATCAGAATTTAGTGAAGATCATGTTGGGTAAAGCGGGGCACCGCGTGGAACTCGCAAATAACGGCCGAGAGGCAATCGAAAAACTCATCAAGACTGATGATCCCTTTGACTTGATTTTCATGGATATTCAAATGCCCGTCATGGATGGTTTAGAAGCAACCAAAATCATCAGAAGCAGAGGATATGGAGATATACCCATAATAGCCTTGACGGCGAGCGCGATGGAGGAAGACCGCGTTAGTTGTCTCAAGGTCGGCATGGATGATTATCTTGCAAAACCGATCAGAACGGAGGTCGTAAAGGAGGTGATAGAGAAATGGGCTCCTCGAAAGAAGCATCAGTCAATCTGAGACGGATGGCAGAAAATGTTGGATTGGAAGAGGATGAATACCTGCCGCTATTGGCACTCTTCATAGAAACGAGTATTTGTTACTTAAACGAACTGAAATCAGACATACTTAGTGGAAATTCAAGAAAAGTTTATGAAACAATTCATACGATAAGGGGTGCTGCCGAAAACCTTGGCATACCGGAAATGTCGGAAATCGCGAAAGTGATGGAGCTCAAGGCACGCAAGGATGTCCTGGAGGGCGCGGAAGAAGCCAGAGAAAACCTGGTGGAAAAACTTGGATATTTAACGGAAGTATCTCATTTAAGGTACAATTAATGCAGGTTAAATTATAGTTATGTAGCTAACAGAGAACAAACTAACTTGAGCGATAGCCAAGGAAGCTGAGGTCACATCGATGATGAGCCAGATTCTCGAAACTGCTAAGAAGGGATTAAGAAGAGAGAAAAAGGTGTTGGTTGTTGACAACAATCCTGTAATGCTGAGCTTTATGAATAACTTGCTGGTGAGCCATGGGTATCAGGTCTCAACTGCGGAGGATGGTCTGGCTGTCCTGAAGATTCTCGAAACCCAGAGACCGGACGTTATCATTACGGACCTCATCATGCCGAATATCAGCGGAGAGAAACTATGCCGGATGATACGAAAAATGCCGCATATGAAAGATGTCTATGTCATTATTTTGTCGGCTGTTGCGGCTGAGCAAGAATCTGCCTTGGCTGAGCTGGGAGCTAATGTCTGCATCGCCAAATGCTCCTTCAATAAGATGTCGGAAAGAATTCTGGCAACTCTGGACAAATTAGATTCTTCTGCGCCACACGTGTTCGCTGATGAAATCATAGGAATACACGATACGTCACCACGCGATATTGCGAAGGAATTACTTTCTTTGAAGAGCCATCTGGAAGTTATTTTGTCGAGCATGTCAGAAGGAATCTTTGAAATTACCGCCGAGGGAGACATTATCTACGCGAACCCGACCGCCATTTCCATTGTCGATTTACCGGAGGAAAATCTCCTGGCCTCAAATGTCCTTGAGTTATTTCACGAAATCGACCGGATGAAGGTGGACAAACTCTTTAAGAGCGGGGAAAAGATCGCTCCCTATTCAAACGGTTCTTCCTATCGGCTCGTAAATGGCAAAGACGTCTCCATTAACATCGTGCCTATCAAGGATGATGAGAACAAGATAATCATAATACTTAAGGACCTCAGTGATCGAAAGGTTCTTGAAGCAAGGCTGAGGCAGGCTCACAAGATAGAGGCCATAGGAACGCTAGCCGGCGGCATTGCCCATGATTTCAACAATCTTCTAATGGGCATTCAGGGGTATGCATCCCTCATCCTCTTCGATATGAATACAAACCATCCCCATTACGAAAAGCTCAGAAGGATTGAGGATCACGTGAGAAGCGGTGCGGAGTTGACCAAGCAGCTTCTCGGGTTCGCCCGTGGCGGACGGTACGAGGTCGCGGTTGCCGACTTAAACGAGATCGTCGACAAGAGTTCCACTATGTTTGGCAGGACAAAAAAGGAGATAATGATCCACCGAAAGTTTGAGGAAAATCTCTGGACGGTTGAGGTCGATCGGGGTCAGATCGAGCAGGTTTTCTTAAATCTGTACGTGAATGCCTGGCAGGCTATGCCCGGAGGCGGTGATCTATACCTCGAGACGGCCAATGTTACTATCACTAGGGGATACGTGAAACCCTTTTACGTGAAACCCGGAAGGTACGTGAAGGTTTCGGTGACGGATACCGGCATAGGAATGGATGAGAAGACGAAGGAGAGGATATTCGAGCCATTTTTCACGACGAAAGAGATGGGTAGGGGTACGGGCCTCGGGCTTGCATCCGTTTACGGCATCATCAAAGGCCACAATGGTATAATAAATGTCTATAGCGAGAAAGGGCATGGTGCGACGTTCACCGTCTATTTTCCCGCTTCGGAGAAGGAGTTTGTAAAGGAGGCTCACGTTGCCCCAGACGTAGTAAAAGGCGAGGGTACCATTCTCTTTGTGGATGATGAAGACATGATCGTTGAGGTGAGCAGAGAGCTTCTGGAGGTCTTGGGCTATCGTGTTCATGTGGCAAAGAACGGCAAGGATGCTATAGAAATATATAGAGAAAAATGGAGCGAGATCGATGTGATTATTCTGGATATGATAATGCCCGGTATGGGAGGCGGGGAGACATTTGAGGTTCTTAAGTCAATAAACCCTGACGTCAGGGTGATCCTCTCCAGCGGATACAGCATAAACGGCAAGGCAAAGGAAATCATGATACGCGGCTGCAAGGCATTCATACAGAAGCCTTTTCAGATCGGCGATTTATCCGACAAAATAAAAAAGGCCTTAGATTAAATAGTCATTAAGATATGATGGATCTGTAATTTTTCAAAATATGTAGTGGCGTGCATGTGGTTAAGAATGCCTCTGCATACCTTCTTCGGTCTCCTGCCAACAAGAAACTCCAAAAGAAACATCTGTAGAAATTAAACGTCAATAGAAATGAGATCCATAACAATTTCAGGCGAGGAAAATGTGTTTCCCCGCGGCCCCGTTCGCTATTGGCTCGTCACCGGGGATCATTTGTTTAAACCTTGCATATCTCTTGATCTCACCGTGTAAAGACAGCAATGAAATAATTCTCCAACAGGCTCTCGCCGAAAGAAAGCTCGGACTGAATTTTACAGATGTAAAAATTTGTTGACTATAAATTGCCCTTATATTAGTTATTTGAGATATCCTCAGCAAGCTGCGAAGAATCTTCGATTCTTAAGGAACAGTATAGTTCGGTATTCGCTTGCTACCGAATTCAAAATTATAGATAGTCTTGAAATAGGATAAATGCAGAGATTGCAGAAAAATTTATTTATTTACACATTTGGCTGTCAGATGAATGTCCACGATTCTGAAAAAATTGCAGCATTGATGGAAAAATCGGGATACGCAAGCGTGGATGATGTCGGGAAGGCCGACCTTATCATTATCAACACGTGCAGTGTAAGAGAAAGGGCTGCGCAGAAGGTGTACAGTCAACTGGGCAGGCTGAAAAAATTCAAGAAGATGAAACCAAAACTCATCATCGGAGTAGGGGGTTGTCTTGCTCAACAGTTGGGATCGAAGTTCATTGAAAGAGTTCCTCACCTAGATCTTGTTTTCGGGACACATAACATACACAGTCTTCCCGATTTGATAGCGAAGATCGAAGAGACGGGGCAGCCGGTAGTTCGCACGGAATTTCATGAGGAAGTGAAGTCACTCGGCATTCTGGCGCCAACTAAAAATGGGAAAGTGACGGCCTATGTGACCATAATGCAGGGCTGCAATAATTTTTGTTCCTACTGTGTCGTTCCTCATTTGCGGGGCAAAGAGGAGAGCAGGTCATTGACGGAAATTGTAAAGGAAGTAGAGGTGCTGGCCGGTCGCGGCATTAAAGAGGTTACTCTCCTTGGGCAGAACGTCAATTCATACGGCAGGGCGATCGGCAATAGACATGACTTTGCAGATTTGCTGCACGAAATCGGATCTATTGCGGGTATCGAAAGAATAAGGTTTACAACCTCGCACCCTAAGGACCTCTCCGACAAGCTGGTATGCTGTTTTTCAGAGGTCGATAAGTTATGTGAACACATCCATCTTCCGGTGCAGACGGGTTCTGACAGAGTCCTTAAAATGATGAACAGATATTATACAAATGCAGAGTATTGTGAGAGAGTGGATAAACTCAGGTCCATTTGCCCGGGCATCAGCATTACTTCAGACATTATTGTAGGATTTCCCGGCGAAGCAGACGGGGATTTTCAAGCAACAATTGACATGATGGGGAAAATCAGGTTTGATAATTCGTTCTCTTTCAAATACTCGGAGCGGGATGGGACTGCCGCGGCAGAACTCGGCGACAAGGTGAGCGAATGCGTTAAGACTGATAGACTTAAAATTGTGCAGGCTCTCCAAGAAAAGCATACCTTGGAAAAGAATGAGGCCATGATAGGGAATACGGAGGAAATTCTTGTTGAGGAAATAAGCAAGAACTCCAAAGAAGATATAGCAGGCAGGACACGCACCAATAAGATTGTGAACTTCAGAGGAAGCCATACACTGATCGGCAAGACTGTGTCTGTTTTGATTATCGATGCGTATCAACATTCTCTGAAGGGGAGGTTACTGGATGTTAATTAAGATGAAGGTTGCCGGATTAACGATAGATCCGTTGACTAATACACCTATCGTAATTTTAAAGGATATGGACGAGAAAAAGGCTATTCCTATATGG
Source organism: Syntrophales bacterium (assembly GCA_049521775.1). Taxonomy (GTDB): domain Bacteria; phylum Desulfobacterota; class Syntrophia; order Syntrophales; family UBA2185; genus Fen-1135. The sequence continues at coordinate 92,594 of JBEKOL010000007.1, forward strand.
ATAGGCCTTTTTGAGGCAAGCGCCATTGCGACGGAGTTGGAGAAAATTACTTTTTCCAGGCCCATGACACACGATCTCATTTATGAAATCCTGAAGGCCGTTGATGTAGAGGTAATCCAGATTGAGATCCATGATCTCAGAAATAACACTTTTTTCGCTAACGTCCATTTGTTAAGAAGCGGCAAGACAATAGTGGTTGATTCCCGGCCAAGTGACGCCATTGCCCTTGCTTTGCGGGCCAATGCCCCCATATATGTGGATGAAAAGGTCATTGAAAAATCGAGGAATGTTGACTTCGGCAAGAAAATAACGGATCTTGATAATTTGAAAGATGAGAAATTGAAGGAGTTTTTGGAGAATCTTTCTCCTGACGATTTTGGAAAATATAAGATGTGAGGCGATGGAGACATCTGAGAGTTAAGATCACTGATTAATAATAGGCTGCAGGCTCACAGGATTTGATTTCCATTAATAAGTGACTGTAAAAGCGTTATGATTCGCCACGAGAGAGTACGGACGTGCTTGTATTTGATAAAATTCGTGGCTCTTATTTTTTGAGAAATATGGAAAGGGAAATCGCAAATTTCGGTCTTCACATGGAGGTTGAGAGGAACCTCTCGCCGAATACGAGAAAGAATTACATTTCCGATCTCAGGCAATTCAAGGCCTTTCTTGATGCCAATAACATATCTGCGAAAATAGATGATGCAGAAGGCATGATTGACGTTGACCACATGGTCATCAGAGCTTTCTTGGGATCTCTCTATCGTGAAAAGCTTAAGAAGGTAAGTATATCGAGGAAGGTAACTGCTCTCAGAACTTTTTTCAATTATCTTGAACGCAAAGGAAAGATAAAGGTCAATCCCGGGCAGATGGTCCAGGGGCCGAAGATAGAAAAATATGTGCCTGCATTCCTATCGGTGGAAGAAATGTTCAGTTTGCTCAGCTCAAAAAGCCCGACAGATACTTTTGGCTTGAGAGACATGGCCATTGTTGAGTTGTTTTATTCTTCGGGTATTCGCCTCTCTGAACTTGCGGGTTTAAACAGGAGTGATGTCGATTACAAATTGGGCCTCATGAAGATCAGGGGGAAGGGAAAGAAAGAACGGATGGTCCCGGTTGGCGATAAGGCAGTCGTTGCCTTGAAAGCATATCTTGAAAAAAGAAATGAAATTTCTCCGGGGAATATTACAAATAGTTCGGATGAACCGATCTTCATCAACAGGACGGGCGCGAGGCTGAGTACGAGGGGTGTGGCAAGGATTCTTGATAAATTGGTCCTTGCGAGCGGATTGGGAAAAAAAATAAGCCCCCACATGTTGAGACACACCTTCGCCACACACATGATGGAAGCAGGCGCTGATCTCAGGGCTATTCAGGAACTTCTCGGTCATGAAAGCCTTTCCACGACGCAAAAATATATGTCTGTCACCGTCGGCAGGTTGTTGGAAGTTTACGATAAAGCCCATCCGAAGGCCAGAGGTGATAAGCCCGAAAAAGAAGAAGTTCAAACAAGTGACGGTAATGCAAAAGAGGCGAAGTGATCAATGAGACTCTTCGCGGGAGGTCTTAAGCGCTCATGAATATAACAGGAACAACTATATTGGCCGTCAGGCACAATGGAAAAGTGACAGTTGCCGGTGATGGTCAGGTTACAGTTGATGTAACGATCATGAAGCATGGCGCCCGAAAGGTCCGCAGACTGTACAATAATCAGGTTATCGTCGGTTTTGCCGGTGCAACAGCCGACGCCTTTACCCTATTTGACCGCTTTGACCAGAAACTGGAGCAGTATAAGGGCAATCTGTTGAGGGCAGCTGTTGAACTCACGAAGGACTGGAGGACGGACAGGATATTAAGGCATCTTGAGGCATTAATGATTGCCGTGAGTAAGGAGCACTTCCTGATCATTTCAGGAAACGGCGATGTCATCGAATCCGATGACGATGTAATGGCCATAGGGTCCGGTGGCGCTTACGCTCTGGCGGCGGCGCGCGCCCTCGTCAGGCACTCGGGTTTGACGGCAACGGAGATAGCGAAAGAGGCGCTTAAGATTGCATCAGAAATTTGTATTTATACAAATGACAATATCACCGTTGAGGAATTGGACGTTAATCAGAAATCGGACGGCAGGAGCAATAAGAAATCGAAGTAGTGAATTCGGTAGCGAGCGCATTCCCCGTAGCTTGCTGCGGGGTGAGCGACTGAATGCTGAAGGATATTGTTCCTTAAGAATCGAAGATTCTCCGCAGCTTGCTGAGGAGAGCTTCAATTAAGCAAAACGAGGTCGGGACTTTTACCGTAGCGGCCATGATCTGCGGTGTAAGCTGTGCTTTGGCTTTGCAAAAAAACTATCACGGATGGGAAAAGGCAAAAATTATCATGTCATCTAATAAGCAATTAACGCCACGAGAGATTGTGGAAAGATTAGACAAGTACATCATCGGTCAAGGCGAGGCCAAGAAGGCAGTCGCAATTGCACTCAGAAACAGGTGGAGGCGCCAGAATGTGACGAAAGAACTGGCAGAGGAGATATCTCCCAAAAACATCATCATGATCGGGCCGACCGGCGTAGGGAAGACGGAGATCGCCCGCAGACTGGCGAAACTGGAAAAATCCCCTTTCCTGAAAGTGGAGGCGTCAAAGTTTACCGAGGTCGGCTACGTGGGCAGGGATGTGGAGTCTATGATTCGCGATCTCGTTGAGCTGGCTGTGAACATGATTAAATCGGAAGAACAGGAGAATGTAAAGCCCAAGGCGGCTGAGCTGGCGGAGGAAAGACTCCTTGACGTTTTGCTTCCGCCAAAGCTAGTTGAGAGGAAGGTCGAAGATCTCATTTCAGACAGGCACCTGGAATTGCACGAAGCAGAACAGCCTCTGCCAATAGATAATACACGTGAAAAGATGCGCAGGCTTCTCCGCGAGGGGAAGCTTGACGGCCGCTTCGTGGAATTGGAGATATCGGAAGTGAGAAGTGGGCCGATGATAGAAGTCTTTTCATCTTCCGGCATCGAGGATATGGGTTTGAATATCAAGGAAATGTTTGGGAATATTTTTCCGCAGAAGAAAAAGAAGAGAAGGGTGAAAGTGCCCGAGGCGCTGGAAATATTGGAACAGGAAGAGGCCCAGAGACTGGTAGACATGGACAAGGTTACAAGAACTGCCGTTGAAAGGGTTGAACAGTCGGGCATCATATTCCTCGATGAGATCGATAAGATCGTGGGGAGTGATTCAACGCACGGCCCGGATGTCTCAAGAGAGGGCGTTCAAAGGGACCTACTGCCCATTGTGGAAGGTTCGACTGTAAACACACGCTATGGAATGGTTAAGACGGACCACATACTTTTTATCTCTGCGGGAGCATTCAGCTCCTCGAAGCCGTCTGATCTGATCCCTGAGCTTCAAGGGCGGTTTCCCATCAGGGTTGAACTGGATTCCCTCGGGAAGGAGGAGTTCATCCGTATCCTGACGGAACCGCATAATGCCCTTATCAGGCAGTACATAGAAATGATGGCCACCGAGGAGGTTAAACTTTCATTCACAGATGATGCAATTGCGGAGGTTGCAGAAGTGGCGGCAGTGGTGAACGAAAGAACGGAAAATATAGGGGCCAGGCGGCTCTATACCATTATGGAGACCCTCCTGGATGACATATCCTTCAATGCCCCCGATATGGCGGGACAGGCAGTAGTCATTGATGCCAATTATGTGAAGGAGAAACTCGAGAACATCGTCGAGGATGAAGACTTAAGCAGGTACATCCTTTAACGGGAGATTAATATGGATACAATAGGGAAGTCCATTGAACGGGCTGAAATTCTTCTGGAGGCCCTCCCTTATATACGCCGGTTTTATAACAAAACCATCGTCATCAAGTACGGCGGCCATGCGATGGTCGACGCGGAGCTGAAGGATCTCTTTGCCAGAGATGTGGTTATGATGAAGTACATAGGCATCCATCCGGTGGTTGTTCACGGGGGCGGCCCGCAGATCGGGAGCTTCTTGAAGAAACTTGGCAAGGACTCTAAGTTTGTCCAGGGCTTGCGGGTAACTGACGAAGAGACGATGGACATTGTTGAGATGGTTCTCGTGGGCAAGGTTAACAAGGAAATTGTTGGTCTCATAAGTCAACACGGCGGCAAGGCAGTGGGTCTGAGCGGAAAGGACGGAAATCTGATCCGGGCGGAAAAATACTATTTGAGTGAAGAGAAGGCAAAGGCTACACCTCCGGAAATTATAGACATCGGTCTGGTCGGGAAGGTCAAGAGCATCAATGCAGAGTTGATCGTTTCCCTTGAGAATAACGGTTTTATTCCTGTAATCGCCCCCACCGGTTTGGGAGACAATGGTGAGACATACAATATTAATGCGGATATCGTTGCCGGAGAGGTGGCGGCCGCGCTTAAGGCGGAGAAACTGGTTCTGTTGACTGATGTCGAAGGCGTTGTTAATGCGGACGGGCAGTTGGTCAATACTATGAAGGACAGGGACGTTATCAGCATGATAGACGCCGGGACTATAAGCGGAGGCATGTATCCTAAGGTTAAGTGCTGTCTTAAAGCGCTTAACGGCGGTGTAAAGAAAACGCATATTGTGGATGGGCGTCTGAAGCATGCCGTGCTTCTCGAGATGTTTACGGATAGAGGCATAGGAACAGAAATAGTCCTGTGAGATCTTTGAAAATTGTCTTCGAAAGTGCTCAGAATATTTTTTCGACCATTCTAACGCTTGCTCCACTGCAAAGGCAAAAACTCGCGCTTCGCGCCCAGACATTTGTCTTTGCGGCTGTTTCGCTTCGCGAAGAATGGTTGCGAAAAAACATGAAATTTGCTCTTTCCGAAGCCAATTCTCACTTTTGCAAGGTATTTGATAAGTTGAGGTAGCTAAACAATGACAACAGATGAATTGATAGGGCTCTCAGATAAATATATTATGTCGACCTACAAACGATTCCCCATAGTGCTGGTAAGGGGCTCCGGCGCCAGGGTCTGGGACAGCAATGGGAAAGAATACCTTGACTTCGTTGCAGGGATTGCCGTTTGCAGCCTGGGACATTCGCATCCCAAAGTGGTTGAAGCGATAAAAAAGCAGGTGGAGATTCTCACCCATGTGTCAAACCTCTACCATATAGAGCCGCAGATTCTTTATGCCCGGAAGCTCATGGAGAATTCTTTCGCCGACAAGGCTTTTTTCTGCAATAGCGGGGCGGAGGCAAATGAAGCAGCGATAAAGCTTGCCCGGAAGTACGCCTATGAGAACATGGGAAAGGGAAAATATGAACTGATTACCATGAAAGATTCTTTCCATGGGAGAACGATGGCGACGGTGACCGCCACCGGACAGACTAAGTTTCAGGTCGGCTTTGCGCCGCTCCTGGAGGGATTCCAATATGTGCCGTTTAACAATATTTCTGCGCTGCGCGACGCAATTACGGATAAGACATGCGGAGTCATGCTAGAGCCGATCCAGGGAGAAGGGGGGGTAAAAATTCCCGATGACAAATATCTCTCTCTAATCAGAAAAATATGCGACGAAAAAGGCATACTCATGATTCTTGACGAAATTCAGGTGGGGATGGCAAGGACGGGAACCCTTTTCGCTTACGAACATTATAATGTGGAGCCTGATATTGTCACACTAGCAAAGGCCGTCGGCAATGGCTTCCCCATAGGTGTGATGATGGCCACCGATCGCGTCGCATCTGCGTTTCAACCGGGCAGTCATGCCTCAACGTTCGGCGGGAATCCGCTCGCCATGGCTGCAGCGCTGGCAACCCTGGAAACCATCATGAAGGATGGATTTCTGGAAAACGTCAGGAAGGTAGGGTCTTATTTCTTAAAGAGGCTGAACGAGCTGAAAAAAAAGTCATCTATTATAAAGGAGATAAGAGGGAGAGGTTTAATTATCGGCATAGATATCAGCATTGAAGGGTCGCCAATAGTCAATGCGTGCATGGACCGGGGCCTGTTGATGAATTGCACCGGTGGAAGCGTTCTTCGATTCGTCCCGCCATTGACTATTACGGAGAAAGATGTAGATGCGGCTGTTGCAATTTTGGGCGAGGTGATTAGAGATAAATGAAAAAGGATTTCCTTAGCCTCTATGATCTTGAACGGGCTGATTTTGAGGCGGTATTTAAAAAGGCTGATAAAGTCAAAAAGATGCTCAAGGCGGGTGTATCCCATACGCCACTTGCCGGGAAGACCCTCGGGATGATTTTTGATAAATCGTCTACGAGAACCAGAATATCCTTTGAGGTGGGCATTTATCAATTGGGAGGAATGGCTTTATTCCTGAACAATCGCGATACCCAGGTCGGCAGGGGTGAGGATGTTTCCGATACTGCAAGGGTGATGTCGCGGTACCTTGACGCCGTTGTAATAAGGACCTATTCCCAGTCCTTTGTGGAAAACTTCGCCCGATGTGCTAGTATTCCTGTTATTAATGGCCTGACGGACCAGCAGCATCCCTGTCAGATTTTGAGCGATCTTTTCACCATTATTGAGAAAAAGGGCAAATATGAAGGGCTGAAGATTGCATATGTGGGAGATGGCAACAATGTGGCAAACTCGTGGATCGACGCCGCAGCGAGGCTTCCTATTCAGCTCAGCCTTGCGTGTCCGGAAAAATACGAGCCCGAACAGGGCATATTGGAAAGGGGCACGAGTAAGGCCGAGTGCGGCATAGCCCTTTATCGTAATCCTGCTGATGCTGTTAAGGATGCAGATGTAATCTATACGGATGCGTGGACGAGCATGGGCCAGGAGGCTGAAAAGGACGAGAGAAAAAAAATATTTAGAGAGTATCAGGTTAACAAGGAAATGCTTGCCCGGGCCCGGGTGGATGCTATTGTAATGCACTGTCTACCAGCCCACCGGGGCGAGGAGATAACGGATGATGTTATCGACGGCTCACATTCTGTGGTAATCGATCAGGCGGAGAATCGCCTTCATGTGCAGAAGGCGATTATGGAGATATTGATTTTAGGAGGATAAGGTCTTGGCAGATCAGGTAAAAAAAGTTGTGCTGGCCTATTCAGGAGGATTGGACACATCCGTTATTCTGAAATGGTTGATTGAAACATACAAGTGCGAGGTAATTGCCTTTGCCGCCAATATAGGTCAGGAAGAAGAGCTGGACGGTCTCAGGGAAAAGGCGCAAAAAACAGGCGCCAGCAAAATTTATATAGAGAATTTACAGGAAGAATTCGTGAGGGACTTTGTCTTTCCAGCTCTCCGGGCCAATGCCATCTATGAGGGCACCTATCTCATGGGCACATCACTCGCGAGGCCTCTCATTGCAAAAAGGCAGATTGAGATTGCTGTGGCAGAAGGGGCTGATGCGGTTTCCCATGGTTCCACAGGCAAGGGAAATGATCAGGTGAGATTTGAGCTGACCTACACGGCCTTGAACCCGGCCATCAGGATCATCTCGGCATGGAGGGATCCGAAGTGGTTCTTTGATTCGAGAGGTTCCATGATCGATTATGCCCGGAAGCACGGCATTCCAGTGGCTACGACAAAAGAAAAGCCATACAGCAGCGACAGGAACCTCCTCCATATTTCGCACGAGGGCGGGATCCTCGAAGATCCCTGGATGGAGCCGCAGGAAGATATGTTCGTATTGACGACAGCCCCGGAGAGAGCGCCTGACCTTGCCGCATACGTGGAAATCGATTTTCAGAAAGGGAATCCCGTAGCGATAAATGGGGTAAAGATGAGCCCGGCGAAGCTTCTCCATAGTATGAATAAAATGGCTGGGGCTAACGGCATCGGCAGGGTCGACATGGTGGAAAACCGTTTTGTCGGCATGAAATCACGGGGTGTTTATGAAACGCCAGGCGGTACCGTGCTCTGGGCCGCTCATCGTGCCGTAGAATCCATTACGATGGACCGCGAAGTGATGTTGCTGCGAGATGCCCTGATTCCGAAATATGCGCAGCTCGCGTACAACGGTTTTTGGTACTCACCGGAGATAACGGTGCTGCAGAAATTCATCGATGAAACGCAGAAAAATGTTACGGGGACTGCGCGTCTGAAATTGTATAAAGGGAATTGCATTGTTGTCGGGCGCAAATCACCAAACTCGCTTTACAGTGAGGAATTTGTCACCTTTGAGAAAGACAGGGTTTACGATCAGAAGGACGCCACAGGCTTCATAAGGCTCAATGCCCTGAGGCTGAAAATTCAAGCGTTTATGAAAAGAGAAAAAGTGTAAGGACAGACCGATGCCGCGAAAACAGAAAAAACCGTGGGGCGGGCGGTTTAGCCAGCCGACAGCTAAGATGGTAGAGGCATTCACTGCTTCTATTCACTTTGATAAACGCCTCTATCGCTATGACATCGAGGGGAGCGTTGCTCATGCCCGGATGCTTTCCAAACAAGGAATTATCTCCGAGAAAGATGAGAGGGTGATAGTTAAGGGGCTTACGGAGATACTTCACAAAATCGAAAAAGGGCGATTTGTCTTTAGGCCTGAGGACGAAGATATCCACATGGCCATTGAGAAGGCCTTGATAGCGATGATTGGTGAAGCGGGCGGAAAGCTTCATGCAGGCAGGAGCAGAAACGATCAGGTCTCGCTGGACGTCCGGATGTACTTGAGAGATGAAATCCGGCATATTGTCGAAGCGGTGTCTCTCTTGAAGGCATCGCTCATTGAGTTGGCTTGTGAGGAAGACGGGACAATCATGCCGGGATATACTCATATGCAAAAAGCGCAACCCGTGCTCTTAGCCCACTATCTTCTGGCTTACTGGGAAATGCTGGACAGGGATGAAGAGCGATTATGTGAATGTCATCAGCGGGTGAACATCATGCCCCTGGGCTCGGCGGCCCTGGCTGGGACGGGTCTGCCCATAGACAGGGCGTATGTCGCCAGACTGCTGAAATTTCCGGAAATCTCCCACAACAGTATGGACGCCGTATCGGATCGTGACTTCGTCGCGGAATTTATTTTCGTCGCCTCTCTTCTGATGATGCACATGAGCCGATTCTGTGAAGACCTCGTCATCTGGTCAACGGAGGAGTTTCAGTTTGTGGAGATGTCTGACGCTTTTACCACAGGAAGCAGCATCATGCCGCAGAAGAAGAATCCTGACGTGGCTGAGCTTATCCGGGGAAAGGCAGGACGGGTGTATGGAGACCTGATTGCCGTGTTGACCATGATGAAGGCACTCCCCATGACATATAACAGGGATCTCCAGGAGGATAAGGAACCGCTCTTTGATGCGGTAGATACGGTAAAGAGTTGCGTCCACATTCTGTGTGAGATGGCGCCGCATTTGAAATTCAACAAGGAAAAAATGCTGAAAGCAGCTTCCGGAGGGTTTTCAACGTCGACGGACGTGGCTGAATATCTCGTCATGAAAGGAGTTCCTTTCCGGGAAGCCCATAAAGTAGTCGGACGGCTCGTTGCCTATTGTATCGAGAAGAGAAAGGACATGCCCGTTCTGACGCTGGCGGAATTCCGACGGTTCCACAGGAGTTTTGGGGAAGACGTCTATGCGTTTCTCAAGGCGGAACATGCGGTGCAGTCAAAAAAGAGCGCCGGCGGGACTGCGAAAAAAAATGTTTCGCTGCGGCTCAAAAATATAAGAGGCAAGAAGAAGTGACAAAGATTCTCAGGTTGCTGATCACACTTTTGTGTTCTGTTCTGGTCCTCGGGGGAGTGTTATACGGCTGCGGGAAGAAAGGCGATCCGCGACCTTCCGGCGTTGCTCCGCCAAAGCCCATTTCGGACTTGAAGGCGAGTCTTGCCGATTATGGGGTCGTTCTCCGCTGGACCATTCCGGATACAAAGGACGGCATTCAGAAATACAGGATCGAAAGGAGTGAGCTTCTTGCGAAAGGGGCTAAATGCCCGGACTGTCCACTCGAATATGCTGTTGTGGCTGACCTTTCATCCAATGACCCCAAGCTAGCTAAGGAAGGGGAGAATGCTGTGCTCTATCTGGACGCCGGAATCAAGGCCGGGTATCTTTATACGTATCGCGTTGTAACATGCGATTTGTCGGGAATATGCAGCCAGGCCTCCAATATCGGCGAGGTTGTGGTCAGCCCGGATTATCCTCAAGGAAAGGAAGGACCCGGAAAAAAATAAATCGACCATAAAGGGAAGAACTATTGTTCTTAAGGCCGCTGGTAAATGAATTACTTCCATTACAAAGATGATGAACTATGGTGTGAAGAAGTTCCCATCACAGAGATTGCCAAGGCGGTGGGCACGCCATTTTATCTCTATAGTCAGAGGACGTTGAAACACCATTTCCGCGTGTTTGATTCTGCATTTTCCGGTGTCCAGCATATTACGTGCTTTGCAGCTAAGTCTAATTCGAATATCGCGGTGCTCAGAATTTTTATTGCCGAGGGAAGCGGCGTAGATATAGTCTCCGGAGGGGAGCTGTATCGAGCGCTGCAGGCGGGGGTTGACACTCGCAAGGTCGTTTATTCCGGAGTGGGGAAGAAAGTCGATGAAATCGAATATGCCCTCAAGTCGGATATTCTGATGTTTAATGCGGAGTCTTCCCAGGAGCTTGAGGTGATCAATAGCTGCGCCGAAAGGCTGGGGAAGAAGGCGGGAGTGGCATTGAGGGTCAACCCGGACGTGGATCCCGAAACCCATCCCTACATAGCGACGGGGCTCATGAGTAATAAATTCGGAATCGACATCAAGAAGTCTCTCGAAGAATACCGCCACGCGCGGATGCTGAGATATTTGAACATTAAAGGGGTGAGCTGTCATATAGGGTCTCAGGTGACAAGGATTTCCCCTTTTCTTGATGCCCTGTACCGTCTCAAGAAGCTCGTACTACTGCTCCGGGAAGACGGCATGGATATCGAGTATCTCGATCTGGGAGGGGGCCTCGGCATCACTTATGACCAGGAGGACGTCCCTCATCCCTCTGAGTACGCCAAGGCCATTATCGATGCTTCAAAGGATATAAATTGTACTTTCATTTTTGAACCGGGAAGGGTAATTGTAGGCAATGCGGGAATTCTCATAACAGAGGTTCTCTACACGAAAAGCAATGACGCGAAAAACTTTATCATCATTGATGCCGGGATGAACGACTTGATGCGTCCCAGTCTCTATGATTCATACCATCAGATCCGGCCGGTGATTGAAAAAGAGAGAGAGAAGATCGTCGCCGACGTAGTCGGTCCCATATGTGAATCCGGCGACTACCTGGCGAAGGGAAGAAAGATCTGCAGATTTGAAAGAGGGGAGTTGCTGGCGGTTATGAGCGCCGGTGCATATGGCTTCACGATGTCATCCAACTATAATTCAAGACCAAAGATACCGGAAGTTCTTGTCAGAGACGACCAATTTGTTGTAATTAGAAAAAGGGAAGTTTACGAGGATTTAATCAGGGGAGAGGAGATACCCGAATTTTTAAGATAAGGAGCGATTATGTTTAGTGGAGCAATTGTGGCAATCATCACGCCTTTCAGAAAAGGAAAAGTGGATGAAAAGTCCCTGAGGCAACTGATCGAGTTTCAGATCAAAAATGGAACCGACGGTATTGTCCCTTGTGGAACCACAGGCGAATCCTCGACCCTGTCTCATGAGGAACATGACAGGGTGATTGAAATAACGATAGACGCCGTAAACAAGAGAGTCCCGGTCATCGCCGGCACCGGTTCGAACAGTACGGATGAAGCCCTGCGGCTGACAAAGCATGCCCATGAAGCGGGTGCGGATGGGGCGTTGCTGGTCTGTCCATACTATAACAGACCGACCCAGGAGGGCCTTTATCAGCATTTCAAGATTATCGCGGAAAGTGTTCCAATTCCGATTGTACCGTATAATATTCCAAGCAGGACCGGTGTTAATCTCATGCCGGAGACTGTTGCCAGACTTGCAAAAATAAGCAATATTGTGGGAATCAAAGAGGCATCGGGCTCTCTGAAGCAGATGCAGGATGTAATCAGTCTCTGCGGAGAAAAATTTGACGTCATCTCAGGCGATGATTTTTTTACCTTCCCCTTGTTGTCAATTGGCGGCAGGGGCGTCATTTCTGTTGTTTCCAATATCGTGCCAGCCGACATGGCGGCTATGGTAGACGCCTTTGAGGCGGGTGACATCAAAAGGGCGCAGCAATTGCATCATAAATTGGTTCCGCTGATTGATGCACTCTTTATTGAAACCAATCCGGTACCGGTAAAGGCTGCACTCTCCATGATGGGTAAGATTTCCTACGACGTGCGGCTTCCCATGTACAAGATGTCGGATGGCAACTATGAAAAATTAAAGAGCGTCATGAAGAATTACGGGCTAATCTCATGATGAGAGATTCGACAAATTTCCAATTTGTCATTTCGACCGAAAGGAGAAATCTTACTGATTATCGATAAATCATAAGATTGCCACGGTGCTCAGCGCCTTACGAAGACAATACGTAAGTTTGTCGCAATGATATCGGGTGCAGATTTTAGAAGGTTTAAAAAGCTCTTATAAACACACAGGAGATTACGGATGATCAAAGCCATTGTTACCGGCGCTGGCGGCAGGATGGGAGGCAGGATTATAAGCCTTCTTTCCCTGTCTCAGGAAATAAAATTGGCAGGCGCCGTGGAGCAGAAAGGGCATGCTCTTATTGGCCAGGATATAGGGGAGAAACTTGGCCTCGGTAAGACCGATGTTCTTGTTGATGACCACCTCGCGGCATGTATCGAAAAAGGCGACGTGGTGATCGATTTTACACATCATGAGGTATCGGTGGGACATCTCGAGGTCGCTCGCGAAAAAGGGCGGGCCATAGTGATAGGTTCTACCGGCTTTACCGCGGATGAAATGGCAAAAATCAAGAAGATTGCGGCCGGAACCCGCTGCGTCCTCTCACCGAATATGAGCATCGGCGTAAATGTCATGTTCAAGGTTCTTGACTATGTCGCCGGAATTCTTGGGGAAGATTACGATGTGGAGATAGTAGAGGCGCATCACAATCTGAAAAAGGACGCTCCCAGCGGGACGGCGATGAAAATGGCGCAGATCATATCGGAAAAACTGGACCGTGACCTGGACAAGGTAGGCGTCTTCACCAGAAAAGGAATGGTTGGTGAAAGGACTAAATCGGAGATCGGTATTCAAACATTGAGGGCCGGTGATATAGTGGGAGAGCATACGGTCATGTTTGGTGGTATCGGTGAGAGACTGGAATTTATTCACCGCGCCCACAGCCGGGACAACTTCGCAAGGGGCGCTATACTTGCGGCGAAGTGGATTGTAAATCAGAGAAACGGTCTTTATGATATGCAGGATGTCCTGGGGATGAGGGGGAAGTGACTTTACGTGTGTGTGCAATCGTCTGATGATGTCCGCGGAGTCATCGCGTTTATTAGTGTGGGCTCCAATATGGAGGATCCTGCGGCAAGGTGCAGAGAGGCTATCTGTCACCTCTCTCAAGTAAGTGGTATAAAAGTCCTGCGGCAATCGTCCTTCTACCGGACTGAGCCTGTTGGATTTGAAAAGCAGGATTGGTTTATCAATGCCGTAGCCGAGACAAAAACGGTCCTGACTCCCCATGAGCTGTTGAAAACCATACAAGAGATAGAGGACAATATGGGCCGTGTGAGAGGGCCAAAGTGGGGACCGCGGGTTATAGACCTGGACATCCTTCTTTATGGCCAGGGGGCAGTTGAGGATGATGACCTGGTAATTCCCCATCCCGAGCTTCACAAGAGGCGATTTATTCTTGAACCTCTGTGTGAAATAGCATCATACACGATTCACCCGGTATTCGGTGTTTCTGTACGTGGATTGATGGAGAGACTTGATGATGACAGCAGGGTTTACCTGTACCGCGCAAAGGGAGAGCCATGCTTGGCTTAATTCGTTTAGTAATTTTTGGTTTTCTCATTTACCTTGCCTATAGGTTTGCCAAATGGATAATCACGTCGCCGGGCATCAAGGGCCGGGATATGCCGGAGCATCAGGTGCCTGCTGCGCCGGGCGAGGATCTGGTGGAGGATCCGTACTGTCACATATACGTGCCGATGAGCCAGGCCCATAAAGCAACGATTGACGGGCAGGACTTATATTTTTGCAATGAAAAGTGCTCGGAAAAATACATATCGGAACACTCAACAAAGAAAGCGCAGGGGGCCGCATGAAATTTTTTATTGATTCTGCAAATATTAACGAAATCAGGGAAGGCATCAGTTTGGGCATGGTTGACGGGGTGACGACCAACCCGTCATTGATTGCCAAGGAGAAGAGGGGATTCGAAGAGGTTGTAAAAGAAATTCTCGAGGTGGTTGACGGGCCGGTGAGTTTGGAGATTGTCGGCTCAGAGGCAAAGGGGATGGTTCAGGAAGGGAAAAAACTGGTGAAACTGGGCGACAATGCCGTGATAAAGGTTCCCATGACCACAGAGGGCTTGAAGGCCACAAGGATCTTTGCAGACGCCGGAATCAAGGTTAATCAGACGCTGATTTTTTCACCCATACAGGCCCTGATGGCGGCAAAAGCCGGCGCCGCGTATGTCAGCCCCTTCGTGGGCAGGCTTGACGATATTGGTCACGATGGTATGGGAATAGTGGAACAGATGATCACAATTTTTGATAACTATGGCTTTGAAACAGAGATTATAGTGGCGAGCGTGAGACACCCGCTGCATGTTCTTGAAGCGGCGCTTATGGGCGCTGATATCGCCACTATACCTTTTAACGTCATCGAAAAGCTCGCAAAGCATCCCCTGACGGATAAGGGGATAGAGATGTTTTTAGCTGACTGGAAAAAAGTTCCCAAGAACAGATAATAGGCATGGGCGCGTTGACATGATTGGTCTCATAAAGAAATCTTTTGGCCGACTGCCGGATCTGACGGAGAAGGGGGCGCTCTTAAACTTTCCCAACATAATAACCCTCCTCCGTGTCACTGTCATTCCCGTATTATTTCTTCTGCTTCTTTCTCCCGGCCGGGATGGGAGTCTGATAATTGCGGGTTTGTTCATTCTGGCTGCCCTCACGGATCTCCTTGACGGGTATCTGGCCAGAAAATATGAGATCGTCACGGTGATGGGAAAATTCATGGACCCCATTGCGGACAAACTCATCGTTAATACGGCGATGATCTTAATGATTCCCATAGGTCGTATCTCTGCATGGATTGTAGCTATCATAATCATCAGGGATTTTGTTGTTGATGGGATAAGAGCAATATCCCAGTCGGAGGGCTTTGTCGTTCAGGCAAGCCGGCTCGGCAAGCGAAAAACCCTTTGTCAGGTGTTTGCCGTATCCGCCCTTATGATTCATTATCCCTTTCTGGGCGCAGATGCCCATGTAGTCGGAACGGTGATACTCTACATTGCGCTTGTGCTATCCGTCACGTCAGGCATAGATTATTCGATAAAGTTTTATAAGAATATCTTAAGCAGATAAGAAGGATGGAAATGATCGATATTTCTAAAGTGGATTATTCATCCTTTGATAGCCCCATGATCTCAGCCTCTTTGTTCTATCCGCGAACCGAGTGGGGTGCAGCCGCTGACGACGAAGCTGTCGAATCGATTGTCATCCCCGTTGAGAAAGATGTCGTGGTTGGCGCCCGGTTGCACATGGCCGGAGATGAAGCTGCCACAATACTCTTCTTTCACGGGAACGGCGAGATTGTGGCGGATTATGACGATCTGGGACCTGTTTATACCGATATGGATATAAATTTTCTCCCCGTTGATTACCGCGGCTATGGCCGATCTACGGGCAGGCCGACGGTCACGGCCATAATGCAGGACTGTCACTCGGTCTTTGCTTACATAAAAAGCCATCTTACAAAAAAGGGATACAACGGCCCCGTCATAGTAATGGGGAGATCCCTGGGAAGCGCTCCCGCCCTGGAACTGGCATTTCATTACAGAGATGAGATTGACGGCCTCATCATTGACAGCGGCTTTGCCTATGCGGGTCCGCTGCTTGGTCTCTTCGGAATTAACATGCAGGCCTTAGGGATTAGTGAAGAACAGGGATTTCGCAATTTGGATAAGATGCGCAGTTTCGATAAACCCACTCTTGTTATTCACGCAGAGTTCGACCATATTATCCCGTTCTCTGAAGGACGGCTATTGTTTGAAGCAAGTCCGTCCCGGCATAAAAAGTTTCTAAAAGTAGTGGGGGCAAATCACAACGATATTTTTTCCCATGGTATGTCGGCTTATCTGGAATCAGTAAAGTGGCTGGTAGACAAGAGCAGCGGCCCTCGGACAAAATAAGATTTTGAAATGAATTTCTGTTGACAAACCGGTTCAATTTGATATAGGGAAACGTACTTCATGAGCGGGCGTAACTCAGGGGTAGAGTGCCACCTTGCCAAGGTGGACGTCGACGGTTCAAATCCGTTCGCCCGCTCCATTTATTTGGCGGCATAGCCAAGTGGTTAAGGCAGCGGTCTGCAAAACCGTTATTCATCGGTTCGAATCCGATTGCCGCCTCCATAAAAATAACAAGGGGTTACAAGGAAATCAATAACTTGTAACCCCTTGTTTATTTCTTCTCGCATAGCACTCAGTGTCACTAAAAGTACTAAAAGTACGCTTTTCGCCCCTCAAGTCCCGCGAGTTTTCACAACACCTTTGAAACCTGAAGTCAAAGACCTCGGACTGCCGAATATCTTCTCAAATTTCCCGGATGAATGACCCAAAATAGAGGTTGCTTCCGTAATGCAAATGATATACAGTTAGTGAAAAGATATTGAGGTGATGTTATGGCAAGAACAGCAATGATAAACGCGAGGACAGAAAAAACTCTCAAGATCGAGGTGCAACACATCCTGAAAACCTTAGGCATCTCCACAACAGAGGCAATCAATATTTTCTTTCGACAGGTAAAACTGAGAAGGGGCATTCCCTTCCCTGTAGAAATTCCTAATGAGGAAACACTGAAGACATTCAGAGATAGCGAGGCGGGAAAGAATCTTGTGGAATGCAAAGACGCCGGCGAGATATTTAGAAAGTTGGACGTCTGATGTGGATACCTGCATATACCAAGCGCTTTGAAAAAGACCTAAAACGCATGATCAAGCGGGGACACGATCCTGAGCGCATCAAACCCGTCATGCGCGATCTTATAAAAGGAAAACCGCTCGACGGAAAATATCGGGACCACATTTTGATCGGAAACTTCAGAGACCGTCGAGAGTGTGATGTTAGTCCGGATTGGCTTTTAATTTACTGGATTGATGAACCGAGAATTATCTTTGAACGAACGGGCACTCATTCCGATCTGTTTAGATAGAAAAGGAACAATAATTAATGAGCTCGAAGAGTCCTCTACTTTTGGAAGAACTATTTCAGAGTACATAATGTCGCGGTTAGCTCAGCGTGGGTATAAAGTTATTGAGATGAAGTTTAGAAAATCAGTTTTTATGCAGAAAAAGGGTGGGGAGTTTATGCTTTCGAGGGAACTTAAAGAAGTAAGTACTGAACACAACGTACAGGCTGTGGTTATGGGTACTTATTCTTTAGCTCGGGATCTTGTTTATATATCGTCAAGTGTAATAAATCCTTCAGATAGTACAATACGGGCTACCTATGACTACGCTATACCTTTAGGTGCGAACACGGCTAGACTGTTGCAAAATGATCAAAAAACGAAATGACCAAATAACCTATTTGGCAGAACGCACAGGGAGTGCCCGGAAGAAGTTTTCGCTCGACACGGAATTCCAACTTCCAAGACTTTCACCGAAACTAAAGTCGCCCGCGTATACTGCCGCGGAATTCTCAGAAGCCCACACCCACCAGCAGGTAAGATGAATTACTAATCAGTACATAATAGTATAGACATTCTTATGCATTTATAGTATGATTCCGGTCATGAAAAACATCGATGGCCGGAAACTGAAACATGATGTTCTGACGGAGTTTCGCAAGCGTGCGGTGGC
>JBEKOL010000008.1:0-109769 GCA_049521775.1 Syntrophales bacterium
CCGATGCTAAATCTTTCCTGCAAAAAGCAGATACGATGCTTTACGAAGACAAGAAAGGAAAGGGTACCAGGTGTGCTGGATGAAAAGCAGTTGTGCCAGCGATTAAGTATGATAGTTTACTGCGAATATTGCACACGATTATTGACTATTGAAGTCGAGATTCACGCTCAATCAGTCTATGTAGTACCTTTCATCCCGAAATGGACAAGCCCGATCACATCAAATCCACATTATGCTGCTAACTGAGTACACCTAACAAACGACTTCGAAAAGTCATGACGTTCTAAATTACGATTTGAAATGTGCTTCGTTGAGTTGTCCTAAGCAGTAAGTGAGTTAACCTGTACCGTAACCGTGTTTTTATTGGTTGTCAGGTTAAACTCGTTGTTAGAACTCTTATCATTTTTGAATGAGTTCTATATCATAGGAATTTTTTAAAAAGTCGATCATCCTTAAGCGTCGATTTCTTATGAACTCTTTCCAGTCGTTCCATTCATCATTATCAATTGATTTTACAAAATCATATTCTACGAAATATTTCTTTCCGTCTTCAGAATTGAAAAACTCTTTGGGATGGCGTCGTCGTTTATAGTTATTCACCTCTCCCTTCACAGGCTGTTTGTTCCAAATTATGTCTACTGAGCTTTTGTATTCGTCATTTTGTTCCAATAGCTTTTGAGGGAAGATATGATCAATTTCTGGATTGAATCTTCCTCGTGAGTCAGGTTCAAACAGAAAAACACGATTAGGCATAAGTATCTTTAATCCGAACCAGGAATATCCTGTAAAGACTTCTTCATACACTATGGTATTTCTTTGTTTTGCCTCATTGAAATATGCAACAAAGGTTTCAAGCGGAAAAACAAGCTCATTGGAATCCTTGTTAGATTCAATTACCTTTCTGGAGAACCTGTCAATCGTAGTCTGCAAGTTCCAATCATTAAGCTGGGAGAGGATAAAATACTTCTTTAGATGCAACAGAGTAGCATTGTTAAGATGCCTGAAGTTTATTTTTTTCTCATCAGCTACCTTGAAGAAGATAATAAGCGGAAAGATTGCAAGTTGACGTGGTATAATTGATCGATTATTGATCCTGAAAGACTCCCACATGAAATTTGAAAAGAACTCACCTAACGCCCTCTTCATCGAGGGCCACTGCTGAACAAATTTGTCAAGTTCTTGATTCGTAGTTTTTTCCGGAGCTATTCGGATTCCACCACGGATTATGAGATTGAGCAACTGAAGAATTTGATCAGTTTCAAAAATGCAGCCGTTTCCTGTCTTTTGATAGATCTCCTTAGAAAACAGTTGGAGGTCTTCTTCAAAGTCAAACTTGCGTTCTTTAATCTTGCTCAGAAGAAGGTCAGACTGCGATAGTGGAACTCCACCAGTATTGAGTCTCTGGAAAATCTCGTTAACAGTACGTTCATCTGGCGACGTGACCGGAAAGTACGCAATCGCCTTCTTTTCTGTCTTAACGAAAACGTCCCAGAGTAAGTCTATATTGTTTTCAACTGTTTCTTTGTTGACATCGGAATTGGCCAATTTTTCAAATAAACGTCTGCGATACTGAGTTTTTTCACCTTCGGGCATGGCAAATATTTCATTCATTCTGATAACATGACTCGGAATATTTTCATTTCGAGGGTAAAACTTGAATCCGGTTTCATCAGGATCCTTGTCTTCACTATTTTGGTCAAAAGACAGATCAAAAGTAAGAACCTTTTCGTTTATTGTGTATTTTAGACACGAATAAAGTGTCTGAAGTCGTTGTTGCCCATCGTAAACGAGCCACTTATCCGGTTTGGACCATAGACCTTTTTCTACAAAATTCGGAATTGTTCCTGGTTGATAGTCACGCAAGAACTCTCTGTATTGCATTACATTTTTGTTGTTCCACACTATCAAACCGCCAATTGGATAACCCATCAGGATTGAATCAAAGAGTTTGCATATGTATTTTTCACTCTCATATCTACTTCCCCATACATAAGGTCTCTGAACAGGCGGTAAAAACCATCCATTGACGTTATTGCTTATATTATTGACAGCTTCTTTTACGGACATCACAAGATATGACATGTATTCTCCTTACCTCAAATTCACTATTTCGCTTTAATCATTCTAACAATATTTATACAGATCCGTGGTAATAATCTAATGATCCAAAGTACTCGCGCAACATTCTAACGCTATCTCTGCGCCTTTGTCTTCCTCTCAAAGATCCTCACGATCCTGCACACTGACGAACAAAGCTCCGGCCGTCCGAGAGTCGTCAAACCAGATGTCAAGATCGTCCTCGTGGTAGTCGTAGCGCAGATCGTCGGTCACTTCACTCTCAAACTGCACCAGTTCCGCGCTTGTAAGGTCAGTCCAATCTATATGTGTAATCCAAAAACTGCTGTAGCCGCAAACTTTGTAATTACGCCATGGGTGGCCATAGAGGTCAGCCAAGTCCAGCACCTCCAACCCAGCCGCGACCAACACTCGAGCGAAGGCTTTACCACAAAGGTCAAACGTGAAGGCGTATCTGGCAACATCCTGCCGTGCAGGGTTGTACCTCTGCATTTCGAGGAAGGGTGCAAATGGCCGGCCATCAAGCTTGGCATAGGCCGAACAAGCCTGTATCACTCCTATTGTGCCTTCAAGCATCAAGTCGGGTTTGCCCCGCAGGTCGAGCCTACGCATATGATCTCGAAAGATCGCCAAATCGTCAGTTTTGGCGTCTCTTCGGAACTCCTGTTCCCAATGTTGTAGTTTTCGTTCTGACATAAGCGCGATCGGCTGTTTTATTGGTTATGACTTTCCTTTGTAATTTTTCAGGATTTCCTTTACAAATCTTTCCCAATCTCCTGGTGTGTCCATGAAGAAGGCTCGTTCTTTTCCAAATGCTTTTTCGGTTGCCAAGCGATAGGGAGGGTAAGTCTCGCCGCCCGTTAAATAGCAATATACCCATTCCTTTTGTTCTACTTTGGTTCGATACGCACTGTATTTCTTAGCATCATCGCCGAAAGAACCACCTGCCTTTATTTCGATGGCGACTCTACCTATCAGTAAGTCAATCTTGGCCCTTCCATAGAGGGTTACTTGCTCCTTTATATCCTCTTTAGAAGGGACTATTCCCAATACTTTCAGCTCTTGTAATAAGCAATGGCAAATCGTCTGCTCGTAAACCCATCCATTTAATCCTTTAGTAGTCGGTTTCCTTCCTTCTGCAACAGGCAAGGAAGCAAGCAACTGTTCAGCAGCAGACAAGTTTTCTTTATACAGTCTTTTGATCTCGAGTTCGTCATATCTCATGATTTTTGCCATAACAGTTAATATACTTGGTTGGGTTTTTCCCGAACCTTCGTGCGATTCTACTTCAATTCATAAGAAAAGAGAAGTTATGAATACTGGTTGAAATAGAGCATTGCCTTGAAAACTATCGGACACTCACTTAGAGGAAGAAACAGAGTCCCCTGGCTGACAACCAGGTAGGGAGCCTAACCGAAAGACGGCTTTTGATGGTCCTGACCAATATTTGACTTTACAAGCA
The DNA here is from genome assembly GCA_049521775.1 of Syntrophales bacterium. Taxonomy (GTDB): domain Bacteria; phylum Desulfobacterota; class Syntrophia; order Syntrophales; family UBA2185; genus Fen-1135. The sequence goes on from JBEKOL010000008.1 coordinate 3,539, forward strand.
TTGTCAAATTAAGCCTCGCTATTACATATTACCAATGGATCCCCTGAGATCTTAAATAATCTTGTGCCATTTCATTCCCTAACCTGGCAGCAGTTTTATAATCCTTAACTGCCTGTTGAGAATTGCCAAGCATGGAAGTAATATATCTAAAATTTTTACAAATCCCGCCATTTGAGAAGTAATATATATTCAAGGAAAGGCAAATATTATCTGCAAATAACACCCTCCTAGTCCGAGAAAGTTCCGTTCCCATTGACCGGCTTGAATTTAAAACCATCTTCGAATTCACACAGAAGTAGGAAGATTAATATGCAAGCTTAACTGGCGCAATATATTCATCGCAATCATATTAATTTTTGCGCTGATTTATCTACCCGCCATTGTTCATAATGTTTCTACGGTTGTATCATCATTTGCTGGTGCATTTGGCGGCGTCTTTAGCGGATGCCACAGCGGGAACCATAATTCTCAGACCTATGATCTCGCCAGGCTCTGTGTTTTACTGATTTTTGTGTTCTGTGGTTTAAGACTTATAATGAGATGGAGACGTTAATAAATCGTCACGGATTGGGCTTGTAATTATATGGCCAATAAAAACCGAATAGATAAAGAAATACAGAAGGCGCAAGGGCTTCACAATCCCATGATGGAGGATCAGCTTGGCCGGGCATTACGTCCAGAAGATGTCGCTCGTTATCTTGGGCTTGACGTAAAAACGGTCAGAGCGTATTATACGTCCTTAGGTGGAGTACGCTTGGGACGCTGTATACTGTTCTTTGAAAAGGAGGTTATCAATGCCATACAAAAAAGGTCAAAAATGGGTGGCCCAAGTGAGAATCAACGAGAAGCGGAAGGAGAAGATATTCCCGAGCAAGAAGGAAGCGGTAACATGGGAAAGCAAGGCGCGATCAAATCCAGAAGAGATATGGCCAGAGAAGATAAACACGGTATCCTTGTTTGACTGGTCTCAGGCTTATCTAAATTATGCCAATGCCCAGTTTGCCTATGTAACCTACGATGAGAAGCGGGTCATGTTCAAAAGGCTCCTTAAAGAGTTAGACCCAAATCTCCCTGTTTCTGAACTGACGCTTGGCCATATCCAGGCCTATATCACTAAGCAGAAATTGGATCGGTCTGGTTATGCGGCAAACAAGGATAGGAAGAATTTGGTCGCTGCGTGGAACTGGGGCATGGAATACATGAACCCTAAACTACCCGGACCCAATAACCCTTGCCAAGTAAAAAAAATGCCTGAGGTCAGAAGCCCCCGGTATATGCCCCCGGAAGAAGATTTTTGGAAGGTATATAAGTTGGCAAGCGGTCAGGATAGAGTCATGCTTCTAGCTTTTCTTCATCTGGCAGCAAGGAGAAGTGAGATTTTCAGACTGACATGGGAAGATGTCGACTTCAATGCCGACCAAGTTCGATTATGGACAAGGAAACGGCATGGCGGTGACCTCGAATTTGATTGGTTGCCAATGACAAAAATGTTAAAAAAAGCGCTTCTGTGGTGGCAAAAAACCAGACCGATTAAAGATGCTGAACACGTTTTTCTATGCCTTGAAAAGAAAAACTTCTGCATGGAAAGCTATGGCAAGCCTTTTAAGTACAGGCAACATTTTATGGTCAATTTATGTGAACGGGCTAAAGTAAAGCCTTTTGGCTTTCACTCAATCCGTCACCTGACTGCATCAACCCTGTACAAACTGGGTTATATGGTTGCAGCTATTCAGTCTGTCTTGAGACACGAGAGTGCAACTACCACGGCAAAATACATCAAGTCATTGGGACTTGAAGGCGCACGTTCAGCATTGGAAGCTTTATCGCAACAAAAAGGCAGGGTTTTGATTTTCAAACCACGGGAGAAAAATGAGGGAGAAAATCTTTCACAAAAAGAAAAAGCCGTCTCAGGAGCCGTCAACTCCTGAAGCGGCAAATCAAGAGTGATTCGATAATTTGTAACTACTTAAAATGAAGTAACATTTTTGGCGTCCCCACCGGGATTCGAACCCGGGTTACCGGCGTGAAAGGCCGGTGTCCTAGGCCTCTAGACGATGGGGACGTGCGGTGCAGAAGAAATTGCTTAAGAAGCGTGCCTCTTATCCTATTGTTGACGAAAAAGTCAAGCAACAAATAATCGTGTATCGAATATTGTAAGAATAACCGCCCTTATTCAAAGATAACCGGTTCCCTAAGAATTGATTCTCTCGCCTTGGCTGCAAGCGCCGCCACTTGCGGATGCGTCTCTCTCAGATTCCTGAGCTGCCATAAGTTGTCCGCTGTCCGGAGGACAAGCATTGCCATGTCTCCATCAGAGATCCCGGCAGTTTCGATAACTTCGTCCCAGTCAACGCCTCTTGCCCAATCGTATATGATTGAAGATGTCCATAGATAGAGCGGGGATACTCGAAACCCCGCGGCCTTCATGCGCTCTGCGAGCGGCTGCAACGTTGTAACTATCCGGCTGTAACACCGTGAAAGTTTACGTGGCATTGTCTTACCCGTCATTCTTATATTATCGTCACCGTCGTAAACAAACGGAGCGAGCGCCGCCGCGAGGAGATGCTCATCATCCTTCGGTAATATATTTCGCTTCAGAGATTCAGCAATCAGGATGGGTTGATCCAGCCTCAGCTTGGATGCCCAGACGCCGTTTTCCGTGAGCCTGTCATTCTCATCAACGAATCTTTCCGCCTTGAGAAAGTTTAAATGCCTCTGGAAGTCTTCCCACAGGCCTGAGCTGTGGTCCTGCGGGCTTGTCCCTTTCTTCATGCGCGCGTGCTGATACATGGCCAGGGAATTTTCAAAGATCTTCCTTATATCTTCCGGGGTTTGGGAGAGAAGGAGATTCAAGACCATGGAAAAATCATTCTTTATCTGGCTCAAGATATCTTCCGGCCTCTTGAAGAGAAGTCGCCTGATGTGCTCCAGATCCATGAATCTTCCGGGAACGACAAGCAGGAAGCCGATCTTGTCCACGCCCCGTCTTCCGGCCCTTCCCGTCATCTGGTGGAATTCGGTGCCCTTCAAAGGGTTGAAGTCACGGCCGTTGAAAAGATCTGAATTGAAAAGTACGATGGTCCTTGCTGGGAAATTAACACCAGCCGCTACAGTGGAGGTGGCGAAGATAGCCTGGAGGTTCCCGCTTTTCATCATCGTCTCTACAAGGAATTTCCAGGAGGGGAGTTGTCCTGCATGATGGGAAGCAACCCTTGCGGACGCAAGATAGTGGAGCTGCTTATGATTTGCCAGATAGGGGAAACGGGAGATAGTTTCTCCCAGGGTATAGTCGAAAGAATCATCTCTGTCATTGTCCGGGAGCCTCCCGCAGGCTTTCAGGGCTGCATCGCACTCAGATCTGGACTTAAGAAAGAAGATGGCCGGCAGGAGCTGGTATTTTCCGAGTATCCTGATGATCTCGCCGAATGGGGGAGATTGCCCCCGATGCGGCATTCTTCTTTGCTTATCTTTGAAAAAATCGTTGACCTTGCCGTAGAGTCTTTTTTTTTCCAGGTAGGGCATGATGCGCCCGGAAGGGTGGAAAAAAAGCGGATAGAGAGGGACTGGTCTTTTCTCTTCCCTGATGACAACGCATTCCTTCCCCCTTATCGTGGAGAGCCATTGGGCAATCTCGTCGCCGTTGCCTATAGTAGCGGAGAGGAGAAGAAGGTTTATCCTAGCAGGGAGGTAAATCATAATCTCCTCCCAAACAACACCCCGGTCTGCATCTCCGAGGAAGTGGGCCTCGTCGAGAATGACGAGATCACAATTCAAGTCTTCCCCACTATGCATCACATCATAGAGCTGGTTTCTCAAGATTTCGGTAGTCCCGACCATTATCGGGGCGGCAGTGTTTTCTTTGGTATCACCCGTCAGGATGCCGACGTTTTGGCTCTCGAACTGAAGTCCGAATTCCACCCATTTGGCATTGGTCAGCGCCTTCAGGGGAGAAGCATACCAGCATCTTCCGCCGCCGCTGAAGACAGACATAATCGCCTGTTCGGCGACCCAAGTCTTCCCGGAGCCGGTCGGCGCGATTACGAGACAGTCGGTCCTCCTCACTGCTTCTAGTGCGCGGAGCTGAAAGAGGTCCGGCGCAAACGGAGTGGAGACGGGTCTTCCGATTTTTGCAAATATGACTTTCAGAGCCGGCTCGGCATCCGCCTGTAATCTTACATGTTCACGAGGTTTGTTTTTTTTGCAAAACTTATTTTTTTTGTCGAACCGTTTCGGGTGACGATGCCGCATAGAGATCAGTCGCTTTCTCCATTTAGGACTCTGCCTTGTTTGTACCATGAATAGACCGTATGGTAAAGGACTGCTTCACTGGCCCAGAAGACACTCGGCAAGCCCCGCCTTCCAGGCACTTAGTGTATCATTTTATTATTAAGGTGTCATATCGATCTAAGAGAGATATCTTTTAATTCTACGCCATACCAAGATTTCTCGCTACGTGGGAAATGACAATAGTAAATGGAAATGTCCGAACTGGGGCATAAAATACGTAACCGCATCTATGAACTAGTATGCTTAGCTTCCAATTCGAAAGTGATTGTTAGATACAGGAATTCATGGTAGTTTGCGCTGTAAAGAATGAAGGGGTTTAAAACCCATTTGGGGATGCCGGAAGAATGGCAGGACGTGCATTTGAGCAAAGAGATATATCCATCATCGAAGATGTAGGCAGGATCATCAGCGGTTCAAGCGGCCCGGCGGACACGCTTCGCGCAATCGTTAGGCTTATCGCCGATAAATTCGGTGTCGATGTCTGTTCCATCTATATATTTGACGCAGCTAAGAATCGCCTGTCTTTGGCGGCAACGGTCGGTTTGAGCGAGGATATGGTTGGCAAGATATACATGGGCCTCGATGAAGGCCTTACGGGACTTGTTCTCAATCGGATGAGACCTCTTTTCGTGCAAGATCCTGCCCGCCATCCCAGATATAAATATTTCGAAGGTAGCGGCGAAGAGAGGTATCACAGTTTCCTCGGCCTTCCCCTTATCTACCACGGCGAGGCACTGGGAGTCCTAGTTATTCAAACTGCGGATGAGGAAGCCATAGACGAATCCGATACTGTCATATTTTCCACGGTCGCATCCCAGATAGCGGGGGTGGCGGCGTATGCCAATCTCTTGAGGGATATTAAAGAGAAGACTGGGCAAGCAGACAAGGCAGCGAATGTGGTTTCAGGCCCGGAGCAGGGAATGGTAAAGAGCGCTGCCAAAAAGGATATAATAAGGGGTGTACCTGTATCCGCCGGAGTCGGAGACGGACATGCACACTACCTCCGGGAGTCAATAGTATTCTCTGATGTATATTATCGTGAAGCCGATGATGTGGATCATGAAATCAGCAGGTTTGAAAATGCCCTCAAACGTTCAGAAGTGCAGGTTGAGCGTTTGTGCAGCGATGTAAGATCCGATGTTTCCCCTGGGGATGAAGACATCTTGCGCACATATCTCAAGTATCTCCACGACCTCGGTCTGAAAAACAAAATCATAGCCCAAATTAGGCAGAAGAATGCAGCCGAGTGTGCACTGAAGGAAGTGATCTTGGACTACGTGAGGCAATTTTCCAGGATGGAGGATCCCTACCTCCGCGAGAGAGGGTTTGATATTGAAAACGTGGGGAAAAGGATATTGCGAAATCTTCTTGGCTTCGAAGACGAGGACCCCAAGAGATTTGCAGAAAAGACAATCGTCATTGCATCAAGCATATCTCCCGGTGAATTAATCAATCTCAGGCAGGAGAATCTAAAAGGCATCATCGTGTCCAAGGGCGGTGCGGCATCCCACGTGTCAATTTTGGCAAGGTCCTTCGAGATGCCGATGGTCATTGTTTCCAGGGCGCTCCTCAGGGAAATACAGGAGAATGACTTATTGATTATCGATGGCATGTCGGGCGTCATCTATCACGAGCCGTCGGAACTTATCGTACGGGAATATCAGCGGCTCGAAGATGAAAAGGCAAGGCAGTATGGAAGGCTTGAAGCGATAAGGACGGCGAAGGCGCAGACGCCGGATGGTTTTGAAGTCAGGCTCGGCGCTAACATCAGTCTTCTTTCCGACTTTGAACTTGTGGAAAAATACGGTGCAGACCATATCGGTCTTTACAGAACTGAGTTTCCCTTTCTTGTGAGGGAGCGCTTTCCCTCGGAAAATGAACAGGTGGACCTTTACCGGCGCGTGCTTACAGCAGCCAAGGGGAAAGATGTTACTATGCGCACCCTCGATGTGGGGGGCGATAAATTCCTGTCCTATCTGGACTACCCAAGAGAGGATAACCCCTTCTTGGGTTGGAGGTCTATCCGGGTGTCCCTTGAGCTCAGGGATGTTTTCAAAGAACAGATACGCGCCATTTTGCGGGCATCCGCATTTGGTCATTTAAAAATCCTTTTTCCCATGATCTCTTCAGTGAAAGAAATAAAGGATGCTCTCTCAATCATAGACGAAGAAAAGTCAGACTTGCGGGAAAAAGGAATACACTTTGATGACAGAATCAAAGTGGGTCTCCTCCTTGAAGTGCCGGCAGCCGCAGTTATTCTGGAAAAACTGCTCAAATATGTGGATTTCGTCAGCGTCGGTACCAACGATCTCATCCAGTTTGTTCTTGCCGTGGACAGAAATAATCAAAAAGTTGCGCCCATATATAACCCTCTCCATCCGGCCGTGATTTCCATCATCCGGGATATTGCTTCCGTCTGCAGGAAAAATGATAAGCCGATGGTCATTTGCGGGGAAGCGGCGTCAAATCCGAAATGTGCTTACCTTTACCTGGCGATGGGCATCAATCAGCTAAGCATGAATGCGCCCTCAGTGCCGATTATCAAGCATCTCATAAGACGCGTGAGGTTTGCAGATGCGAGAGATGTCTTGGCGGTCGCATTGTCTATGGAGGACGCTGAGGAAATAGAGGAACTGGTGAATGAGCGCGTTTCTCTGGTATTAAATGACTTGAATGCAGATGCTCCCGTAAGAAGCCGCAGCACAGCGTGAGAATGCAGGGATTGATAAAATTATATTGGTCCTGACTTCCGCCTTGAACCGGCTTGGCTTCCCGCCATCCCTCTACTGCTTTGAAGCTTCCTTTTCGCAGGTCATGAAGTTTGACAGGCAATCAGATACATTGGAGACCAGTTTTTCAAGCAGTCCCGTATCCATGCCCGGCTGGTAGCGCAGATTGGAATGGTCTCCCAGGTTTATGCTGCCGATAATCTCGTTGTTGACGATTATGGGAGCAATGGCGACAGACTTGATGAAGAATTTCTTCTTGCGCGGGAGAAGCTTATAAAAAGGCTTGAGATCATTGTTGACGAGTATCGGTTTTGTGCTTTCTCCGATGACATTCAAGAACGTAACACGGTCTATTATATTGAGACGTTCCTTGATAATATGCGATGCTCTCAGTAAATGGATCAAGCTTGCAAGGTCGGTTTCCGTGGCAACCGAGATCCACACGAATGGGATGCTGAATTCTTCTTCAATCTGTATGAGAAGCTTTTCAAAGAGGTCTTTGGCGTTGAGGAAGGAAGGGAGGAGTTTTTCGATTTTGTTTATCTTTTTTGCGATTTCTTCGTTTGTCTTCAAGATGTCGGCATGTTCGTCCATGTATCTTTTCTCCTTCTTCATAACTTGAATTCAGCGACAACAATCGTATGATCCGATGGTTTTTCCGCAAGTCTCGCCTTCATGTCAATTCTGCAGTCCGTTGATTTTCCAGCCAGGGGCGGAGTTGCCAAGATGTGGTCTACCCGCCAGCCCAGGCCCCGCTCGACGGATTTCGGCACCCGGTAATCGAAGAACGTATAATGACTCCCTTCACCGGGGTGGAATTTTCTGAAGAGATCGAGAAAGCCCCATGACTTCACGAGACTAAAAGCCTCCCGCACCTCCGGTGCAAAACAGACATGGCCCACGAGCCTCTTGGGATCATGTACGTCCATGGCTTCCGGCGCTACGTTGAGGTCTCCACACCAGATCAAGGGCTTTGCGGATGAATAAGATTTTTTAAGAAGCGCCGTGAGCCGTCTGAACCATTTAAGCTTGTATGCGAAGTGTTCACTTTCCAGATCGCGGCCTTGAGGAACATAAGTGTTTAACACGGATATGCCGGAAAACACGCCCCGGATCAGACGGTCGTAATCAGGCGTGTCGCCATCATCAAGACCGAAGTGGACTTCCTCCGGTTTCTCCAGGGACGCCACGGCCACACCGTTATAGCGTTTAGCTCCCCTGAAGATTACATGGTAGCCCGCATTTTCAAACTCGCCAGTGGGAAAATTCTTGTCGTCAACCTTGGTTTCCTGCATACAAAAAACGTCTGGGCGATTTGCCGTAAGCCACGGTATAACGATGTGGAGGCGGGAGCGGATGGAATTCACGTTGAAGGTGGCTATTCTGAAGCTTCTCATGGCATATATAAGGATAAGTTAGTGTTTAAACAACTATAAGAAAAACGCCTTTAACTGTCAATATGAAACGGATCGTATCTATCTTGCCGGGGCCCTTTACTGGCTGGCCCTGTGATAACCGGCTTTGATGGCTTCCTTTTCTGAGTCAAATGTTACTCGGTGATGCTCCAGTACTTTGTCATAGAATTTCATTCCCGGAAGATGATAGCGCTTGCTGTCCCGATTCCCTATTACCTTGACCTTATCTTCATCTGTAGTGTGTGCGGCTGCCTCGGACGTTACGACTTCTACCTTACCCCATGTCTTTCTTGGATTCAGCGCATAGGCTTTGCTCTTATCCTTTATGGCTTGTTTACGGTTTCCCAGTTTATGATAGGCAATGCCGCGATGGTAATAAGCGACGGCCAATTTGGGGTTCAGTTCAATGGCCTTGGTGCAGTCTTCAATTTCCTGCTCAAACTTGCCCAGTTCCCCGTAGGCAACCCCACGATTATTGAAGGCCACGGCGTCTTTAGGATTTATCTGCAGGGCCTTGGTGCTGTCCTCAATCTGCTGTTTGTAGTTTCCTGTCTGGCCATAGGCGGCGCCTCTGTTATTGTATGCGACTGCATCCTTGGGATTCAGTTCTATGGCCTTGTTGAACGCTTCTATTGCTTCGTTATACTTTCCCTCTATCACGAGGGCCACGCCCTTTTCCACCCAGCTTGGAGTCTTAACGTCTGCGACCGAGGACGTCGCGTAAATAAGACAGATGCTGCAAATGATGTATATAACCATCCTCTTCATGGAATCCCCCTCCAAGCCCAGTTGGTTTATGCGATTGCCCAACATAACCTGCATTATCCCTCATTTCGCATGCAAAGTATCAGTAATGTGCGCGCAACGCAGAGGATAGAGCACGCGCATGTCACGTGCGATCAATGTCTCGTCATCGCTTTCCTGTATTCGTCGACGAGGTACTGTTTATCGATTCGGTGGTCAATAAAGTCCCACGGTAAAAATTCACCTACATCTTTGTGGCGATATACGTAAAAATCCGGATTAACATTGACTTCCTTAAAGGCCTTCGGCCAATTGCCTTTGTTTGCATGAGCTGAAAGAAGTATGCCGCTGACTCGTCTGTCTCCAAGGGAGAGCAGGGCCTGTATGTAGTTCCATTTCGGGAGGTCGTGGATTACCTTTACAGAGGGCTCCTTGCGAATCGCATTCTCAATCTTCCTCATCCTCTTTCTTACGGCGTTGATGTCTTCGAGGGGCAACCACTGAAAGGGCGTAACAGGTTTGGGGATGAACTGATTAATGCTGAGGGTAATGCGTTTGAACCTTTTTCTTCCCTCAGATATCTTCATTATGTGATGCCTTATCTTCTTGACCATGTCGATGATGGCATCTATGTCAGCGTCTGTCTCCGTAGGCAGGCCCACCATGAAATAAAGCCTTATATTGGCGATACCGTGTTCGATGAGCAACTCGACGGCATGGAAAATATCTTCTTCCGTTATGCCTTTGTGGATCACGTCTCTCAAACGTTGACTACCCGCCTCCGGCGCCAGGGACACAGTTTCAACACGCGATTTCTGGAGCAGAGATACTAATTCGCTGTCAATACGGTCCAGCCTGAAGGAGCCGAGTGCGACTTCTCCGTTCTGGTCCATGATGAAGCGGCACAGCGCCGGCAAATCAGGATGGTCGGAAATCGCCGTACCGAGGAGACCGATCTTTTTTCGTCCGCCCATTCCGCGGATAAATGACGGTTCGAGCGTCTCTAGGCTCCTAAATCTTGCGGGCCGGTATAAGAATCCTGCCGCGCAGAAGCGACATCCGCGCCGACATCCGCGGCTTACTTCGGTTAAGAATATTTCCTTGAATTGGTGAGAGGGGGTGCTGATGCATTGATCGGTCGTAAAGGTGTTGATGTCGGAAACATGTCTTGTCTTTATCTTTACAGGCAGTGAGGCATCTACAGGCCGCATATCATCTATGAGATGGTCTGCCTTGTAATTTACGGTATAATATTTTGGAACATAAGCCCCTTCGACGTCTCTCTGTGTGCGGAAAAGGATCTCGTTTCGGTTTAGACCGAGACGGCAGGAATTTTCAAAGACATGGAGAAATTCAGGGAGCAGCACTTCTGCCTCTCCCAGGAGAAATAGGTCGAAAAAATCCGCCAGCGGTTCCGGATTCAGGGTTACCGATACGCCGCCGCCAATAATTAAAGGCTCCTTTTCTTTTCTTTCTCCGGCGAAGAGCGTAATTCCCGCCATGCTTAACATCTTCAAAATGCCGGGGTAATCATTTTCAAAGGGGATGGAGAAGGCGATGATATCGAATTCCGTGAGGGCCTTCTGTGACTCTAGACTGAACAGAGGGATTGATCCAGAAGCAAACGCCGCTTCGTCCTCAGGGTCAGGAAGAAAAACTCTTTCACACAGAAACGATTTTTCACGATTTATTAAAGAATAGACGGTTTGGAATCCAAGGTTGGGCATTCCCGTGCGATAGTAATTCGGGTAGGCAAGGCAAACTTTGAGGAGTTCTCCCCAGATCTTCTTCTGATATCCTTCTTCATCGGCTAAGACATCATTATATTTTTTTTTGAGTTTCCAGGACATAAAATCCAAAATCCTAATTTCTAAATCCTAAACAAATTCGAATATCGAAATTCTAAACGAGTTGGTCATTCGGATTCTGATATTGTTTAGATTTCGGATTTAGAATTTCGTATTTGCTCCTCACTTAGTGGCAGAGCGAATTAAATTCTTTAGGATTTTGCATTTACTGCTTGAAATTTTCTCCTCTAATCTGCCTGTCTTCTTAAAAATGTAGGTATCTCCAGATCGAGATGGTCCACATCATCCACCATTCCCATCTTCACCACATTGACATTCTCGATGGGCTTTTCATGCCTTATATAGGCGGGCATAGAGAGATCCTCCCTCTTGTGGGCGCCCATGCGTGATACATTTTTCATGAGTTGGTCCTGCTTCTGCGGCAAGTTAAAACCGGTGGCTATGACCGTGATGCGTATTTCGTCTCCCATGTCTTCATCCACTACGGTGCCGAAGATGATATTCGCGTCCTCATGGGCTTCCGACTGGATGAGAGAGGATGCTTCGTTTATTTCAAAAAGGGTCATATTAGGACCGCCCGTGATATTCAGTAGGATACCATGTGCGCCTTGGATGGTATTGTCTTCGAGGAGTGGAGAAGATATCGCCCTCTGCGCAGCTTCCACGGCTCTGCAATCACCGCTGGCGACTCCAGTTCCCATCAGTGCCATCCCCATCTCCGACATTATACTTCTGACGTCTGCGAAATCGAGGTTAATCAGACCGGGCACCATAATCAAATCGGAGATTCCCTTTACCGCATGATAAAGGATATCATCCGCCTTCTTGAACGCCTCCAGAAGCGAAAGGGTTTTCCCCCCCAGACTGAGGAGTCTTTGGTTGGGAACGACGATAAGGGTATCCACGATCTTCCTCAGCTCTTCAATGCCTTCTTCCGCCTGCTGATTCCTTTTCTTTCCTTCGAAGAGGAACGGCTTTGTGACGACGGCAACGGTCAGAATTTCCATTTCTTTGGAAATTTCCGCCACGATGGGTGCGCCGCCGGTGCCAGTGCCGCCGCCGAGGCCGGCGGTGATGAACACCATGTCCGCACCTTCGACGGAGTTCCTCAGTAGATCCTTTGTTTCAATGGCTGATTTTCTCCCCACGTCAGGGTTTGAACCAGCACCAAGTCCCTTAGTTACCTCAGCGCCGATCTGAATCTTGATGGGGGAACTGGATGCTCCCAGGGCCTGGGCATCTGTGTTTGCCGCGATGAAATTGACGCCTTTTAAGTTGTACGAAATCATCGTATTGACGGCATTGCCTCCCGCTCCACCTATGCCGATTACCTTGATCTTCGCTGAGCTCACGTTATTTGGCTCCATCAATTGAAACATAATCTTCCCTCCCCTCTAAAAAAATTCTAGAAACCATTTTTTCATATTGCTCATTGTTTTGCTGAATATGTTTGTTTCAAACCTTTTCAGGGCATCCTTCGACAAGGTTTTACTTCCGTAAATAACGAGTCCCACACCCGTTGCATACATGGGGGAGTTTACCACATCTATCAGCCCTCCCACGCCGATCGGACAGCCTCGTCTGACGGGCATATTAAAGACGTGCTCGGCCAACTGCGTGATGCCGTCCATGATGGCCGTGCCCCCCGTTAAGACAACGCCGGCGGCAAGTATGTCTTCATATCCTGATTTGATAATTTCCTTGTAGGCGAGATTCAGGATTTCCTCTGTTCTCGGTTCGATGATCCTGCCGAGAATCTGACGGGTAACTTCTCTTGGATCCCGGCCACCCACACTGGGAACCTCTATTACTTCGTCCTTTGGGATGATGGGTGTGAAGGAACATCCGTACTTCAGTTTGATCTTTTCCGCTTCTGTAAGCGGCGTTCTCAAGCCGGTTGCTATATCACTGGTAATGTAATTGCCGCCAACGGGCAATACAGCCGTATGTTTTATACTGCCCTCAGAAAAAACTGCGATATCCGTGGTGCCTCCACCGATATCCAGGAGGACCACCCCTAAGTCCTTTTCATCAGGACTGAGAACAGCTTCACATGACGCCAGCTGTTCGAGGACAATATCGTCTATCTCCAGTCCCACGCGGTTAACCGATTTCACTATATTCTGCACGGATGTAACGGAACCTGTCACAATGTGAACCTTGGCCTCGAGGCGGACGCCGGACATGCCGATGGGGTCCCTGATTCCGTTCTGGTCGTCAACTACAAAGTTTTGGGGCAGGGTGTGCAGAATCTCTCTATCCAGCGGAATGGCAATGGCTTTTGACGCCTCAATTGCCCTCTGCACATCGTCCTCGTCAACCTCGCGGCCTTTGACGGCCACAATGCCGATGCTGTTCTGTCCTTTTATATGTCCGCCGGCAATGCCCACATGAACAGAGCTTATTTCGCAACCGGACATGTTCTCAGCCTCTTCAACAGCCTTTCTGATGGCATCCACGGTACTCTCAATATTGACGACTACGCCCTTCCTCATACCCTCCGAGGGATGAGAGCCTATGCCTATGATGTCGATACCAGTATCGGTGACTTCAGCCACTATGGCGCAAGTCTTAGTGGTGCCCAAATCCAGGCCGACAATTACATGTCCCTTCTTGACCATCCTTGATCCGCCTTTCCTCATCTTTACTGGACCGTAACCGCTAATAAGTTAATTACAAATTCCTCCTATTTCCATCAGCCTGCAACTGCTGTCTCTCATGTCCTCAATCCCTTCTTTGGCGCTATCGGAATTGCGTGGCTTAATACATTTTTTTTCTGAACGGCGATTTTAGCCGGATCGTTGAGATCGATGAGCAGAAATCCTAATTTCATGTTTCTCCTTTCCAGGTCAGCCATAACGGTGTTCAGTCGCTTTAATTTATTTTCGTAACTGTCAAAACCAAGCCTGATACATAAACCGCTTTCAGTGAAAAGAGAGAGCCCGAAAACTTCATGGCCGTGAATTTCCGCAACGTTTCTTATCGTGGGGAACTCTTTCGAAGCCGACAGGTATCTCAAGAGTTCGAGAGATTTTACAAAAAGCGCAGAATCAGTATCATCGGAATAATATACGTTAAGCACCGGGATATCGACTTCGTCGTTTTTCTCAAGCTTCTTAAAAACCACGCCGTCAATATCCAACAGGTTAAAACCGTTATCACGCTTAACCAATGCGACCGCCGTTCTTTCCTGGAGATCAATAATCAAACGGTTGGGAAATTCTCTGCCAATGGATACTTCCTTGACCCACGGGTTTGATTCAATCCTGCGGGCGATTGTGCCTAGATTAACAGCCAGGAGATTCTGGGAGGGCTTGATGGCGGCAGATGACAGAATTTCTTTTTCCGTGAGTTCCTTGCAGCCGCGAACGATAACCTCTTTGATCTGAAAGTAGGGAGAACTGATGGTAAAGTTATACCCGAAGATCATGAGAGCGCCGACTATCGAAATTACGCCCAGCAACAAGGCTGTCTTCAACAATTCGTGCAGGATGTGTTTTGAACGTCTTTGCAGTCTGTACTTTTTGGCTTCCAGCCTTGATTTAACGGGACTTTTCATCCATCTTCCCCGATGATCATGACCTCTGTCTGTAATATTATGCCGCGCTCTTTGTCGGCTTTCGCCTTTATCATATCAATCAGAGCAATGATGTCGCTTGCTTTTGCGTTTCCTAAATTGACAATGAAGTTGCCGTGTTTTTCTGAGATTTTTGCATTGCCTATCTGCATGCCCTTAAGGCCCAATTCATCAATGATCCGACCTGCAGGAATATCTCCATTCGGGTTCTTGAAAATGGAGCCCGCGTTGCGATATTCAAGAGGGTGCTTATTCTTTCGTTTCCCGAGAATCTCATTAATCCGGGCATGGATTTTTTCTTCAATCCCCTTTGCTAGGAGAAATGATGCGCCAACGATAATCGTGCCCTCCGAAATAGCGAAATTCCTGTATGTGAATTCAAGGTCGTCCTTCCTGGATTCCAGTATCTCGCCGCTGATAATCATCAATTCAACCGTTTCAACGATATCCTTTATCTCGCTGCCATAGGCGCCGGCATTCATCCTGACTGCTCCTCCGACACTGCCGGGAATACCGGCACAGAATTCCATGCCTGAAAGAGACCTCTTTTCAGTGAGCAGAACTATTTCGGAGAGGGTGGCCCCTGCACCCGCATGGAGCAGTACCTGCTCGGGGCCTCTCTCGACTAAGCTGATACTGTTTATGCCCAGCATGGAAATTACAGCGCCCCTATAACCGCCGTCTTTCACGATCAGATTCGTTCCGTTGCCGATAGCAATAAATGGTATTTGAAACTGCCACAAAAAATGGATAATCCGGCTTAGCTCTTCGCTTCGTTCCGGCCAAACTATCGCATCAGCAATACCGCCGACACCGATCGACGTATAGCGGGACATGGGCTCAGCGAACAGAACGTTGCCGGAAACCATGTCCCTCAGCTTTTGTCGGAGTGTCGCGTCCATGAGCAGTTTGTCTTTTCCGGGCACATCATTTCTGAGAGGCCTTTTTCAAAAAATCCTCGCCGATCTTCCAAACACTGCCGGCTCCCTGCGTGATTATGACGTCTGATGGTTCCGCAATAGAAAGAAGATGATCCACAATTGCGTCAAAGTCGCGCATATAGAGCACGTCGGGGTGGCCCTTGCTGTGGAGGCCTTCACAGAGTGTCGCCGCATTCACGCCATTTATGGGGGTCTCGCTTGCTGCGTAGATATCCGTCACGATGAGGGTATCCGCGTCCGGGAAGGCCGCCAGAAATTCATGGAAAAGGGCTTTGGTCCTCGTATAGCGATGCGGCTGGAATACGACGATGATTTTCTTTTTCCATACCTGCTTCGCTGCCCTCAAAGTCTCCCTGATTTCCGTCGGGTGATGACCATAATCATCCACGACAGTGATCCCGTTCACTTTTCCCTTAACCTCGAGCCGGCGCTGAACGCCCGCAAAACCCGTCAATCCTTCCTTGATGGTCTCATATTCCATGTCCAGTTCCCTGGCGACGGCAATCGCAGCCAAAGAATTGTAAATATTGAAAAGGCCGGGAACGTTCAGCGTCACTGTTCCGCAGGCCCTCTCTTTGTAATGGAGAGCGTAACTGGAAGAAGATCCGGAGAATGATATCGCACTTGCCATGTAATCGGCAGGCGCTGCAAGGCCGTACGTCACGGTCTTTCTCTTTATCTTGGGCAGGATGTCTTTTGCATTATCATCGTCGAGGCAGAGGATCGTGGAGCCATAGAAGGGAACGATGTTGGCGAACTGCAGGAAAGCATCCTTGATGTCATCAATGTCCCTGTAGTGATCAAGGTGTTCGCGGTCGATATTTGTTATCACAGCCAAGGATGGGGCAAGTTTCAGGAAGGATCCGTCACTTTCATCGGCCTCAGCGACAATGACCTCTCCATCCCCCAGCTTTGCATTGCTGCCGATGCTGGCCAATTTGCCACCGATCACCATAGTCGGATCAAGTCCCCCGGATGCGAGAACTGTTGCTACCATTGAGGTGGTTGTTGTTTTTCCGTGACTTCCCGATACGGCAATGGAAAACTTCATTTTAAGCAGTTCTGCGAGCATTTCAGCCCGTGGTATGACGGGGATGTTTTTCCTGTGTGCCTCCATGACCTCAGGGTTATCGGGCTTAACTGCCGTTGAGGTGACTACCACGTCCGTATCGCCAAGCTGTGAGGCATTATGACCTGCATAAATTTTTGCGCCCAGCGATGACAGCTTGTGCGTCAGATCGGACTGGCTGAGGTCCGATCCGCTGACCGTGTAACCCAGGTTGAGGAGTACCTCCGCGATGCCACTCATGCCGATGCCGCCTATGCCGACAAAGTGGATGCGTTTAACTTTTCTGCGCATGGTGTCTCTTCTGATACCGTTATTCATTACTTGACCCGCTCAACCTGCAATACCTCTTGTCAAAATATAAGTCCTTTTACTGTATATTGTATAACGTTTGTCTGTATATACCATATCTTGTATTAAATCTACAAAAAATTTACAAATTTCTTAAAGTTACCAGCCCTATGCAAGCATCTACGATGTCGGCTGCCGCCCTGACATTACCGAGGCTCGCTGATCTGGCTTCCATCTCTCTTATTAATTCCGGATGGCGATAAAATTTTTCGATGGTTTCAGCCAATGTTTTGCCATTGATATCCTTTTCGGGTATCATCACGGCTGCCTCCGCCTTGACCAGCGCCTCGGCATTCTTCGTCTGGTGGTCATTTACGGCATGGGGGAAAGGTATCAGTATGGCCGCCTTGCCGCTGGCCGTAATTTCGGCGATTGATGTGGCACCGGCCCTGCAGATAATCAGATCCGCAGACCTGAACGCATGGGCCATGTCCATGATGAAAGGGAGGACCTCTGCATCCATCCCGCGCGACCGGTAATGCGCCGAGAGGGAATCAACATCTGTGCCGCCTGTCTGGTGGATAAGCTTCAACTTGTCTTTGATCTTCGTGAGATAAGGAAGAGAATCTAGGACTGCCATATTTATGCCGCGGGCACCCTGGCTTCCGCCAAAAATAAGAAGTGTAAACTTGCCCGCTCTTTCCTCCGCTTTCTGCATTCCTGTGAGAAAGGCGGCCCTGACAGGGTTTCCGGAGGCTATGATCTTCTTTTCAGGGAACCATTTTTTTGTTTCCGGAAAGGTCAGAAATATCCTGTCAACGAATCTTCCAAGGATCCGGTTGGTGATGCCGGGAAGGGCGTTCTGCTCTGCAATGGCTGTCTTGATGCCCATGAGACGGGCCGTCATCACGGCCGGACCGGAGGCATAGCCTCCCACTCCGATGACGATGTCCGGGCAAAATGCGCGGATCAGCCTGTAGGACTCTACCAAACTGCGGGGAATCTTCAGGAGAGCGCCAAGAGTCCTTATGATTCCCCTTCCTTTAATTCCTTCCACATCAAGGGTCTGCAGATTAAATCCCATATTGCCAAGCACCCTCTGTTCCAATCCCTTCTTCGTTCCTACGAAAATGATGCCGCTCGTCTGATCCTTTCTCAGAAATTCCTCAGCTATGGCAATTCCCGGGAAAAGGTGTCCTCCCGTTCCGCCGCCAGCTATGATAATTTTCATATGCCGTCCCCGTATCTTCTCATTTTTGATAGGAGGAGATATTAAGCAGTATACCGACCGTTGCTAAGGACATGATCAATGATGTGCCGCCATAACTCACGAGCGGAAGCGCCAGTCCTTTGAGGGGGATCAAGCCCATAACGCCGGCGATATTGATAAATGCTTCAAGGGCAATAACCATGGTCAATCCTGCGGCAAGAAGGGTGCTGAAAAGGTCCGGCGCCCTGAAGGATATCAGGAGTCCCCTGATAATAAGGATAGCGAAGAGGAATAAGACGATGAGGACGCCGATAAAACCGCTTTCTTCGGCAATGATGGACAGGATAAAGTCTGTGTGTGGTTCGGGAAGATAAAAAAGTTTCTGCATCCCGTCTCCTATTCCTACGCCGAAGGTGCCTCCTGAACCGAAGGAAAGAAGAGATTGAATAATTTGAAACCCGGAACGCTGAGGATCTTTCCAGGGGTCAAGGAAGCTCATCAATCTTACCAACCGGTAGCTCTTGTGAAGAAGGAGCCAGATAGCGGCGGGCGCAAAAAGCGCCACTATGCCTGTAAGATGAAGAATCCTGCAGCCCGCAAGGTAGAACATCAACATCATTATCAGGCTTATGATGACCGCTGTACCAAAGTCCGGCTCCAGAAGAATCAGTCCCACGATGAACAGTATGACGAGCAGAGGCAGCAGGACTGCGCGTTTAAAATCGGTTATCTGGCCATATTTTTTCGTGAGGAAATGGGCAAGAAAGAGCACCATTGATACCTTGACCATTTCCGTGACCTGGAACGAAAAGAAGCCTACCTTAAGCCACCTGGTAGCGCCCCCGGCGCGGATTCCGATATGGGGTATGAGGAGCAGAAACAGGAGAATCGCGGAAAGAAGAACGCCAGGATAGGCAAATTTCTTTAGCCGGTCGTAAGGAATCTTTGTGATCAGCACCATGATACCTAAACCAAGGAGTACGAAGAATATCTGCTTCTTGAGAAAGTACTGCCCGTCGTTAAACTTCTTCATGGCAAGTATCGAGCTTGAACTGTAGATCATTACGGTACCTATGGTCACGAGGATCAGCGTGACCAGCAGGAGAATGATGTCCATTGCCTTTTCCTGCGGAGGCATTTTGAATGACTTAGAGACCCTTGACCACATCTTTAAAAAACCTTCCCCGTTCTTTATAGTTGGAAAACTCATCAAAGCTTGCGCAGCCGGGAGAAAGCAAGATGACATCGCCCGGTGAAGAATGCCGATGGGCCAACTCAATCGCCTCTTTGAGTGTTATCGTTTTTGACGTCTTGACCACGCTGCCGATCAGGTTATGTATCTTGTTTCTCGCCTCACCGAAAAGGACCAGTTCCTTGACCTTCGATTTTATAAGGGGAGACAGGGTTCCAAAATCGCCCTCCTTGTCCCTTCCTCCCATAAGAAGGATGATGGGCCGGGAAAATGTTTCCATTGCACGTGCCACGGCTCCCACGTTGGTCCCTTTCGAATCGTCATAAAATGCCACACCATTTTTTTCTTCCGTGAATTCTATCCTGTGCGGCATGCCTTTGAAATCCCCGACGGTGCCGATAATATTCCCGGGTGAGCATCCGCAATACCGTGCGGCCATTATGGAGGCCATCACGTTTTCTATATTGTGAAGGCCGGGTATCTTGATCATGTCGAGAGGGTACTCTTCTCGATCACCATGGACAGTGAAATGAACAAGTGTCTTGTGGCTGAGGAAGATGCCCTTTTTCACCTCAGTCTTGGTGCTGAAGAACTGGACATTCGCGGCCATGTTTTTTTCCAGAAGAAAGGATCTCGGTTCATCGGCGTTCAGAATGGCAAGATCAGAGTCTTTCTGATTCTCAAATATCCTTTCTTTGGTCGCACGGTATGCCTCAAAAGAGCCGTGATAATCGGCATGGTCGCAGGTCGTATTGAGAAGGATGGAAACAAAGGGGTGGAAAGATTGAATCCACTGTAACTGGAAACTGCTCACCTCGACAACCGCATAATCATCATCCTGCTTTCCGTCAAGGTAGCCGATCAGGGGATTTCCGATGTTCCCTCCTACAAAGACCCTTCTCCCCGCTCTTGCCAGGATATGTCCTATCAGGGTGGTTGTGGTCGTCTTCCCATTTGTACCGGTAATTGCGATGAGCGGCGGCCTTAGGAATCTATAGGCGAGTTCAATCTCACTTAGGATCGGTATTTTTCTGCTCAGCGCTGCGGCGAGGATAATATTGGCAGGGGGCACGCCGGGGGAGGGCACAATCATATCGACTCGAGACAAGATATCAGTGTTATACTCGCAGAATTCCAGGTCCGCAGACAGGCTGCCAAGCTCACGAACGGCATCCTTCAATTCTGATTGAGGCTTCTCATCGGTCGCTGTGACTTTGGCGCCTTGCCCCATAAGAAACCGAACTGAAGCGATTCCCGTCTTTCCCAGTCCTATGACTAATATCCTTTGCCCTTTAAGATTCATAAGATTTGTCTCATCTCAATTTCAGGGTACTGATTGCCACGAGGGCCAAAAGAATTGAAATTATCCAGAAGCGGACAATGACTTTCGGTTCAGCCCAGCCCTTGAGCTCAAAGTGATGGTGAAGCGGCGCCATTCTGAAGATGCGCTTGCCGTTGGACACTTTGAACCAGCCAACCTGAAAGATAACGGAAAAGGTCTCCAGCACAAATATTCCGCCCACTATGGCAAGAAGAATTTCCTGTTTCGTAAGTATCGCGAGTGTGCCAAGGGTGCCGCCCAGGGCGAGAGAGCCCACGTCTCCCATAAATACCTGTGCGGGGTAGGAATTGTACCAGAGAAAGCCAAGGCCGGCCCCCACTGTGGCGCCGCACAATATGGCAAGCTCCCCCGTACCTGCGACATAGGGGATTTGCAGGTAGCCTGCAATCCTCACGTTGCCGGCAAAGTAGGCAAAGAGAAGATACGTCATGAAACATGTAATCGCAGGACCAATGGCAAGGCCGTCGAGGCCGTCTGTCAGGTTTACCGCGTTGGCGGCGCCGACGATTATAAATGTCGAGAGTACTACATATCCCCATCCAATATCGGGCAGCGCCGTCTTGAAAAAGGGAATCGTCACATTGGAAGTGAAACCCGGCTTGATATAGAGAATGGTGCTGACAAACAGTGCTATGGCGATTTCGCCTGCGAGTCTCACTTTTCCTGGAATTCCCCGGCTGTTCTGGCGTGTGAGTTTCTTATAGTCATCCATGAATCCTATGAGTCCATAGCCGACGATGACCATGATAACAAGCCAGACGTAATCGACCGTCAGGTTAGCCCAGAGGAGGGTGGAAATGACGATAGAGAAAATGATAAGGATGCCTCCCATGGTAGGAGTTCCCTTTTTCGCAAGATGTGTGTCCGGTCCATCGTTCCTTATGGGCTGGCCGATTTGCAGGGACTGGAGTTTCCTGATCAGCCAGGGACCGATGATAAAGGAGATCAGCAGTGCCGTAACCGTAGCATATATAGTTCTGAACGTGATGTACCGAAAGACATTGAAATAGGAGAATTTGTCGTGCAAGGGGTATAAGAGATGATAGATCATTTTACAGTTCCTCTCATTTCTTTCCTCCGCTTTCCTCAATGCCGAAGGCTTCAATAATCTTCCCTACAGCCTGTTCCATCCTTGTCTGCCTCGATCCTTTAACGAGAATCCAGTCATCTTTCTTTACGTGAGAGGCCAGACGGGGTATGATTTCATCCGGGGTTTCAAAAAAAACTATCTGACCCGTTGACATTTTTCTTTTCAACGCCCCCGCTGCCGTCGCCGGGGAGAGCCTTCCTCTGAGGTAGATGGTGTCCACCCCAGTGTCTGCCATAAGACTCCCGATACCTTCATGCATCGCCTCCGCCTGGTCGCCAAGCTCAAGCATGTCACCCATTATTACTGAGCTATTCTGATTTCCTTTCAAGTCTCTCAGAGTCTTGAGGGCTTCCCCGAACGATGCAGGGTTGGCATTGTATGTATCATCTATAATAAATGTTCCATTTTTCAACCGATGTATCTCCATCCGCCCGGAGATAGGTTGAAATGCCGTTAATCCCTGACAGATCGTAGGGAAGTCAATACCCAGAGCCCAGGATGATGCAGCGGCAGCAAGGGCATTATAGACATTGTGATTGCCTGCAGTTGACATGGTTATTCCCTGTCCGAAACTATCTATTCTAATGGTAAAGCCCACCCCGTTCATTCCCTTTGTCTTGATGTCCTCCGCATATACGTCGGCGTCTTTTCTGAGGCCGAAGGTTACCCTTTTCCCGCGCCAATCTTTGTCGGTTACGAGCAGTCTCTCGTCGTCGAGATTTATGATGGCAACTCCGGCTTTCGGCATGTTCCGAAAGAGATCCATTTTCTCCTCTCGTACCATCTCAATTGATTTGAAGCCTTCGAGATGGGCTGGACCTATATTGGTGATCAGCCCGATGTCAGGTTCTGCGATTTCAGTCAACCTGCCGATTTCTCCCCTTGTGTTTGTGCCCATCTCCAGGATGGCCAGTTCATGTTCGGCGTTGATCCGGAGAACGGTCAGAGGAAGACCAATAAGGTTATTGTAATTTCCCTGTGCCTTGATAATCTTTTTCGTGAGTCCGGCAATGCTTGCCAGCATTTCCTTCGTCGTTGTTTTTCCAGAACTGCCTGTGATGGCGGCTACGGTGGCTCCAAATTTCTTTCGCCAGAAATGTGCTATATCCCCGAGCGCTTTCAGGGTATCCCCAACACGGATGATGGTTGCATTTTCAAACTTCTCTCTTATTTTATTTTCATATCCCTTCTGCACCAAAAAGCCGGAAGCTCCATCTCTTATCGCATCGACGATAAAGTCATGACCGTCAAATTTTTCTCCCGCGAGGGGGATAAACAAGCTTCCCCGCAGTATGTGTCTTGAATCCGTAGATACTCCCGTAAACATCGTCTCCATCCCGCCGACTACTAAGGTGCCGCCTGTGGCATTTACAACTTCATTACCGTTCAGCGCAGGAATTGATGGCTCTGGTCTCAATGTTTTCCCTCATGCCGTTTATTCATCAAGGCTTCTATGGCGACATGCCTGTCGTCAAAAGGGATCCTCTTTTCTCCGATGATCTGATAATCCTCATGTCCTTTGCCGGCGATGAGAATGATGTCTGATATGTCGGCAAGGGCAACTGCCGTTTCGATCGCCTCTCTGCGATCGGGAATCACTACATAACTTTTTCCATTTGTATTTTCTTTAAGTTCCCCCGGAAGAATCTTTCTGGTAGAGTTTTCGCCCATCCCCTTTTCTATTTCCGCGATAATGGAGAGAGGGTCTTCCGTTCTTGGATTGTCCGAGGTCAAAATGGCAAAGTCGCTCCAGGCAGTGACGGCTTTTCCCATAAGGGGTCTCTTCCCGCGATCCCTGTCGCCGCCGCAGCCGAATACCGTGATGATGCGCCCCTTCTTGAACGGGGATAGATTCTGCAACACCCGCTGCAGGGCATCTTCAGTATGCGCATAGTCGACAAAGACCTCAGGTTCGCCGGGAACACTTACCTTTTCAAGCCGCCCCGGCACATTTCTTAAATTTTCCACACCGGTGCGAATGAAACTCTCAGGTACACCAAGCAAGGAGGCCGCTGTTACGGAGGCCAGTATATTATGCAAATTGAATTTTCCGATGAGCGGTGAAAATATGACAATATGGCTGCCGCCTGCGTTTATTTCAGCCCTCGTCCCTTCCAAAGAAAATGCGTATTTCTCGGCGGTAATATCGCATTTGTTATCAATGCAGAATGTACGGTAAGGAAGTTTTGAACCTACCTCACCAACGATTCTCTGCCCCCAAGGGTCATCTCCGTTAATGATCATCCTGTATGGATATTTTTTCCCCCCTGCCGGGATAATCTCGGAAAAGAAGCGTTTTTTCGCCTGGAAATAACTCTCCAAAGTCTTATGATAATCCAGATGGTCCTGCGAGAGGTTCGTGAAGATGCCCATATCGAAGGAGCATTCATCGACCCTTCGTAGATCAAGTGCGTGAGAAGAAACCTCCATAACAACGTGGGTGACGCCTTGATCGACCATAATTCTCAATATGTTTTGCAGTTCATATGACTCCGGTGTCGTATGCGGGGCAGGCATCTCTTTATTATTAAACCGGTAGTTGACCGTTCCCACTACGCCGACGGAGAATCCCACAGCCTTAAGTATGGCCTCCAGTAAATAGGTCACCGTTGTCTTCCCGTTTGTTCCCGTGACGCCTATGAGACAGAGGCGGGAAGAAGGGTCGCTGTAAAAATTCTTTCCAAGGACACCGAGGATCGCGCGGCTATTGGAAACCCTGATGGACGTTACTCCGGGCGGCGGGGTATAATCTTTTTCGTGAACGATGAATTTCGCGCCTCGGTCAACTGCTTCTTCTATATAGGCATGACCGTCTAGCTTCAGACCGCTTATAGCCACAAACAGGCTGTCTTTATGGCATTTTCTTGAATCATAGCAAATGGCTGAAACTTCTCCTGAAAGGATTCCAGAGACCTGGATGATATCGATATCCTTTATCACAACCTGTATTTGCACATTTGTTCCTCAGTAGCCCGTGCTGAAAGAAACAGCGCAGGACCGATGATTACGTATGGGTATGCCGGGCTTAGGCTCCTGACTTACCGCCCAGCCAGTCCCTGTTGCTTTCACATCAAGCCCTTTTTCCCTTGCCTTTTTTAGAACATCCCTCATGGTCAGGCCGGTGAAATCCGGCATGAACGGCTCATCCATGTCATTTTCCATGTCGTTGTGCCTGCTTATTATTTGAGGTGCAGACACGAGCTTTAATTTAATGCCGTTCGTTTTTTCTTCTTCAAGAACGGGGAAGGGAGCTTCCCTAATATCTGTTTTAAAACATGTCAAGATCTGTTCGCCAATATTTTTAAAAACGGGGGCTGCGGCCAATCCGCCCCACTTATCCCTCTGCGGCTCGTCGAGTGTCACCAGAATGGCGACCTGCGGATCTTCGGTAGGGAAGAATCCCATAAAGGAGGTCCGGACTCTTTCAGAAGAATAGACACGTCGGGAAAAATCAAACTTTTGAGAAGTTCCCGTTTTGCCTGCCACGGCAATGTTTGGAATTTGGGCTTTCTTGCCGGTTCCATCATCATCTCCGACTACATCCTTCAGGATGGCCGTGAGTCTCTTTGCCGTCTTCGGCGATATGACCTGCCTTACAGGAGTGGGCATGACTTTCTTGATAATCTGTCCCTGCTTGTTGACGACTGCGCGCACGATATGAGGCTTCATCAGCATGCCTTCATTTGCTATGGCAGAAAGGGCCGTAATAAGCTGAATGGCAGTGACAGAGACGCCCTGCCCGAAGGCAATGGTCGACGTATCAACCCTTGTCCAGTTTTGCTGCGGCCTCAATAATCCGCTGACCTCGCCAGGAAGATCGATCCCCGTCTTTGAGCCGAAGCCAAATTGTGTAATATAATAATAAAATTTTTCTTTCTTCAGCCTTTCGGAAATCTTCACGCATCCGATGTTGCTCGAATACTTCAGCACATCGTGAAAAGTAAGAGACCCGTACCTCTTTTTGTTTGCCTCATGGAAAGTCCTGTCTGACACCACATATGTCCCGTTTTCACAGTTGAATCTGTCAGTTTCCTTGACTATGCCTTCCTCGAGGGCGCCCGCCGCAAGAAAAGGCTTGAAGGTTGAACCCGGATCGAAACAATCGGTAATGACCTTATTTTTTCCTTTGCCGAGATTGTAGGTGGAAAATTTGTTTGGATCGAAACCCGGTTGATCGGCAAGCGCCAGTATTTCGCCGGTCTTGGGGTCCATGACGACGACGAAGCCGCCCTTTGCGCTTTTCGCCGTAATCGCTTCCTGCAGATTCGTTTCAACAATGTGCTGGATGCGGCTGTCGATTGTCAAAATGAGATTATATCCTTCTTCCTTTTGCACGACGGGTTTTTCAATTCGCGGATACAACCGGTTTCCCCTTGCATCCCGCGCCCAGATTAGCTTTTCCGGCGTTGCCTTCAAGTAGTTATCATATTTGAGTTCCAGTCCCTCGAGGCCCGTGTAGTCCAATCCTACGAAGCCGATAAGATGGCCGGCCAGCTCCCCGTTTGGATAAAAGCGTTTCGGCTCCTTAATCAAGAAGACGTTATCGATATTCAGGGCCTCTATCCTGCTCGCCTGGTCGGCAGGGATTTTTCTCGCTAACCAGCAGAAATTTTTTGAGCCGGAAAGCTTTTTTGTAATAGTTTCCTTATCTGTATTGAGAATCGGGGCCAATAAATCGGCGACTTCAGAGGAATTGCTTATCTTCGATGGGTCAGCAAAGACTGAGCTAACCATAGTGCTCGCGGCAAGCTTCTCGCCGTTGCGGTCGAAGATAATGCCCCTCTCAGGTTCAATCTGCAGTGTCTTTATGTGTTGCCTCTCCGCAAGGGTTTTCAGGATTTTTCCGGAAAGTACCTGAATCTGGAACGCCCTCGAAATGAGGGCAATAAAAAGCACCAAGAAAAATACCAGTACCGTAACAATCCTGAACCTCAGCCATTTCTTTGATTCACCCGTCATTGCTGCACTCCCTGATTATTGGTAACCCGTTTTATTAGTGCTTGCCGTATCATCGTTGTTGAGGATTATTACCTGATCCCTTGCAGGATAAGTCATCTGTAATTGCTCTCTCGCTATTGCCTCAAGTCGCTGCGGTGATTTCAAGGTTGCGATCTCAACCTTCAACTTCGTTTGTTCCTCGACAAGTTTTTCCTTTATGCTCATTTCCGCTGCAACCATGTACTCCAGCTCTGTCATATGGATATGCGACCACACATAGAAAAGGGCAACTGCCATGAGCACTAAAGTGACAAAGATAAAATTCGAATATTTTATCTGAGCGGAAACCTTTTCCACTTCGCAGACGTTTCCATGAATGACTTCTTCTGTCTGCATTTTTTAAATCCTCTCGGCCGTTCTTAGCTTGGCGCTTCTTGCCTGCGGATTACATTCAATTTCAGAAGCCGCGGGTGTTATCGGTTTTCTTGTCAGTATCTTCAGCTTGGCTTTTCTATGACAGGCGCACACGGGCAAGGACGGGGGGCAGATACACCCCTTCTCCCATGAGCGGAAGCCGTCTTTAACAATCCTGTCTTCCAAGGAGTGAAACGATATGATGGAAAAACGCCCCGACGTCCTGAGTACATCCACTCCTCGATTCACGGCATTATGAAGATTTAGAAGCTCGTTATTGACGTATATCCTGATTGCCTGGAAAGTTCGGGTTGCGGGATGAATTTTCCTTATCTTGAATGTGGACGGTAAGGCCTTGACAACAACATCGGCAAGTTCGGCCGTCGTTTCGATGGGGGATGTCTTTCTTCGCACGGAGATCCTCTTTACAATCCTTTGCGCCATCATCTCCTCGCCATAGTCCTTAATGATCATCTTCAGTTCTTCTTCAGGAAATGTGTTGATAACATCGTAAGCAGAGAGCCCTCGGCTTTGATCCATTCGCATATCAAGGGCAGAATTCAGGGAAAAGCTGAAACCCCTGTTTGCTGTTTTCAGCTGATGAGCAGAAACCCCCAAGTCGAGCAGGATGCCATCAACTTCCCTCACGTTCAAAGAGGCCAATATGGTATCTATATCTGCGAAATTGCCCTTTGCCAGGATCTTTCTGCTGCCAAAGGGTCTTAATCGTTCTTCCGATTCTCGCAAGGCATCATCATCCACGTCCAGGCCTATCAATAAGCCGTCTGGTGCGCTATGGCGAAGAATCTCGCAGGCGTGTCCTCCTCCCCCTACGGTCCCATCAACATAGATTCCCCCCGGTCCGCAACGAAGGGACTCAATAATCTCTCTCTGCATGACCGGTATATGAAAGGAGGACATTCCATGGGCCTTTTTCTATATTCCCAGATCCGCCATGTACTTACTGAAGCTATCGATATCGATGGCGCTTCTCTTCAACTCGTCATCGAAACGTTCTTTACTCCATATCTCTATGACTTTAATCATGCCTGCCAGAACTATATCTTTCTCAAGTCCCGCATATTCACGGAGGTTGGGAGGAATGAGGACCCTGCCTTGACTGTCGAAGGAGCAATCAACGGCGCCGGACATGAAAAAACGCTGAAAGGCCCGGATTTCCTTTCTGAATAGAGACTGATGGCTGATTTTCTCCTCGAGGATTCGCCATTCGTCGTAGGGAAAGACCATCAGGTAATTATCCCAGTTTGTAATCACCAGTCTGCTGTCGTATTTCTCAGTGAAAACTTCCCGAAGTCTTGCAGGAAAGATGATCCGGCCCTTGGCATCTATGGAATGATGATACTGACCCCTGAACACGGACATGAGAAACTTCCCTCCACAATAAGCCACTTTACTCCACTTGGCTTAACTATAAGGAGGGAAAATTTGTTTGTCAAGAAAAAAATCACTCTTTTTTTCTGTTAATTTGATATTTTAAGACTGCTCTATTATGAGCAGAGAGGCTGGATGAAAAGTTGTGAGAGCCATCGTTATTGGAAACGAAGTACAGGTAATTGACGGAGGCAGGGTAGAGGGCTGCCTGCAGTGAATCAACGGCTGGATTCGCTATGGGGCCGGGAGGCAATCCATTGATCACGTATGTATTATACGGCGTGTTTCTCTGAAGGTGCTTTCTCTTTATGACCCTTGTGACGGATTTGAGATCATAAACGGCCGTAGGATCACTTTGCAGTTTCATTCTTTTTTTCAGCCTATTGTGAAAAACAGCTGAAACTAAGGCTTTTTCATCTTTAAACCCAGATTCTTTGCCAATTATGGAAGCGAGTGTCACAATCTGAGGTATCGTCATGCCGAGTTCTTCTGCCCTTTCTTGCATCTCATGGGTAAATGTTTTCCTGAATTGATTAACCATGATCTTGATTATGTCTTTTGCACCCATCGATTTGTCAAATAGGTATGTATCGGGATACAAATATCCTTCGGCGCTTCTGCCCTCTATGCCCAGCGAGGCAATGAACATCTCGTCTCCGGCGAGTGAGACAAACGCTTTCTCGTCGACCAATTTGAAAGAGGCCAGACGAGCCGCAATCTCCGCTACCGTGAAATCCTCGGGTATGGTAACTTCATAGAATATAATATCGCCCTTCACCAGCTTATTGATGATATCCAGCGGTGACATAGACGTTGATAGTTCATACTCACCTGCCCTGATGTTGCCTTGCGCATTTCTTGCAATCACTAATGCATAAAACAGATATTTGTTCTTTATGAGTCCCGCGTTTTCAAGAAGATCGACTGAACGGAGGAAACTCGTCCCTCTCGGAATATCTACTGTGACAATCTCATTACGGCGGTCTATGGGGCTTAACGCGTAGTAGAGACCTGCAAGCAGAATAATAAAGACCAAAACCGTGAAAAGAACGGCTGAGTTTTTTCTATGTTTACGAGTATTAGTTCGGATTTTCATATAATTGGTCCGTCTGATAACTACCGAGACTTGTCGCGGCGTTCCTGGGCATCCAGATATCCCTGAAGAATCAAACTGGCGGCGAGCTTATCCACTATATTCTTTCTCTTGATTCTGGCCACGTTAGCCCGAATGAGGATTTCTTCCGCCTCCTTTGTTGAAAGCGTTTCATCCCATTTGATGACAGGGAGGGAGAACGTGGATTCCAAGAGAGAAGCAAATTTGCTGACTTTTTCGCACTGTATGCCCTCGGTACCATCGAGTCTTATTGGATAGCCGATCACAATTTTCTCCACATTATAAGCCCTGAGGAATCCGTCGATCTCTTCCAGATCCTGCCTGCGATTTTTCCGGGCAATGGTGGCGAGCCCCTGGGCCGTCATTCCAAGCTCATCACAAACAGCAACGCCTATTCTTTTGCCGCCGTAATCAAGACCAAGTATTCTCATAGAACCTGTGATCCTTCTAAGAAGGAGTTAATGCTAACAAATTTAATCTGCTCATTTCAAGCGGAGAATTATCGTCCCGCCTTGATTGAAAAGCCAAGGTATTGAAATATCAAAGATGAGCGGTCACTGGAAAAGCGTGCTTTCCACATGGATAGGATTAAAAAGTCGAGGATGAGATCAATCCCCCACTGGTTGGTGGTGGTTAAGGTCCGAAACGGCCCTTGCACCCACATAAGTTGATGAGCGCCGTCGCATGTTACGTTAAAACTGTCGCTGTATTTTGCACCAAAAGGCCGGCAAATGCTACTTAGGATGAAGCCTCTTGCTGGCTGAAACTGCCATATGCTTTCCTCTATTATTGTCTTTGACTACGGTTCCAATTTCGTTGCAGACAATATAGAAGGAAGATATCGGCCATGTCAACGTAATTTCGACAAGAAATATAGTGAGTGACGATACCGGACTTGACGCGAGTCGCAAAACTTATTTTCAGGATGACTGCGCGGAGGCTGTGCTAGTGAAGATTGCCCGCTTTGCGGGGCATAACGCAAAAATTTGGTATTGTTAAACATCAGGTAGTTTGTTATTTAAGTCCCATGAAGCATTTCATTATAGGCACAGCCGGCCATGTCGATCATGGCAAGACAGCCCTTATAAAGGCCATCACCGGAATTGACACGGACAGGCTCAAGGAAGAGAAGGAGCGAGGGATCAGCATTGAGCTTGGCTTTGCCTCTCTAACCCTTCCGGACGGTAGAACATTCGGTATCGTGGACGTTCCCGGCCATGAAAGGTTCATAAGGAATATGGTGTCCGGCGCCTCCGGCATCGATATGGTGATTATGGTAATCGCGGCAGACGAGGGCGTCATGCCCCAGACAAGGGAACACCTTCATATATGCTCGCTCCTCGGCATTAAGAAAGGTCTTGTTGCCCTTACCAAGGTCGATATGGTTGCAGGGGAATGGCTCGATCTGGTGAAAGACGATGTCCGTGAATTCCTGAAAGGGACTTTTCTGGAGGCATCTCCCGTTATCCCCGTCTCTTCAATCGCGGGTACAGGGCTCAAGGAATTGCTGGACGCGCTCGGCAGAGTGGCGTCGGAAATAGAGGGAGAATCGGAGGAAGGTCCCTTCCGGTTGCCTGTAGATAGGGCATTTACCATGAAGGGATTCGGGACAGTCGTTACAGGAACCCTGATTTCCGGAGATATAAAGTTGGGCGAAGAAGTGGAAATACTGCCGCCGGGAATCACTGCCAAGGTGCGGGGCATACAGATCCATAATCAAAGCGCAACCATTGCTGAGGCGGGCCAGCGGACTGCCATAAATCTGCAGGGTGTTGAAAGGAATACAATCGTCAGAGGAGTGGTGCTCGCCAGACCCCGGACGTTTAAGCCCTCGATCCGCTTGGACGTTTGCCTGGAATATTTGTCAAACAACAATAGGAGACTGAAAAACAGGAACCTGGTGCGGTTTCATGTGGGAACGAATGAAGTAATCGGCAGGATAATACTACTGGACCGCGAGGACGTGGAACCTGGAGCTAAGGCTTCTACACAAATAGTCCTTGAGTCTCCCATTGTTGCTATGGCAAGAGACCGGTTTGTCATCAGGAGCTACTCGCCCGTAACGACGATCGGTGGCGGGATGATCGTTGACCCTTTGCCTAAGAAGCATAAGAGAAGTTCTGAAAAGGTAAATCATGAAATTAATATCCTGCATGATGGTACTGATAGGGAGAGGACGGCGATTATTATTGAGCGGTCAGGAATTGATGGCATTGGCATATCTGAGCTTGAAATGAGAACTGGAATTCATCAGAATATCCTGAAGGACATTCTCGGAACTCTGTCTTTAAAAAAGCAGGTTGTCGTTTTAGATGTTGATGAATCCAGGATCGTATCTTCCTCTATTTATCAGAACCTCCAGGACAGGATTCTCCTGGAAATGCGGGCGTATCATGAGAGGTATCCTCTGAAGGAAGGTATTTCGAAAGAAGAGTTGAGGAGTACAGCCGGACAGTTCGCCAGGCAAAGGCTCTTTAATATGGCCGTGAGAGAGCTTGAAAAAAGAGGGGAAATAGTCGTCGAGAAGGAGAACATCCGCCTGTCGGGACACCGTGTGGATCTGAAGGGAGAGCTGGAGGATCTGCGAAGCAAGATTGCACAGACCTACACGAATGCAGGGCTTACCCCTCCTTCAATCAAGGAACTTATGGAAAAATTTGCGGGCCAAAGAAGCCTGGCTGAAAGTGTCATCAATGTGATGCTCAAAGAAGGTTCTCTGATAAAGATAAATGAAGATCTCTACTTTCATAAAGAAGTCTTATCGAGGCTGCGGGAAGATTATAAAACCCTTCTTGTGAGGGACGGAAAGGCTACACCGGCAAGCATGAAAGAGTTGACAGGTCTTTCAAGAAAATACATCATACCGTTGATGGAGTACTTTGACATAACAAAGCTGACTATCAGGGCGGGTGATCATCGCATCTTGAGAGAGAAGTGAGTAAACGGCGATAAGTAACGGCAGGTGCTAATATGAAGAGTAAGAGTGTTTATATCAAAGATATAAAGCCGGGTGAAAAAGTAAACGAGTCATTTCTAGTGACGGAGAAGAATCTTGCTTTTTCTCAGAAGGGAACGCCTTATCTGAACGTTCGTCTTAAGGATAAGACAGGGGAGGTTGACGGAAAAATCTGGGAGAATGCAATCGAGTGGGACAAAGCCTTCAGTAAGGGGGACGTGATTAAGGCACAAGCAGGGGCTGTCAGCTTCAGAAGCACTGTGCAACTCTCCATAACGGGCGTCAGGAAGGTTGATGACTCTGCCGTCGACCTGGCCGAATATCTGCCTGCTGCAAAAGAAGACATAGATGTCATGTTCACTGATCTAATGGCTTTTGTCGAGCAAATCGAAACACCCTTCTTGAGGGAGCTGTTACACTCATTTTTCCATGACGAGGAGGTGGCGAAATTATTCAAAAAAGCCCCCGCTGCAAAAAGTTTTCATCATGTTTACATCGGAGGTCTCCTTGAACATACGCTCTCAGTCATACGCCTGCTCGATCTCGTAACAAAGCATTACCAGGGTATCAACAGAGACCTTGTCATATCCGGTGGGATCCTTCATGATATAGGCAAGATTTATGAATATACCTACGACAGGATGTTTGACTACAGCGATGAGGGCAGACTGATTGGGCATATCGTGATCGGTCTGGAGATGCTCGATGCGAGGATTGCCACCGTAGAAGGCTTTCCGGAGCAACTCGCCATGGAGCTCCGCCATCTGATATTGAGCCATCACGGCGCTCAGGAGTTCGGTTCGCCAAAGCGTCCGAAGACTCCGGAAGCATTAGTCGTGCATTTTGTAGACGATCTTGATGCCAAGGTTAATGCCTTCCAGGAATTCATCCAGTCATCCGCTGACGATTCGCACTGGACACCTTTTCACAAATTGTTTGAAAGGTTTATATATAAGGGCTGATTAGATTTCTGACAGAGTGTCCCTTACTTTGTTAGACCCACCGGTTCTTTTGCATCACGGCCTTCTGCTCATTCTCCGGCAACAGGCATCCGGATAGACAATCTGCATTACATCTGCCGTCGCAGGGCTCGATGTGAACAGTGACACTCGTATTGAGGAAATGATTTTCTATGCTTCTGGATAACTCATCGGTGATCTTGTGAGAGTCCTCGACAGACATGGAAGGATCAACTTTTATGTGGAAGTCAACGAATCGGTAATTTCCCGCCTTACGCGTGCGTAATAGATGAAAGCCGTGTATCGCAGGCTTGTGTGTCATTATCAGTTGGCGGATCCATGTTTCCTCTTCTGCGGGAAGTTTCACATCCATCAGATCCTGCGCAGCTTGGAGAGTCAGCCTGTAGGCAGCGCCCATAATAAACAAGGCCACCGCTATTGCAGCGACAGGGTCCAGCCAGTATAGAATGGTGGCAGGTGAAATAAGATGACCCAGCCAGATCAGGGCAAGGCTTGCCATCACACCGGCAGAGGTATATACATCGGTGCGCAGATGCCAGCCGTCTGCTGCAAGTGCAACAGAGTCAGTCTCTCTTGCGACTTTGAAAAGCATTCTTGACACGACCATATTAACCATAGCTGAAATTGACATCACCCCCACACCCCAACTGACGCATTCAATTGGCTCCGGATTAAGGAGTTTCCTGATGGCCTCATAGACTATCCAGATGGCCGCCAGAAAGATGAGCAGCGCCTCGATAGTGCCGGAAATATTTTCCACTTTTCCATGGCCAAAGGGATGCTCGACATCGGCAGGTATGCTGGATTTGCTGACGGAGAATGTCGTGATTAAAGAAGCAAGAAGGTCCACTCCGGAATGGATCGCTTCAGAAATTATAGACACCGATCCAATCAGGAGCCCGACAGAGATCTTCATGACCACAAGAGCGCTATTTGACAGCACGGAAAGCCGTGCAACATTTACTTTGCTATCCTGCAAATCCATATGGGAAGAATCTTCAAGATGAATGGAGACGTTATGCTTATCGTTTCAATAACGAAATACAGCCGCGATCGGTTTATCATCAGGCATTTTCTCCTGCGGAAGCGAAAAAACAGTGCCGCCATTCAACAGCGTCTGGATTGCAGAAAAATCTAAAAGATCCTCACTGCCAGGTTCCATCTTTTGGTGTAATTGAACATCTTTCGAATCCGGATCAAAAATACCCCCTTGCTTATGGCCTGTGGCGATAAAGAGCAAACCAACCCGCCCGTCACACGCCGCACGGACAATTTCTTTAATGTCACCGGAAGTTAATCCCGTGCCGGAAGATTGCCTGTATTGGGCAATTGCGTCATTTTCAGCCTTTTGGAAATAAGGTCTGACAATCTCAAGCGCCAGTTTATGCAACTGTTCTGTGCTTATTCCTTTGGGATTTCCAGGGATCCCGTCTTCCATGAGATAAGGGTACGTATTTACTTCCCTGTAAATTGGAAATAGATAATCGACGCCGGCAAGCACCAGTGGCACCCTTTCGTCTCTCAGGAGGTCATGTAAGCCCCTATCGATCTGGCGGAAATATTTTGAAATGTTTTCCTTCGCATCGTCCAGTTCAGCACCGCCCCCTGACATCATAGATCCGCGTTCCCCTCCACGCGGCGTCCCCCTGTGGAAGCGGATTTGCTTTTCCAACTCATCGTACTGGAGGGCCTCGGCAAGATTCTTGGGTATCGTTTCAATTCGGATTTCTCTGATGTCCTGTTTTGTTCCCTCATAAAGTCGGCTCCCTTTTTGACTCAACGTCAAAATGTAGTAATGTCCGTCGCCGCTCAGGGCCGGCAGAAGAGGTTTAACGTGAAAACGGTCAGCAACAACAATCAATTCATCAAAATTTATGGGTAGGCCGTAGTGACGGAATACATCTGAAGATATGAATACGGCGAGACCGCCGCTCTGCTCTCGCCAGAAAGGTATATTGCCTGAAAGTCCCTGCGCAGGTTCGAGCAATGCCTTCGCCTCTGGGGCGCGGCAGCCATTGGCAATCAATTTCTCTTCGGCTTCACGAAGAAGATTTCTGAATCTGATTTGATTTTGCTGGATTTCAGCGCCAGCACGATAAGCGGGCATAAACAGTGAAACGCAAGGACCGTTCTGTTTGCTCATCAAAGTTTTCAGTTCATCCTTCGATAACGACTTCATAGACTGGTCTCCTTTATAAAATATTTCCTGTTATGACTGGTAAAAGGAATCGCGAAAGATAAGGCATGTGAGTCTCCCCGTTGACCGCACTGCAGCTCGGCACCGGAGCGTCGTTCTTGGTCTTGAACAAAGAAATCTATGCTAAAGCCAGTACCCAGGGCTCAAAAAATGTCTCGGGCCGGCAAAAGAGCATCTCTTTATTATTTTCCTTCTGATTCTTTCTTGCTCATAGAAATGGCATCACTGGCCTATTTAATGAATTTTTCTGCTTGCTCGTATAGTCACATTGAACAACACCTGCACATGCGGTGATGTTCTCCGTTTTCCCTCTTCTGCAGCCGCTTGCAAGTGCTTTGGGCAACATTGTCCACCTTGCGTTTTCCTCTCTTTTCTCCTGTTCTAGTACATCCCCCGTTGTTTTCTGATAGCCCGTGCTGCGACTCCGCGATTAATATCGCTTTAGATTAATGTGTTTTAATTATTACCTATTTCTGAATAATATGCAATGTCTAATAAGTATCGCAGTAGGTTCTTTGATACCCGAAAGACCCACTGAAATGCCGCGCGGCAACAGCTCTTTGGCACGTAATTCCGAATACGTTAATTTCATTGGCTGTATCAGTTTTGAATTAATCATTTCTCAGCATAGCAGCTCAAGGCAGAATATCAAGAACGGCGAAACTTTATGCCGAGTGCTGATTCTCAAACTATTATCGCTTAATGACAACTTTCAGGATTCTAATTTGTAATAATCAATGTTTGATGCTATAAAATTACGAATAACGGAAGGCAACTTTTCGATAAACTCTAATTGAAGCATTGTGAACCATGGAATCGAGAAACCGTACCATCTCCATAAGCCCGTGGCGAGGAGTCTCGTCAAGGGAGTGGCATGACTGGGAGTGGCAATACAGGAATCGGATACGCAGTATTCCTCACTTGGCCGGAGTCCTCAGGGGGGCGCCGGCAGTCTTCAAGACATATCAAACCGTGACAAGGTCTTATCCCTTTAGCGTCACTCCGTATTATTTTTCTCTAATGAATGCAGCGGATGAAAACGACCCCCTTCGTCGGCAGTGTTTTCCCGATGAAAGGGAGATAAATTTCTCGCTCGGTGGTGTGACCGACCCTCTGGAAGAAGAACGGGACATGCCTGTTTCAGGGCTCGTGCATCGTTATCGTGATCGCTGCGTCGCAATCGTCACGCATATGTGTGCAACATATTGCCGGCACTGCAATCGCAAGCGGATGTGGAGGAACGGCGGGATCAAAGAGACCAGAGGGTACATGGAATGCATGGTTGATTATGTGTCCAAGACTAAGCATATTCGGGAAGTCATCGTTTCGGGAGGCGATCCACTAACCATGAAAGAAGGTATCCTCGATTGGTTTCTTGGATCATTACGTTCTATTCCCCATGTGGAGGTGTTGCGTATAGGAAGCCGCGTTCCCGTGGTCATGCCCATGCGGATTAATCGTGAACTGTGTCACACGTTGCGTAAACATCGTCCTCTTTGGTTCAATACACAATTTAATCATCCGAATGAAATTACACCGGAAGCGGCTCATGCCTGTGAAATGATACTTGAGGCGGGGATCCCGGTATCAAATCAATCCGTACTGCTTCGGGGTATCAACGATAACTACGAAACGCTGCGAGATCTATTCTATGGCCTTCAACGGATATCTGTCAGGCCTTATTATTTATTTCAATGTGATCCGGTAAAAGGTACGGATCATTTTCGCACCGAAGTGCGGTCAGGAATAAAAATCATGGAGAAAATATGGGGAAATATATCAGGGCTTTGTGTGCCGCAATATGTATTTGATATCCCGGGAGGTAAAGGGAAATATCCTCTTTATCCCGGGTCTCCTTTTCGCACAACGGCCCGTGAGACAGGAGAATATATTTTTGATAGGACAGCAGAAGTGAATTAGTAAATCCATGATTTAGAATGAAAGGAGAGAAGATGTTACATGTATAGTGCAAGTGATTTGAAGAAAGGTTTGCGGATCAAGATCGACAATGAGCCTTATATCGTTACCGAGTTCAACTTTGTCAAACCCGGAAAGGGCCAAGCTCTATATAGGTCCAAATTACGCAACATGATTACGGGGGCGCAGTTTGAACGGACATTCCGTTCCGTGGATAATTTTGAACCGGCAGATCTCCAGCGGAAAAAAATGCAGTACCTGTATCAGGAACAGGGGAAATACTGCTTCATGGATAACGAAAGTTACGAGCAGGTCTTTCTCACTGAAGATCAAGTTGGGGAGGCAAAAAATTTCCTTATTGATAACCTGGAAGTAGAAATCCTGTTTTTCGAGGATAAGCCTCTGGAAGTGAGCGTGCCGAATTTTGTTGATCTTATTGTCATACGAGCCGACCCATGGGCTAAGGGTGATTCGGTGTCAGGCAAGACGAAGCCGGTGACTCTGCAAACAGGTTATCAGATTCAGGTTCCCCCTTTCATTGAAGAAAATGAGAAGATCAGAGTCGATACACGAAGCGGCGAATATCTTACAAGGGTCAAGGATTGAAACTCCTATGGAACAAGGCGGGAGACTGGCAAATAAGCGGGAAACTTCATGGAAGCGTGCCAGGATGATCAATGCGATCCGAGCTTTTTTTACGAGCAGGGATTATTTAGAGGTAGAGACTCCCCATATGATTCCGGCCGTTATTCCGGAAACCCATATTGATGCCGTCTCCTGTGGCGATTGGTTTTTACACACATCTCCCGAGCTCCATATGAAGCGACTTCTTGCGGCTGGTTATCCAAGGATATTTCAAATATGCAAGTGTTTCCGTTACGGCGAACGAGGTTCATGCCATCTCCCTGAGTTTACCATGCTGGAATGGTATTGCCGTGGCATGGACTATCGCCAGCTCATGAAAGAATGTGAGGAGCTGATTGTCTCTGTGGCCAGTAATCTCGGTTATGAGGATGTAATTAACTACCAGGGCAGGGCAATAGGGTTGCAAAGACCGTGGGAGAGGATATCTGTGAGAGAGGCTTTTGCCTGCTATGCACCGATGTCAATGGATAAAGCAGTAACGGAAAATTGCTTCGATGAGATTATCGTCTCCTCTATCGAACCTCGCTTGGGGCTCACGCAGCCCACCTTTATCTATGATTATCCGGTTTCTGGGTCAGCCCTCGCGAAACAGAAAAAAGATGATTCCGCGTTGGCCGAACGTTTTGAGTTGTATATGGGAGGGAAAGAGATAGCCAACGCATGTTCTGAGCTGACTGATCTGCAAGAACATAACAGACGATTTCTAAATGTGAACAATTATCGTTTTTCTGCGGGTAAATCGATTTACCCTATGCCGGAGCGTTTTCTTGAGGACATGACTTCCATGCCGCACGCAGCAGGAATTGCCCTAGGCGTGGATAGATTGGCCATGATTTTTTGTGATTCATCTACCATTGATGACGTTGTATCTTTTGTGCCGGAATTTTTGTAATGATTCTTGCCAGTCAGCTTTTCGGGCTTGGCAATTTTTGGGAAATTTATTCCGCATTTGAATACTTGTCATCCTAAATCTATTGACAAGGCCTTTTTTTTCCATTACACGTAATGACCCGTAGTAAGTCGTAGACTCAGATATTACAGTAAATAAGTGATCTAGGAGTGAAAAAGTGAAAGAGATTTCTTCTGTCGCCGCTGTTGGTCTTGGAGGACATTTTCATGGTAGTATTCTCAAGATGATTCTTGATGCGGGACTGATGGTTCAGCTTATCCTGCTGTTGCTCCTTGTCTTTTCCGTTGTGTCGTGGGCTATTATTCTGATGAAATACAGGAGCATCAAAAAAGTAAAAAGGGAGAATAATATGTTTTTGGACTCCTATATGAACAGTAATAAGCTCTCCGATATTTTCCCTGAAGCGAAAAAATACAAAAATTCAACCATGGCTGAGGTATTTCAAGCCGGCTATTCGGAACTGGTGAAGATAACCAAGGTCCTAAGGGGGGCGTCATCTGCCAAGGAATCCGATGAATCGACTCTGCCTCAACTGGAGATGAAGGGTATAGATAATGTGGAACGGGCATTGAACAGAGCATGCAGTACTGAGGCAACAAGACTTGAAAGCACACTCAGTTTCCTGGCAACAACGGGGAGCGCATCGCCATTCATTGGGTTATTCGGAACAGTCTGGGGTATTATGGATACATTCAGGGGTATAGGCACAAGAGGCTCGGCAACCCTTGCTGTTGTGGCGCCGGGTATTTCAGAGGCGCTTATTGCTACTGCCGCCGGCCTTGCTGCTGCCATACCTGCTGTCATTTTCTATAACTATTATCTCAATGTTGTAAGGAACATGTCCACGGAGATGGACAATTTCGCTTCTGAAATACTAAATATCATTGAAAGAAATTATGTGAGAAAATAAAAATTTTTATGAGGCCCGGAAGAAAAAGAAATGGCGGCAGCAAGCTGTTGGCCGAAATCAACGTAACACCTCTGGTTGACGTCGTTTTGGTCTTGCTGATAATTTTCATGGTGACGGCTCCCATGCTTCAGATGGGCATAGACGTCAACCTGCCGCGGGTTAAATCGAAGAGTATCGATGTGACAGAGGAAAAACTTGTGCTGACGATTAACAGTGCGAAAGAGATATTTATAAACAAGAATAAGGTCCCTGTCACCGGTCTCAGTGAAAAGCTGGAAAACATCTTTGCCAACAGGATCGATAGAGAGGTTTTTATGCGGGCTGACAAGAACGTTCCTTATGGGTTTGTCGTGGAAGTGATGTCCGAAGTCAGAAAAGCCGGTGTCGATAGGCTGGGGATGATCACAGAGGCGCCCGAGGAATCAAGGTGATGTTCCGCAGGATGATACAGGATGCAAAAGGAGCGAGATGAAAATGATATCAGCTTCAACAGGATGATTTTTATATCTCTATTAATTCATACTGTTGTGCTGTCTGTCATTTTCTTTGCACCATCTCTTCCCTCTCCAAGATGGACCTTCGGTCCCGTCTATTCCGTTAATCTTGTAAGTCTGTCCGAAGTTCTTCAGGAAAGGAAGGCGCAATCGGCAATCTCGAGAGAGATCAATCAAACAATTTCCGGTGAGTATCCGTCTATCTTGAAAAAGCGCCTTGATTCCGTCCCCGCTGTCCCCATCAGGAGGCTGGATTCCCAAAGAAAGCAGGTTAGCGGCGTTGATAGGGCAATCGAAGATATTAGAAAAAAAGTGAATACGGAAGCGAGCCCGCCTGCCCCTGCGAGCCAGATGGATAATGCTCAATCCAACGCAAAGATGAATGTCTATTACAGCATAATCTGGTCCAGGATCAGGGGAAAATGGACGCTGCCTCAGGGAATATTACCGAGGGAGAATATCGAGGCGATTGTCCAGGCGAAGATACTGAAGAACGGCACAGTTGCAGATTTGAGTTTTGAGAAACACTCAGGAAATCGATATTTCGATGAGTCAGCGATGAAGGCCATTAAGAAGGCAAGCCCTTTTCCTCCTTTTCCGGATTCAATAAGAGATAACAATATCGACGTCGGCATCAGGTTCCATTCAATGGAATTTAGATAGAAGAGGGGAATCTCTTGACGAAGGGCCTATGGTTTCATTCATGAATTACTGCTGCGTTAGATATTTTCTAAAATTAGTTGCGCTCATGGTAGTCATACTATCCATTTTATGTCTGCCTCATAGCGCCTTGTGTAAAGTCTACATTGACATCGATTCTCCCGCCTTCCAAAAGTTTCCCATCGCCATTACGGATTTCAGAAAAATAAGTCAACAGGGTTATCAGGGAGAGCTGTCGAGCTGGTTTTCAGATACTCTGGCAAAGTACCTGGAGATGACGGGATTCTTTAACATCATCAGCAAGAAGGCTTTTCTTGAAGATCAAAAACAGGCGGGCTTAACGGTGGAAAGTATCAGGTTTGCCGACTGGTCTGTAATTGGCGCTGAGTACCTGGTGAAGGGGGCTTTCCAGTCCAATGGCAGGGATCTCACTTCCGAATTCCATCTTTTCGATGTAATAAAGGGAGAGGTCATTACCGCAAAACAGTACACCGGAAAAATCGAAGACAAGAACGAGATGGTGCGCAAATTTGCAGGTGAGATTCTTTCTGCCCTTACGGGGGACGAAGGCGTATTCGGCACTAAGATCGCCTTTGTATTGAAGAAAGGCCAGGATTCAGATATCTACAAGATTAATTTTGATGGAACTGATTTTTCCCGAGTTACGAACTTCCAGTCATTAACTCTATCGCCTCGCTGGTCTCCTGACGGAAAATTTATTTCCTTCACATCTTATAGAGATGGGAATCCCGATCTCTATATAAAGTCGATGAACGATGCAAGGGTTGAGAAGATTGCAAATTTTGATGGCATCAATCTGGCTGGCTCCTGGTCCAGGGATGGCAGGAAGCTCTTGCTGACCCTGAGCAAGGATGGTAACGAAGAGATATATGCGATGGATCTCAGCAGCAGAAATCTTGAACGTCTCACCTATAATTTTGCGATTGACGTATCGCCCACTTGGTCGCCTGATAATAAAAGAATCGCTTTTGTTTCAAACCGTTCCGGTTCACCGCAAATATTTACGATGGATGCGGATGGAAGTAATGTGAAAAGACTTACCTATGACGGAAGTTATAATACATCCCCATCCTGGTCACCGAGGGGCAACAGAATTGCGTACGAAGGATTGGCGAACGGCCGTTTCCAGATATTTTCCTCAAATGAAGATGGCAGTAGCCCTTTGCAGCTGACCTTTGACAACATTGACCATGAATCCCCTTCCTGGTCCCCGGATAGCAGGTACTTGGTATTTAGCACGAGGGGCAACGGCAAACACAGAATTTGCGTGATGAATGCTAACGGGTTAAACGTGAGGACATTGTACGAGAATGTGGGCGGCTGCATGAGCCCATCTTGGTCGCCAAAAATAAAATGATCTTCCGAAAATATATTTATCAGAGAATCTGTCGACAAAGCGCCGGGTGGGAAGGATATTAGACAAATAACTAAGGGTAGAGAAAGCAAGATTTGAAATTTTTGTGGTTGACCTTTAGGGTGGATTGTGGTTTAGAAGACTTCAAGTCGGCAAGTAACCAATTTCCTTAAACCAACCAAGAGAGGAGAGAACACAATGAAGAAGAGCCTTGCAATACTAGGGATTATTGGATTGATAGTGTGCCTTTCATTTATAGTTATGACAGGATGCGCAAAAAAATCCGCAGTAAAAGAGCAGGCAGTTTCAGCTGAAGATAAAGCTGCTGCGGATAGGGCAGCGGAGCAAGCGAAGGCCAAGGCGGAAGCGGATGCAAAGGCGCGGGCTGATCAAGAGGCCCGCCTGGCTGCCGAACAGAGGGCGAAAGAAGAGGCGGAAGCAAAGGTGGCCCCTAAGGCAGAGGCTGCTGCGGTAAAAGAAGAAATGACATTTAAGGATGCACTTTTTGATTTTGATAAATTCAGTCTCAAACCCGAAAGCAGGGACATTCTCAAACAGCTTGCAGAATGGCTGGCCAATAACAAGAATAACAATGTTCTCATTGAAGGTAACTGTGATGAAAGGGGAACGACCGAATATAACCTTGCCCTGGGGGAAAGACGTGCCAAGGAAGCCATGAAATACCTCGTTGAATTTGGGGTTGATGGCAAGAGGATAAAAACAATCAGTTATGGCAAAGAAAGACCCTTGGATCCCGGACATACTGAAGAGGCTTGGGCAAAAAACAGGCGAGATCACTTTGTCATCACAACAAAGTAGTAGCGTTATAATGGGGAGGTCTGCCGATTGAAGACATTTGTATTCCTGCTCTTATTCGCATCTCTGATCTGTACCGCGGGTTGTGCAACGACCAAAGATCTGCAGCGCGTTCACGGGGATCTTGATAGGCAAATCTTGGCTTTAAGAGAGGAAGATGCAGGCATACGAAAAGATATTGCC
This sequence comes from Syntrophales bacterium, assembly GCA_049521775.1. Taxonomy (GTDB): domain Bacteria; phylum Desulfobacterota; class Syntrophia; order Syntrophales; family UBA2185; genus Fen-1135. Next base: position 47,132 of record JBEKOL010000008.1, read on the forward strand.
ATGATTAAGGAGGCTCAAGCGTCTTTACAAAAGAGCCAGGCAGAAATGCGTGCAGACATCACTGAGATGAGAGATGGTATTCAAAGTCTGAGGGGTATAACTGAAGGATTAAGAAAGGAAATGGCAGCAATAGCAGCAATAAGGGAAAGACTTGATAATGTATCTCTGAAAATAAATTTTATAGAAGACTTTCTTGACATTGGAAAGAGAGAAAACGATTCGGAGGGAGGTAAAGCGGGAAAGGCCTCTCTAAAAAATGCCATAAAAGGGAAAACGGACAAGGAATCGGCATATGCATTGGCCTATGAAACTTTTAAGGAAGGAAAATATGAAAAAGCCAGGGGAGAGTTCCAGAATTTTTTGAAGCAGTACCCTGACTCGGAATATTCCGATAATGCCCAATTCTGGATAGGGGAAAGTTTCTATTTCGAGAAGAAATATGAAAAGGCCATACTCGAATATGAGAAAGTGGTTAAAAACTATCCCAAGGGCAGTAAGGTTCCATACGCCCTGTTGAAACAGGGGCTTTCTTTCTTGAATCTCGGCGACAAAGCGAGTGCGATACTGATTCTGCAGCAGATAATAAAAAAATATCCCAACACGAACCAGGCAAGAATAGCAAGGGCGAAACTGGTAGAAATTAATAAGTAGAACAGTAAACGATTAACCCCTTCCTTTCACATCTATTTCATCGATCCAGGGAAATAGGCATGACTCCGGGAGGGGGTTTGAGATCAAAGATCGTCGCATCAATTCCCTTGGCCGGCCCGATATCAACATAGCGGATGACGATGTCGGGCTTGTCATTGTCTCTATATGCAATCGTAACGTTCAAGGGCAGTGTCATATCTTCAATGCAGTCCCGCCCTATGAACCTGGCGCTGTACAATCGGGAGTTGTCGCCTGCAAATAAATCGACCCTGACGAGCTGATCCACTTCCGGATCTATCCAGAGAGATTGAATTTTTCTATTTTCAGAAAGGATATCAACCCTGTAGAGGGTACCATCGGGAGAACCGTCTAAGGTAATGGTTTTTCCTTTTACTTCAGGATGCATACCCAGCAGGATAGACGTCATGTCTTCTATCCTGAGCACTGTGGCAGCAACAGGAATAAAATGCGCCAGATTTCTTGTCGTTGCCTTCCCTATATAGAATTTTCCATTCTGTGGCACAAAAACTTTCAGGACATTCTCGTGGACGGTCAAGAAGAGATCTGCTGGGCCTATGAGAGGCATTGATTCTAATCTCAATGATGACGGCTTTTGCAACACTAAAGCCGCTTTCAGGGGATACCGGCCCTCAGGAGTATTAACTTCGATACGCGCAATGGCCTTAACGCCATATTTGAATTGATTGTCTGAGTCGATCTTTTCCAGAACAACGAGGGGAGAGGAGAAATCCTGTTTCGATCCTCCGCCGATTTTCTGTATTTTGGTGACGGCACATGCGGAAAAAATGAGGAAGAATGATATGATGAAAAAAAACGACGGCAATCTTTTCCGCATCAGGGCTTTTTCCCTTTGATGAGTTCATTGAGCTTTTGTTGCAGATCACCATTGGCAGGTTTTAATTTCAATGCCTGTTTGTATATTTCGACGGCATCACTTATCCTGCCTGCCTTTGTATAGGCGTCTCCCAAGTGTTCAGCGATAGTTGCATCAGTAGGTAGGCTATCCGATGCTTCTTTGAGGTATTTTATGGCCAGATCCATTCTGTTTTGTCTGAAATATACCCAGCCGAGACTGTCAATCATATAGACATTCCCGGGCTTCAAGGTGAGAGCCTTCTTGATCATCTTTTCAGCTTCATCAAGACGGATGCCCCTATCCGCAAACGTGTAGCCTATAAAGTTGAGCGTGTCTGCATTCTCCGGGTCGATTTTCAGAACCGACTCCATTTCATCTATACTCTCGTGAAAGCGGTTTGTCTTTTCGTAGAGGACACCGAGACTATAATGAAGGTCGATGCTCTCTGGCAATGCAGAAAGACCTTCCTTTAATATTTCCTCGGCAGATGATAATTTTTTGTCCTCCTCATAGAGGGATGAGAGATAAGCATAGAGTCCCGGCATATCTCGATTATTACGAATGGCTCTTTTCATTACTTCTATGGCCTCAGCAATCTTACCCTCCTTTTTCAGAATGATTCCCATATTAATCTGCGCGTTTCCGTAAAACTCTGAATCCGGGGGGATCATTTTAAATCCCTCAATCGCCTTGCCGTTCATCTTCTTCTCTTCATACGCTGCGGCGAGCAAATACCTGGCCCTGTGATCATTCGGATTTCCATTCAGTAAAATGGTAAACTCGCCAATAGCATCATCAAACCTGCCCTTTTCGAGGTAAAGGAGACCGAGTTCCAGTCGCGCTCCCCTATTGCTATTATCTAAATCCAGAATTCGCTTGAATTCCCTCTCTGCATCGTCTAATTTGTGCTCCCTGAGAAAAAGTTCTCCCAGTTTTATTCTTACGTTTGTGCCTGGCGGATAAAGATCAATAAAACTTTTAAACAATTCTACCGCCTGCTCGGCCTTCTTTTCCTTTTCATAAAGGAGTCCTAAATCAATCAACGCCGGTTCAAAAGTGGGTTTTATGGTCAGAGTCTTCTTGAAGCTTTGTTCGGCTTCTTCATAGCGTTTCATATCCGCTAATATCTTTGCGAGATAGTAGTTACCTGTGAGATGGTCCGGACTAGTTCTGATTAGATCTTGGAAAGTCTTCAAGGCCTTCTCGTAGTTCTTGGTTTCCGCATAGATGGTGCCTAAGTATATGCGGGAAAATGTATTCGTCGGATCCAGCTCGATTACCTTTTCATATTCTTCTACGGCGTTTCTATAATCCTTCCCGTTCAGGTACAGTCCGCCCAAGAGAAGATGGGCGTTTGCATTATTCGGATGTTCCGCGAGATATTTCTTACTGAGAGTGACGGCCTCTTGTATCTCGCCTCGTTCAATATATAGGGATATAAGTTCTGTCTTGAGGTAGGAGGATTGAGGATCGAAGCTCAGGGCCTTTTCATATTCATTTATAGCTCTGTCAAGGTCGTCATCAAGGATATGCAACACGCCGAGGGAATAATGATACGTCGAATCGAATGACGGTCGCTCCGTGCCCTCCGAGATGGTCGAAATACTGCTTTTCACAGGCGAAGATGCACACCCGGCGAGGCAGCATGAGATCACGATTAGAAGATACCTATTGCACAAATAATTTCGCATGTTAATAAAGTCATACCATCTCAATTGTCTCCAAAAAACCCACACATCTGTAAAGAAGCAGCTGTCGGTCGTTTCTGGAGATCATTGAACGAGTGCGGATACAGGAACGATATCGATGCCGCGAGCTTTTAAAATCGGTATTGCCTCCTTGAGGGCTTGAATAGTTTTCACGCGGGGATGTCCTATCATTACCACCGCTTCTGATTTATGGTCAAATTCCCTGTAGATCCGGGTCGTCAAGTTTCGAAAGATCGTCATGTAGTCATGGTCATCATCAATAAATATTTTTCTTGAGACAAATCGAAGTCCTAACTGTCTGGCAATTTCCGGACCCTTGGAGAGCGGGGTCGTCCGGCTATCGACAAAAAAAAGATTCCTTTTTTTAAGTTGTGTAAATACAACGTTAAGTTTTGCTTCATCCTCCATGAACTTCGATCCCATATGATTGTTTACGCCTGATATATAGGGAATTGCATCGAGATCTTTGTCAACCTCCTCCTTGATTTGCCGATCACTCATGCTCATAAGAAGGGCTCCCATTCCCGGGTTTTCATCAGGGAAGGCATGAGGTTCCATCGGGAGGTGGAGAAGGATTTCCCTTTTCGCCCGGTGCAAAATATTTGCCGCATCGACTGAATGTGCATAGTGAGGAAGGATGGCAAAGGTCAGAGAGGCATCAATCTTAAGGAGTTCATAAAGCGGTGAAAGATCATAACCAATGTCATCGATTAGAATGGCGATCCGTCTTCTCGCATGGCTAATTATATCTTTAGGGGCGGCGCTATCTGTCCTGTATTTCTCCTGTAAGTCTCGTATAGGCGTTTCCGCGAGAGTCTTCCTTTGCTCACTTCTCGGGGTATATTTTGGCTCTTTCACCTCCTGCTTTCCGGCATGGTACAGGTATAGCGCCATGACAGAAATGATTACTGCTGAGATTATGAAAAATGCCGTCCAGCCACATTTTCGCCTCATGATCATTATTAACTTCCGCCGGGTCACATTCTAAGTCAGCTCTTCAGGTTCTTCTTGATTATGTCCCAGCTTTTTATGATGTCCAAGGCGCTCTTTAGCTGATTATCCTGCATTAAATTGTCTTGCTCTTTCTTTGCATCGTTATCTTTGTTTGTATCATTTTCTTTTTTCGGCTCTATGTGACCCTTGAGGTCTCGTTCCCTGATAAAATCATCAGTCATCTCTTTGTCTTCAGAAGGTTTGACATATTTTACAATGATATCCGGTTTTATTCCCTCGGCCTGGATCGATCGCCCACTAGGCGTATAGTATTTCGCCGTGGTCAGTTTCAGGGCAGACCCGTCTTCAAGCGGGATAACAGTCTGTACCGATCCCTTCCCAAAGGTCTGGGTGCCCAGTATCAATGCCCTCCCGTTGTCTTGCAGTGCCCCTGACACGATCTCGGCAGCGCTGGCCGTGCCCTCGTTAACCAAGGCAACGATAGGACACATCGGCTCATCACCGTCGTCTTTCGCTACCGATTTCGTTTCCATGTTTCTTGTTCTGCCCCTAGTTGTGACGATGACTCCCGATTTCAGGAAAACATCGGCGACTGCCACCGCCTGATTCAGTAAGCCGCCGGGGTTATTCCTGAGGTCCAATATAATACCTTCAAGAACGCCATTTTTTGCTTTAATATCGCTGAGTACTTTCTTCAAATCATCGGCCGTTCTTTCCTGGAATGAAGACACCCTAATATAAGCGATGTGATCATCGTAGATCTTCGATTTGACACTTCTTATCTTAATGATGCTGCGGGTTATCACAAAGTCCTTTGGCTTGGTCATATCCTCCCTCATAATGGTAACAGTAACTTTGGAGTCTTTCGGCCCCCGCAGTTTCTTGACTGCTTCCATTATAGTTATGTCCTTCGTTGATTTCCCGTCAATCTGTATAATATAGTCGCCCGCTTTAATACCTGCGTTGTAGGCAGGAGTGTCCTCAATAGGCGAAACAACAGTCAGGATATCTTTCTTCATAGTGATTTCAATACCGATGCCGCCAAAACTCCCCCGTGTTTCCATCTCCAGATCTTTGTACATTTCGGCGGTCATATAGGTACTGTGTGGATCCAGGGACTTCATCATTCCATTAATGGCCCCCTCTAAGAGTTTTTTTGAATCCACATCCTCGACGTAGTTCTTCTGCACCATGTCGAGCACTTCATTGAAAGTCTTGAGATTTTTGTATATGCTCCTTTCCAGTGCAGCTGATACTTGTGAATCTCCCTGAAGTCCAAGCAGGAGAAAGCAGGCAAGCAGGCACAGAGACAAAAGCATTTTCTTGGGCAGAAAGTTTTTCATTCAATCCTCCACTGCTGACATTGATTCAGTCTACATCAGATAATTATCAACGCGACGATAACACTATTCTTATTCATTTTTCCATAACTTTTTAAAATAGCCCGTAAAAGTGGATGCATGATGAGCCTTTCGAGGTTACCGGTCTCATAGCTGAGGCTTCTTGCGAAAAGCAAGAGATATGAGTGCCCGGAACACTGACCCGGGCCGCCTTGCCGAATAGGAACGATGGAGCCGCCCGGCGTCATCTATAGATTCAGATATCTGTCCATGCACGAATCGTTCTCAAAAACCTGTGCACCTCTCGCGGATGCCCTTATGAAGCTGTCCTTTATTTTATAGGGATCACTGCTTGTGCTGAGGTTATCTAGGCTGTTGCTTTAAACAATATCGTGGTTCAATTAAGTGAGGCTGCTCTGGGGACTTTCTGCTGATATGAATTTGACGACGCCATTTATGATTCCGCCTTCATCAATAACTAAGTTGCGGCATCTGATATTACCTCTCACATCCGCCGATTTCAAAAGCGTAAGGGTGCCTGTGACTTCAATATCCCCTTCGAAATATCCCGCTATGGTCAGGGAAGTTGCGCTTATCTTCGCTGTTACATTGCTGCCTTTTTCCGTGAAAACGGTTTCAGCAAGGAGCGTCCCTTCTATGATTCCTTCGACAATCAGGTGCCCTCTGAAATGCAGAATCCCTTCAATCTTGCAGTCCCTGTTTACTATAGAAATATTGTTGTTTCTTGCGTTCACCTTCAGGTGTTCCCCTCATTCTTATCTCTCATCAAGTTTTCAAATTGAAAATCTCTTTTAATACAAGTTTGCCGTCGTCTGAAAAGACAAATATTGAGGCGTAACCATAAACATGTTGTATGGAGATGTCCTTCGCTATGACTTTATGTCTAGTGATGGAAAAGGGATCGCCCTCCTTGAAATTTTGTGGTACTCCATTTGACAGGTTAGTTTGGGGATCAGCGAGCCAATCTTCTGCCCCCAAACCGTCTGATTTCAGAATGAGGAAGATATACCCTGACGCCGGGGCATTTTTCGAAGTCTTGTTTTTCAGGAGAAACGAATAGCGGAATAATTTTCTTGAAAGGTCGAAGTTTGCTTCGAAATTTTCTATAGACAAGTTGTAAGATTGCGTAACGGCGATTACCGGTGCCGAATCGGCTGACGCCGCGCTCTTCCCTGTATCGAGGGGTTTAGTGTGAGTTCCAATATTGGCTGTGAGCTCTTCTTTAAAACCCCCCATCCGGTTGTGGAGGAGAACTGCGGTGAAGGAGATAATGCATAGGCCAATGACTGTCACGAGGGAGATTGTTAAGAGGTTCGCCGGAAGCTTAAAAGAACACAGTCGCCTCTCGTCGCGGATTACAATGATGGTAAACTTCTTTTGTCTCTTGTCTAAGTGCATTTAAGGGAGGTTTCACGAAGAAATTCTTCTAAGTCCGCCTGCCGGGAATCAATCTTCTTTCTTACAGTGTCCTGTTCCCGCTTCTTACGGAAAAATTGAACCATCTCAGTTGCGAAAAAAAGAGATTTTAAGGCATCGGTAATTTATCTGATGTAATTATCATCTTATATTTATAATGACTTACATAAAAGTTGTCAAGGCGAAAGACTGATGAGGCAAAATACTGATGAGAATCATTTGTCACCGAAATCCTTTCGTCATCCGGCAGTACTCTAAGACAACCTCGTCAGTCTGCCTCAGTAAAGACGCTAGAAAAATCATTGATTACGCAGGTGAAATCCTGTATGAGCAAACTCATGGAAACTTTCCTGGAGGCAACAAGGAAAAAGGGACGAGGATGAAAAGATTAGTCAATTTCTGTGGCAGAAAATTCTGCGTGTCTATCATTATTTTCGTTTTTCTCTTTATGGGTGCCGCGGCAAACCATGTGGGTGACTCCGGCCAGTCTTTGTGGTTTCTCACCCCGGCGCTTGCCCAGTCTCGTCCGAGTGAGGCGGCAGCCCCCAGAGAAGAGACCAATGTTCCATCTGTGCAGGAGAGCAATCTCATGCATAATTTACTGGAAAAACAGAAAGAACTTGATAACCGAGAGAAGACCTTAAAAGAGGAAGAACTAAAAATCGAAGCCTTAAAAAAGGATGTTGCGGAAAAGATGGAGGCCCTCAGGATTCTCGAGGAAAGAATGTCGCCGTCACTGGAAAGTCAAAAGGCCGAGAAGGACAAAAAATATCAGTCGCTGGCAAAAATATACGAAGTCGCTCCTCCTGAAAAAGCGGCAGCCATATTCGAAAAAATGGATACAAAAATGGCGGCTGAAATCATGTTGCGCATGAACAGCAAGAAAGCCGGCGCCATTTGGGCGCATATAAATCATGAGACAGGCGTACAGATTGCGAAAGAGATAACCTCCTCGCAGAGTGTGGACACCGCTAAAGCTGCAAAGATTGCAAAAGAAATCACTAGAGGCGAAGCGATTAAACAGGAGGCCGTGCAAAGCCCTGATGCCGGTGCTGCGACGTCTGCCGAAGAAATCAAGGGGGCGGAAGCGGTTAAACCGGACGCAGGGCAACGTCCTGACAGTGCAAGTGCGCCACGGACTGCTAAAGAAGCTGTCGCGGAGGGAGTAGTTAAACCTGAGGCTTCGCAAAAAGAAGCGGCGAAGGGCGCCGCTAAAAAAGAAATAAAGATTGCCAAAGCGAAGAAGGCAAGGTTAAAGAATGCCCATCCCCAAGCATTGAAGCCATTTGCCATACAGATCAAGGCTGTTCGCGGCATCGAGATGGCTACAGAGTTTACGAAGGTGCTCAAAGATGAAGGCGTTGATGCCTACTGGTCTGAAATGAATGCGAAAGACGGCGGAACTTTGTACAGAATTTTGGTCGGTCGTTTTGCAAGCCGCGAGGAAGCCATGACGTACATGAAAAAAAAACGTATCGATATCAACTATCCCGGCAGTTATATTCAGAAGAGCGAACAGGCAATTCCACCAATAAAGGAAAAGAAAAGATAACGGTAGCGTCTCAGTAAATGAAATCGGCTGTGCCCAGATATCAACATTTGCTTCCCTCTCATCATTTCCGGTAGTTCAATTGAAGCTCGCAAGTCTTTCTGCAGCCCAGAACGTCATGTGGCGACAGGCCAAGAGGCACGACCCGCGTGTCACAAGGTGACCCGAACCGATAATACGCGGTTGAATCATGCATGCCCATTACCATAGTGTTTCCGGCGGGTGTGAGTCGAATGTATCTTGTGGGAAACTGGCGGGTGCTATATTTCCTGCCGCGTACTCTCTTCATGCTTGAGTTGCAATGCATCCTTAGGCATAGTGCCGTGTTGCTGCCGCGCATTTTACAATACTGCCAGAGGCCTAACTTTTCAGGGAGTGGGAAGGTGTATTAAGATTGCAAGGGTGATCTATTCTTGAGAGACTGGCTATACATACTGCCCGTTGTCAGACAGAAATCCGCGGGGCGAAAGGGTTGATTCCCGACGCAGAGTACTTATAAAACATTCCACGATTTCTTTGTCAAACTGACGATCAACATTTCTTTTCAATTCGGCGACAGCTGCATCTATGTCCATTGCTTTTCGATATGGTCGGTTATTAGTCATGGCGTCAAACGCATCTGCGACCGCCAGCATCCTGGAGAAAAAGGGGATATTGGAATCCTGGAGGCCATCGGGATAACCATTACCGTCCCACCGTTCGTGGTGGTGGCGGATTATTAGTCTTTCCGTATCCAAGATGGGAAGGGGCTTTAAAATATTTTCTCCAATCACAGGGTGCTTCTTTATAACATCGAATTCGTAAGTAGTGAGTCGGCCAGGTTTAAGCAGGATGTCATCAGGTATGGAAATCTTTCCTATGTCATGCAGAGTTGCAGCTATCTTCAGCGATTCTATTTCACTGGGGGAGCAACTCATTGCTGCTGCTGTTCTGATAACAATGTCCGTCACCCTCATGGAGTGCTCTTCCGTGTAGTAATCGCGGGCTTGAATTGAAGCAACCAGTGATTGAAACGTACTCAAGAGATTCGTATACAGACTTTCGTACAGAAGTCTGTTCTCGATATTGAGAGACGCCCTGTTCGCGATGCTCTGGATATAGTAAAGATCTCTTTCCGTATATACATGTTCGTTGCTTTTTCCAGAAAGAGTCATGATGCCGAAGACCTGGTCCCTAATTTTCAAGGGCGAACAGATGACAGATGAATATGCCGTGTTCTTGATAAGGTTTCGCAGCAAAGGCTCTTTCCTGCGGACGGTATCTCTGAGTATAGAATATAGAGATGTTATTATTACGCTTTTGAAGAAAGTTTGTGACACTCCTTTTACAACAACAGCATCAAAATCCTGGGATTCCTTATCGTACAAGAGTATAGAGCATGCCTCGCCGCCGACGACCTTCAGAGCAAGATCAACCATTTCCTGAAAGATTTCGTCGTTGTTCTTCGTGAGTTCGATCTTGTCATATATGTAGCTGCGTGTAGATAAGTCACTTATCTTGGTATTTAAGGAAGTGGCTGTTGTCTGCTTGTCGTATTCACTCAGAATGGTTTTTGCCCTTAAATAGACATCAACCTTGTATAATAGATCGTCAATATTGAATGGTTTTGCCAGTAAGTCTACAGCGCCGGTCTTCATTGCTGAAACGGTCAGTCCGATGGTCGGGTAGGCTGTAATAAGAATCACGTGCGTCGTCGGTTTGATTTCCCTTATCTTGTCCAAGAGATCCATGCCATTCATTCCCGGCATCATGACATCGCATATAACCATATCAAAATGGTTTTTCCCCAGCTTTTCCAGGCCTTCCATACCATCGGACGCCTCGGTAACTGCATAAGCGCCCACTTGACATATCGCATCGACAACAAGTGATCTGGTGCCGATGTCGTCATCGACTACCAGTATGGATTTTTTTTCTGAAGTGATTTCATTCATGCTTAACATACGTGCTCTGTCGTCGGTATTGTCTGCGGAAAAAGGTAAATAATCCCGCTCAGTCATTATTCTTCTTGGATTTAAGGAGAATATCCATCAAGCTGTATGAAATTTTATCGTAAGCAGCTGTTTTATTGCCAGAGTCCAGAGTGACTACGTCGGCATACTTCGCGCCTTTGGTCATGTCAGGTTGAAGCGATGTTCCGACCTTGATCTTGTTCTGCTTACTATATGCCTTGAGAATATTATCAATTTGATAAGATGAAATCGTCATCGTTCAACTCCACCATATGTATTCTCGCCCCTCATTTGTTCTATCGGAAGAAAACAGTAAAACTTTAACTCTTTTTTAGGCAATGCGTGAATATTATAAAATCTCAATCATAAATGCCTATTATGCTAATATTCATGTGCTAATATTCTATTTGACTATTGTTTAATTTTTGTTAACATTAACCTCCTTTAAGTCCAGCTGCATCTTATATCGTCACAACTGAGGATCGTCTTGAATAATCTATTATGAAGAATGCAAAGATATTAATTGCTGAGGACAATGAACTAAGTAGGGAGAATCTCTCTGAACTTCTGAAAAGCCATGGCTGCGAAGTTACGGCTGTCGAAGACGGCAGGCAGGCTAGGGATGCCTTTATCGAAGATAAATACGACCTCGTGATAACTGATTTGAAGATGCCAAATTTAGATGGTCTTCAGCTTCTGGAGTTTATCCAAGAAATTAGTCCGGAGAATATAGTAATCATAATTACCGGCCACGGTACTATCAATACGGCTGTAGCGGCAATAAAGCTCGGCGCTTTTGACTATATAACCAAACCGCTAAAAGATGATCTTGTGAAACTGACGATCGAAAGAGCATTATCCTATGCGAAACTTAGGCAAGAGAATATAGCCCTCAAGAGAAGTTTGAAAAAAAGATATGATTTCGACAATATGATCGGCTACAGCGATGGGATGAAAAGGATATTTGATACGATTGAAAAAGTCGCTACTTCGGATAGTACGGTCATGATCTACGGCGAAAGCGGCACAGGCAAAGAATTGGTTGCTAAGGCAGTACATTTCAACAGTGAGAGAATCAATTTTCCCCTTGTAGCGGTAAACTGCGGGGCTATTCCCGAAGAGCTGCTTGAAAGTGAGTTATTCGGCCATGAGAAAGGTGCTTTTACAGGAGCCCTCCGCACAAGAATCGGCAGATTTGAATTAGCCAATGGCGGGACGATATTTCTGGATGAGATTGGTGATATGAGTCCTGCGCTGCAGGTGAAGGTGTTAAGAGTGCTTCAGGAGAAGCAATTTGAGCGTATCGGAGGAGTGAAGACACTGCAGGTAGATGTAAGAATTATTGCAGCAACCAACCAAGATTTGGAAAAGGCGATAGAGGAAAAAAGATTTCGGGAAGATCTGTTTTACCGTATAAACGTCATACCTATTCATCTGCCGCCTCTGAGGGAACGAAAGGTTGATATCCCGATATTGGCTAACCATTTCCTGTCGAAATTCAACAAATTGAAAAGAAAAGGGGTGGTTCGAATCACCCCGGAAGTGATGGAGTACATGCTCAAGTACGCATGGCCTGGAAACGTCAGAGAACTCGAAAATTTAATCGAGATGCTCGTTGTCTTGAAGGAGGAAGGCGAAATAGAGGTTGCAGACCTTCCGGAAAAAATAGCAATGGCACCCTCCCGTGGCGTTGTCAAGAGCGGTGTAGAAATAACGGATGAGGGAATCAATTATAATGCCTACGTTGATCAGCTTGAAAAGGACTTGCTTTCCAGAGCATTGGAAAAGGCTGGAGGAGCAAAAAACAAGGCTGCAAAATTACTGAACTTAAATAGAACAACTTTTGTTGAGAAATTGAAGAGATTCAAAATTGGTCAGTAGCTATTGCCGATTGTGCGAGTAAGTATTTTTCCCAGGCGCAGGCATTGATTGCTACGGTATTTGGCCCTTTATCCCTGCTTATCAGTTCACCACAGAAAGAATTTCCAGCGCTTGCGTGACGCTGAGAAACATTCTCACAATAATTCACTAATAACTTGTTAATTTTTCCTGTTGCAAATCAGTTCATCCCCTTGTCACTTTCCCAAAGAATAGCCCTAGAAATCGACAGAGCCCGCCTTCAGTTCAAAACATTCGTGCCAAAGAGATGAACACATATGACAAGGATGCATTTTAAGATACACTTGGCGATCTGGTCAAAAAATTGGCCGGCATGGTGACTATTTGACGTAAGTGATACTCAGACGGTGACATAATATGCCTGGAAAATATCCTCAAGTTTTCGTTTATTAAGAGAAATACTGAGGCTTAGATAGGTGGTATGTAAATTGCTGAGGTAATGAAACTGAAGCGCTATAAAAAACTATCTCAGTGCAGCGCAGGAACACCTCCGATAGGTGCAGGCGGAAGAAAGCCCGGTGACAAATGTGATTCCTTCGCACACGCGTTATTTGGAGATGACAATTAACGAGAGAATTGAAGTGCGGGAGCGAATGGCTGTCAAAACGTTTGAATTTTAGAAGAATGAAGAAATTCATAATCTCAACTGCCTTAATATTAATACTCATAATCCAGCTCAACGGATCGACTCACGGCAGCAACGGCAATGAGCAAGATCAAAAAACAGACCAACCGAATGCGGTGGCGACCGCCAGTCACAGCGCAGAATCTAACAAATCGCTTTATGATCAGGCCGTGGGAGATTTTCAACGGGGAGTTTATGTGGAAGCCCTGGAGAAGTTCAGAATTATCCTGCAGCAGGAGTCTGGAGAATCCCCCCAAAAGGAACAGGTTATGAGATCCATGGCGGAATGCCATTATTTCTTGGGAATAAAAGGGAATAAGAATAATCTCTTAAGTGCAGTCGATCTTTACAAGAATATCGTGCAGAAATATCCCGATTCCCGCGATAACAATGCCATTGCCTTATACAGAATAGCGAATGCATATGCTGCTTTAGACTTTTATTATGAAGCGAAGCGGGAATTTGAAGATCTTTACGTGAAATATCCTGACTCTCATTACGTTCCAGAGATTACGTTCAGGATCGGTGAAATGCTTTACAAAGCAAGAAAATTTAGCGAGAGCGCCCTGAAGTTCGAAGAATATATCCGCAAGTTCCCGGCAGGAGAATACATCAAGACGGCTTACTTTAACTTGGGCGATTGTTACTCGCAGACACATCAGGAGGAAATCGCCGACAAATGGTATGGCGATGCCTTGAACAAGTGGCCTGAATTGGGGAGCATCCCTGAAGATGTCCTTCTAAACGTGGGGTATCATTACTTCCGGAGCATGAAATATCGCGATGCACTGAAGATATTTTTCTTCTATGTAAATGTATTCCCGGACAAGGAGAGCAACAAAGAAGTTCTTTTTGCCATTGCCCGTTCCTTTATGGAACTTGATCAAATTCCCCTTTCGCTGAAGATTTTCAGTCTTTTGATAGAAAAATTTCCCAGCAGCCGTGAAGCAATGGAAAGCGCAATTATCATGGCCAATCTAGGTGTAAAGAAGCCAGGGATGAGATTGCCGTCATATTTTCAGGGAATGCGGAATTACAAGGACCCACTTAAGACTTATAATGACCTACTGGCAGGTTCCCCTTCGGGTGACTATGTGGAGGAGCTCCTGTTTCAAAAAGGTTACTTCTTGTACAAAAATGGCAGGCACAAGGAGAGCTTTGATACCTACGGTCTCTTACTGAGACGCTTTCCCAATGGAAGATACAAGGAAGAAGTCATAAAGTATTTCATGATATCTACCGATCGGATCGTAGACGATAATTATGCGAATGGGGATTATCTGGCGGTTTCAGAGATATATTTTAAGTCTCGAGAACACGGTCTGATCACAGGAGACAATTTCAAAGCAGCATATTCTATGGGTGACAGTCTCAGGCGGGTTGGTTTCTATGAGGAAGCGGCCGAAGTATTTGAGAAACTTCTAAAGACCTCCGGGAGTGTTGCCGATAGAAATAAGATTTTACTCGCTATGGCTGATATCGACTGTGAGAGACGGAATTATGAAAATGTCGAAAGGATACTGCAGCGGCTGTCTGTGGCGCCGCAGGAAAAAGACCTAAAATTGACCATTGAGAACCGCCGAACTAAATCTCAGAACAAGACAATGGTTAAACCTGCATCGTCGGACGGGTATATCCAACTGCACGTAAACAGAATCCTGGGAAATGTTTACTTCAAGAAAGGTCTGTTTGATAAGGCAGTCTTGGCTTATGCCAGGGTCTTCGCTTATGGAGGAGGCATTGAGGGTATGGCCGAGGTCTATCGGAAAAATGCTGACTGCCTGAAGGCTATGAATTCTCTGGAAGCGGCGATGACCAGTTATCGAAAGGCCATCGAGGTCTACAACAAGGAAAGTCAAAAATACTCCGTTGACGTTGTAATTGCCTCCTATAGGGGGCTTGGCGATTGCCTGTTTGAGAAAAAGGAATACCAAGAGGCTATATCTATGTACAAGCAATCGGCGTCATATCTTGGCGGGCGTACCGACGACTTATGGTCACTCTATGGAATCGGGAAGGGGTACGCAGAATTGAAAAATTCAGAGATGGCGGATAAGACTTTTTCAGAAATGAAGAATAAAGGTGGCGAAGGTTTCTGGTCGCATCTCGCCGATTACGGGCTAAGAGAATACAACTGGAATGATAAGTATGACTCTGATCGTCAGTAGAGCATGAATGTTTACAGGGATCGGGCGTTATCATGAATGATTCAGAAATGGCAGAAGACCAGTATCTATTCTTACAAAAATCCTTTAATGAATTTAATCTGGCCACCGAACGGCTTCAGAATTCCTTTGCCAATCTTGAACTGAGGTTTCAGGAGATAAACAGGGAATTGGAACTGAGAAATGAGGAACTCAAGCGAACAATCACGGAAAAAGAGGAGGTAAAGAACTATCTCCGAAATATACTTGAAAGCCTAACCACGGGCGTTATTGTTACAGATAACGCCGGATGGATAACAACACTAAACAAGTGGACCGAGATGTTTTTCAATATCGCGCAGGATGAGGTCACGGGGAAACATATAAGGGTTTTATTTGGTGACCTGAAGGATCTGGACAGAAACGCATTTTCCTATGCAGATCATTTTACGGACGCCGGCAAGAAAGTAAATATGAAAGACAGGATCGTGGAGATTTTTGCGTCCCCCATGAGGGCTGAACACGGTGAGATCATAGGGGAAGTTTTTATATTACGCGATATTACGAGAGTCGAGAAGCTGGAGGAAATGGCGAAACGAACGGAAAAGCTCATAGCCATGGGTGAGATGGCGGCAAACATAGCGCATGAGATGAGAAATCCCCTCGGGAGTATTGAGTTATTCGCCTCGTTGTTGATAAAGGATATGAAAGACAAAAGGCATGAGGGAAGATTGTCACAAATTGTCACCTCGGTAAAGAATATGGACAATAAGATTTCCAACCTTCTGCTCTTCACAACGCAGAAGCATCCCATGATCAGGAAGGTTAACCTTCACCGCATAGTGAAGGAAGTGCTTCAATTTTCCGACCCAATTATCAAGCAGGAAGACATATCGCTGTCGGTTAAGTACTCAGGCATTGAGCCCTATGTCAGCGGTGATGCGGAAATGCTCAAACAGGTTTTTCTCAACATTTTGTTGAATGCCATACAGGCGATGACAGATGGTGGGCGTCTTGGAATTGAAACGGTTGTATCTCCTCTATGTTTAGAAGACGGCGTCAGAAGCGTTGAAGTCAGGATCTCGGATACGGGAGTAGGTATCACAAGAGACAATTTAAAAAAGATATTTGATCCTTTCTTCAGCACCAAAGAAAGGGGCTCCGGCCTGGGCCTTGCGATCGTTCACAATATTGTTCACGCCCACAACGGTTCCATCGATGTCGAGAGCAGGGAAAGGGAAGGGACGGTCTTCAGTATTACCTTGCCGCTGTTTCAACAGGCGCGTAAGTCTGAAGTCATTAAATATCAAAACATCTTAGGTGATAGACATGCATGAGAGGCCGGTTTTAGTAGTTGATGATGAACCATCTATGAGGATGGCCTTATCTGAATCTCTCCTGAGCTGCGGGTATCAAGTGGAAGCAGCAGTGGATGGCGCAGATGCCCTGAAGAAATTTAGCAAAGGGCAGTTTGACGTCGTTATCACGGATATGCGAATGCCCAAAGTGGGCGGCATGGAAGTATTGAGAGGTGTCAAGAAGATTTCACCAAGGACGCATGTCATCGTGATAACTGCTTACGGTACCGTTAATACCGCGGTTCAGGCCATGAAGGAGGGGGCTTCTGATTTTATAATGAAGCCCTTTTCCCTTGAAGACCTCGAGTCGGTTGTAAAGAATGTATTATCTAATCACGGAACGAATGAAGGAGAATCGAAAGATAAAGAAGAAGCGCAGTCATCTTCCAAAGAGATTATTACCTGTGATAAAAAAATTATTTCCATACTTGAATTGCTGAAATGTGTGTCAAAAAGCAAATCCAGCGTTCTGATTCAAGGTGAAAGTGGAACAGGCAAGGAGCTATTCGCCAGGTATATTCATCGTCACAGCAATAGAGCACTTATGCCCTTTGTTGCTGTTAACTGTGCCGCCGTTCCTCACACACTTCTGGAAAGCGAAATGTTCGGATACGAGAAGGGAGCTTTCACCGGCGCCGTTCAGAGAAGATTAGGGAAATTCGAACTGGCTGACGGAGGGACCTTGTTGCTGGATGAGATTAGCGAGATGGACATGCAGCTTCAGGCGAAGCTACTCAGGGCCATTCAGGAGGGAGAAATTGACAGGTTGGGAGGAAGAGAAACGATTCCTGTAGATGTGAGGATTATTGCAACAACAAACTCAGATTTGAAAAGAATCATTTCAGAAAAAAAATTCAGGGAGGATCTCTTTTACAGGCTGAATGTCATTCCCGTTAGCGTACCGCCTCTGAGGAGCAGGATGGGCGATATTCCTTTACTGAATGAATATTTTCTGAAGAAATACGGTGAGTTTACGGGAAGAAAAAACCCCCTGCTGTCTGAGGAGGCAGCGGCCTTGTTAAATAACTATGCGTGGCCCGGGAATGTCAGAGAGCTCGAGAACGTTATTGAGAGGGCCGTATTGATGGCCGATAAAGGCCCGATACGGCCGGAACATTTGTGCCTTGAGGGAGATGAGGGGGAACCATTGGAGACTGATTTGTCAAGTGTCCCCCTAAAGGGGCCAACTCTATGGGAGGTGGAGAAGAACCTCATTTTCGACACCCTTAAAGAGGTCAACGGGAATAAGACGAAAGCTTCAAGAATTCTGGGCATAAGTGTTCGTACCATGCGCAATAAGCTTCATGAGTATAAAATGACGAATTTATGATCACGGCAGTCAAAAAAATGCCCCTCCGGGGAATTTCAAGAACTTATGCGTGACGGCGAAAGATCTCTTTTTCGGATGCCGTCGTTGAAAACAGACAACCCAGTCGGAATCGTAGTTCCATAGAATGCGGCCATAGAAAGTAATCTCTTGATCCATCATGCAGGATACCTCTTTGAAATTATTCATAGGTCTTTCTTTAGGAGGCGGGAAAATTTTTCCTGGTTTCTGCAAAGGCGTTGATCATTTGTCAGGTTAAGCATTTTCTACAAGGCATTCGCCTCGATCAATGCATGGCTTCTGACAACGTAAAAGACCGGTAATATGGAATTGCTTCGCAAGAGACTTAATAATCGGGTTAACCGATGATAATACATGTGCACAGAGAGGCAAACTGAACAGCTTCGCCTGAGTCTGCGTAGCGTGACATAGAGTGAAGCGGAGTATTTCTGCTTGTTATGAGCTCATCATGTGTCCATTAAATGGAGAGCTCAGGGCCAAGTCCCCAAAATATTCATTTCATTTCTTTAGAAATGCGCACTTTTGGGGGATGTTTTGGTATATCATTTGCACATATAATCCGAAAATGGTTTTTCTACATTTTTTCACGACGGGTGAAGGTTAGGAGGCTTATGGATTTTCAGTTTGATAAGACAATGAAACTTTTGTCGTCCATGATGGATTTCCAGTCTCGGAGGCACCAGTTAATTACTTCAAATATTGCAAATATCGATACACCAGGATACACAGCCAAGGATTTGCAGTTCAAAGGTATTATTGGGGAAGAGATGCAAAAACAATTAGCTAATACGGACAAGCGACACTTTTCCGGACAGTTTGCAAATGCCGGTTCAATAGACTGTGAGGTCACGGATTCCGGAGAGAAAGTAAATATCGATACGGAGATGGCGAATCTTGCAGAGAATCATCTTATGTATAATACATCTGTTGAACTGTTAAGCAGAAAGCTGCGAAGTATGAAAATCGTATTTGGTGAGGTTAAGTAATATGGATTTTCTTACACCCTTTAAGATATGTGGAGACGGACTTGCGGCCCAGCGGGCGAAAATGGACGTCATTGTAAGCAATCTTGCTAATGTTCATACAACCAGAACGCCGGAAGGAGGGCCTTATAAGAGGCAGGTTGTTGTTTTTTCATCTGAAAATGTCAACGGCAATTTTGACTCTCAACTTAAAGATGCCGTAAAAACGGTAAAGGTCGATGGTGTTCAAGAGGTTCAAGATGCTGAGGCTGTCAAGATGATGCACAATCCCGGTCATCCTGACGCTGATGCAAAGGGCTTTGTGGCCATGCCGAACATAAACACGGTCACGGAAATGGTGGATATGATGCAGGCTAACAGGGCGTATGAGGCATGTGTTACGGCTTTCGATGCATCTAAGAATATGGCACTCAAGACATTGGAAATGGGTAAGTAGTAAACGAGTAAGATACGGGAATTATGCTCTAAAGGGTGGGAGGTAATATAAGAATGAGCGACATATCGATTAGAGGTAATGCACTTCAGCCTTCAACAACCGCCGGTAAGTTAAAGAATGGCGGACAGGGGGGGGAAACAGAATTTAGTACAATCCTCAAGAGCAAAGTTAACGAGATCAACCAGCTTCAGTTGGATGCTGACCAGGCCATTACAAAGGTCGAGATAGGAAATTCCGGAAGCATTCATGATGCAGTGATTGCCTTGGAGAAGGCGGATCTCTCTTTCAGAAAAATGATACAGGTGCGGAATAAGATTTTAGAGGCCTATCAGGAAGTCATGAGAATGCAGGTATGATCTATCATTAAATTATTGTGGTAATTACTATGAATCCTCTCATTCAATTTTTTACCCAGATCTGGAAAGGCTTCAATACATTAGAGCCTTCAAGAAGGTTATCTCTTCTTGTCGTAGCCGCAGTCGCTTTTATCGGAATCGGAACGATGGTCTACTGGATCGGCATGCCCGAGTACCGTGTACTCTTTTCAAATCTTAACTCTGAAGACGCCGGCAATATTGTCACAAGACTTCAAGAAAAAAAGGTGCCATACAAGATGTCCGCCGCAGGTGACTCCATCCTTGTTCCCTCTGAGAAGATTTCCGAAATGAGATTGGAACTGGCATCCTTTGGGCTGCCTCAGGGTGGAGGTGTGGGGTTTGAGATATTTGACAATAAGCCTCTTGGGGCCACAGAGTTTGTACAGCAGTTGAACTACCAAAGGGCTCTTCAAGGTGAGCTCTCCCGCACCATAAACGGGTTGGACGAGATACAGCAAAGCAGGGTGCACTTGGTCATACCGAAGAAATCTCTTTTCATAGAGGACCAGAAAAAGCCCACTGCTTCTGTGATTGTTAAATTGAAGTCGGGAAGAACCTTGCGCCCGCCGCAGATAGAGGGCATTGTTCACCTTGTGGCAAGCAGTGTGGAGGGGATGAATCCCGCTGATGTGATGGTCGTTGATAATAGCGGGAAGGTGCTCTCTAGGATACAAGATGAGTCAAAGCTGGCGAGAATGTCGAATTCTCAGGTTGAGTATCAGAGAAATGTCGAGAAGGACTTAACCAGCAGAGTGCAGTCGATGCTGGAGAAAGTAGTAGGCGAAGGAAGAGCGGTGGTCAGAGTCTCTGCTGATCTTGATTTCCGGATAACGGAAAAGACAGAGGAGAAATATGATCCCGAAGAACCTGTGGTGAGAAGCACGCAGCGCCAGTCGCAGAAGTCAAGTTCTACCGCTGCAACGGGGGGCGGGCAGTCAACAGTCGCTCCTGTCGGCGGAAAACAGGCTGGTACGGCGCAAGCGAAACAGGGAACTGGCAATGAACGCCTGGATGAAGTTGTAAACTATGAAATTAACAAGGTTGTCAGCAAGACTGTGATGCCCACGGGGGATGTGAAAAAACTATCTGTAGCCGTATTGATTGACGGACCCTATGTGAAAAACGATAAAGGTGTCGAGGAGTTCCAACCGCGTTCAAAGAAGGAACTCACCGATCTGGAGGAGCTGGTGAAGAAGGCGGCGGGCTTTGATGCAAAAAGGGGTGACCAGGTTGTCATTACCAACATCCCCTTCAACAAGGGTGAGTTCGAAGCTGGAGCGGCCGGTAAAGAAACATGGCAGGAGAAGGTTACCGCATTTTATCCGGTGGTTTATCCTATAATGAAATATATAGTGATGATTATAGGTCTGATACTCGTGATCATTGCTATACGGCCCCTCATCAAGATGTTAACGGCGAGGGGGAAAATGCCGGACTATATTACCCAGGGATCTGCTGGACCGACCCAGGGTGAACTGGAAGGGCCGGCGAGTCCACTGGCACTGGGAGAAAAAGCAATAGGGACAGAGACTGATCTTGTAAGGCAGATGGCCACTGCAGATGCCAGGCGGTTTGCTGAATTGTTGAGGATTTGGTTACGGTAGAGTAAATGGATCACGAGACATTATGAATGATGAAAAGGTAGCAATATTGCTGTTATCCTTGGACGAGGAAGTGGCCGCAAGGGTAATGAAGAATTTTAGCTCCGCGGAGATTGAACGCATTGGCAAGCATATGAGCAGGCTCGACAGTGTGTCCATGGAGGAAGTTAGTAATGTAGCCAAAGAGTTCTGCAGCTTGGCAAGGCAGAGAGGCGGGGTTCTGCCGGTTCACGGTGATACTTTGCGAAATCTTATCGTTAAGGCCGCCGGAGCAGATATGGCTCACGATATTTTGGTCAATATTGAAAGGACGGCGCCACAAGGCGAATCTTATAATAATCCTTTGATCCGAAAACTGCAGGAAATAGATCCCCAGATACTGATAGATTTTACAAAAACTGAACATCCCCAGACGATTGCCCTGATCCTATCTTATATGGGGACTGAGCAGGCGGCAAACGTGTTGGAAGGTCTTTCGCCTGAGTTGCAGAGCGACATCATAAAAAGGATGGCAACCCTAAAGAGTGTCCCGCATGAGTTCATAGCGGATATTGCGAAAACCCTTGAAAAAGAGATCATCGTCGGTGGTGTAAGCAACCTTCAGCCCGGGGGCATTACCCTTGTGGCCGACATTATGAACAAGATGAACCGGAGCACCGAGAACGCTATAATGAAATCGCTTGATGATAATGTTCCGGAAATTGCGGCGGAGATACGCAAGAAAATGTTTACATTCGAAGACATCCTCAAGTTGGATGATAGGAGTATTCAAGAGTTATTAAGGGAAGTATCCACGGAGGATCTGGGGCGCGCACTTAAGGTTGTAGATGAAGAGATGCGGGTTGTAATCTTCAAGAATATGTCCAAGCGCGGTGCGGAAATGCTGAAAGAGGATATAGAGATGATGCCCCCCATAAGGCTGTCGGAGATAGAAAAGAGCCAGAGAATCATTATCGATGCGACGAAGAAATTAGAAGGAGAAGGCAAGATTGTCATTATCCGCGGCGAGGGGGGGGACCAATTTGTCTGATAAGGTCATCAAATCTGAAAACATCGATCTGGTTAGTTCTGCTCTTGGCAAAAAACGGGAATTCGTAAGATTCTACTCTAAGGGTAAGGGGGATGTCGGTATAAGCGGTGGGAAAAAGGAGAGAGCCGGGAACAATTCAATTCACGCCGAACTTGCAGCGAAGAGTGAGAAGGCGGAGAAAGAAACCTATGCCAAAGGATTTTCTGAAGGTCTAAGAGCAGGTGCTGAGGGTGAGAGAAGGAGGTTGTCTGAGGCCATGGAGGCTCTTGCAAATTCTATGAGGGAACTGGATAGATTAAAGAATGGATGCCTGGAAGGTCATGAAGAAAAGATTTTGAACCTCGTCTTTTCTGTAACGGAAAAGGTCATAAACCGCGAGATTGCCACAAGCAGGGACGTAGTCCACGGTGTTCTGAAGAGTGCAATAAAACAGGTGCTCGATAAGGATGGGATAACTATCAGGCTGAACCCCGAAGACTACCGATATATGATGGAGATAAATCCCGGGATAATTGATGGTTTCGATGAAATAAGGAATATGTCTATCGTTGAGGACAACAGCATCAGACGAGGCGGGGTTGTTATAGATACATCATCTGGCGAAGTAGACGCGAGATTGGATCAACAACTTCATGAGGTCAGGAAGGCCATGTCCGGCAAGAGGTGAAGGCAGAGCGAGAGGCACAAAGAATGAATGAGGCAACAGCCGGCATAGTATTTGATTACGATAGATATCAAAAGTTAATTGCGCAGGCGAACCCTGTCAAGGTTTACGGTAAGGTAAGCCAGGTGATTGGTCTAGTGGTGGAAGGCCGTGGTCCCTGTACGTCAATCGGAGAAATGTGTGAGATTCTTTCGGACGGCAACGACGATCCGCTCAGTGCCGAGGTCGTAGGTTTCAAGACGGGCAAGGTTCTCATGATGCCTCTCGAGGGTATCCGTGGAGTGGGACCAGGCTGCAAGATTGTATCACTTGGGAAGAAGGCGGATGTCAGAGTGGGAAGAGGTCTTCTGGGGCGAGTGATTGACGGCATGGGGAATCCTATTGACGGAAAAGGGCAGATAGAGTTTCAAACAGAATACCCCATTTATTTCAGTCCCATCAATCCACTGTGGAGGAAGAGAGTTACAGAGGTTATGGATCTCGGAATAAGGTCTATAAATAGTCTGCTCTCCTGTGGGAAGGGGCAGAAGATGGGTATTTTCTCCGGGTCGGGTGTTGGTAAAAGTGTCCTCTTGGGGATGATGGCCAAGAACACCAGGGCAGATGTAAATGTCATAGGCCTGATCGGTGAGAGAGGACGGGAAGTTCGGGAGTTCCTCGAGAAGAATCTCGGTAAAGAAGGTCTTGACAGATCGGTCGTTGTTGTCGCTACATCTGATACGCACCCCATCATAAGGATGAGGGCAGCTTACGTAGCCACATCTATTGCAGAGTATTTTCGGGACCAGGGCAGTGACGTGCTCCTTATGGTTGATTCTCTGACAAGATTTGCTATGGCCCAGCGAGAGGTCGGTCTTTCCATCGGCGAGCCGCCGACAACGAAAGGATACACCCCCTCAGTATTCAGTCTTATGCCGAAGCTCCTTGAAAGGGTGGGTGCCGTAGAAGGAAAGGGGAGTATAACGGGTCTGTACGCAATCTTGGTTGAGGGCAATGACTTTGATGAGCCAATAGCGGATGCGGCGAGATCTATTCTGGACGGTCACATTGTACTGTCCCGCAGCCTGGCAGCGAAGAATCATTACCCGGCGGTGGATGTTCTAAACAGTATCAGCAGGGTCATGATTGATATTGTGGATAAGGAACACAAGGTGAAAGCCAATCACATCCTGAATATCCTCGCAACATATAGGAAAGCGGAAGACCTCATAAATATTGGAGCTTATGTCAAGGGCAGCAACCCCGAAGTGGATTATGCGATCGAGATGATTGGCAGAGTAAATGCATTTCTGGTGCAGGCTATTGACGAGAAGGTAGGCTTTGCGGAAAGCAGAAGGGATATGTTTACCCTGTTTGCATAGGTTCGGGCAGTATGTTTCAATTTGATCTGGAGGCGGTATTAGAATACAGGTTACGAATAGAGGAGCAGTGTCAGCTCGCACTGGCCGAGGCAGCAAAACGTCTGCAGCACGCCATGGATGTCTTGGAAGGTTTGCAAAAGGAAAAAAATGATCTAATCCGGCATTTCGCAAAAATGCAGAAAGAAGCCTTAACTTCAGACGTCATAGCGCGGCACTTCACCTTCATAGAATACCTGAAGTCCAAAGAAGAAAGGCAGGAAGCTATTATCATAAACATGAAAGAGGAAGTGAGTTCTAAGAGGCAGGATCTCCTAGAAGCTGCTAAGAAAAGAAAGACGATGGAGGTTCTCCGGGAGAAGAAAATGGAGGCATATGTTTCTGAAATGGCAGCTAAGGACCGTAAAGAACTGGATGATTTTGCAGTAATCAAATTTGGCAATGGTATGAGAAAATGAAAAAGATAATTATCACAATTGAAATTCTCGTTGTATTTCTGTTTATCGCAAAGATTCTTGCCATAGGAGAAATTGTGAAGAGATCGGAAATTCACGACTATCTGTTATGGTCGGTCAAGTCTGCACTCGCTGATTCATCGTCGCAAACAGGTGTTGACTCTCCGTCAAGAGACGTTACCGTAGATACATTGGCTTCAGAAAGAAGCCTGATGTCCAATTTGGCGGATAGGCGGAGGCAATTAGAAAACAGGGAAAATCTTATAAAGTTTGAGGAAAAGAAGATCAATTTACTGAGGAACGAGATTGTAGCAAGAATAGAGATGATCCGAGGTCGGGAAAAGAAAATGACGTCTCCTCAGGAATCTGCCAGATCTGAGGATAACACAAGATTCAGAGAATTGGCCAAGGTGTATGAAGCGACTCCTCCCGATAAGGTCGGTGCTCTATTAGACAAAATGGATAGCAAAACGGCAGCGGGGATTATCATTCAGATGAACGTAAAGAAAGCCGGTGCGGTATGGGGACATCTCAATCCGGAGAAAGCTGTAAAAATCACCGAAGCCATAGCCAGCATATGATACTTTAAAGCTTTCTTTCAATATCATAACAAATTAACTGCGCCTCATCGTTTGATTGCGCGTCAATTTATTTCTGTAGAAAAAAAGCAGACCCCATTTTCCTTATACACTATGGCCTTTCCGCGGTTGTGTGATGCTGGCACGGCCGACCGGAAAGACCATCGTCTTATCGTTCTTTAGGCCGCTCCTGAAGGCCCCTACCCTGAAAAGAGTATTCTTGAAAAAAACAATCTACATTCTGCCTGGCAGCTTATCCAGCGTGCAAGGGGGGACTTGCAACACGTACTCACGTCCGGGCGGTGAAATACTCGCAGCTTTTCTCACGGGTATGCAGGTATTTTTTGTCGATGGCTCCGCGAGAGGTTGGGCAATATTTGCCCTCTTTAAGACTCTGTCAGTTTTATCTTTCTATAACATATCAAAGTTGTTCATTATTTAATTAGAATATGCCATGGCATGTCTCTTGCTCATGCCCACTTTAAAAGATGCCAGAGGATAAAATGGATTCTTCAGTACCCCAGGTGACATTGACAGGAAGCACGAGTGATCAGCCCACTGCTCAGGGCCTGTCCTCTGTCAAAAAAAGGGGAAAGGGAAATGGTAGCCCAGCAGGTCTTATCAACCTGATCGGAGGGCCAGGTTCCTTTGCAATTCTACTCAGTAAGAAAGGCGGTGGCGAGAAAGAAGGCGCCGTTGGCCCGCGGGTTGAATCAGCCACCGGAAATGATGAGGTCGGGAAGGCATCAATTGGAAGTATTGATCGTAGCAGTCAATCTTTCTTCCTCAATAGAGCAATAGGATATGTGGGAACGGAGGCTATTGCACTTGGAGGGGAGATATCATCTGAGAAGAATGCGAAGATTTCTTCCGGAATTCAGTCGACGGGAGAAGTTTCAGAGGCGAAGACGAGTGGAAAATGGAACCCCGAAATGTCAGAAAAAACCCAAATCCTCAAGGGTGAGGAGATCACGGGTGAAGGCGATGCTGCGAATCTGCCGAAGGGATCATATGTTCAGGAAGGAGAGGTTTCAAGCAGTGGATTAGTTCCAGAACAGGGAAAGAGAGTATCATTGAAGCAGGGAATGGGTGAACATGGCAGTGCAGAAAAGGCGCCTTCAGGGGATGCAAAGCTCTTTGATGGTGAAGCAGGCAGTGAGTCAGCAGCTTTATCAACTGGCGGTTTGAAGGGAAACAGTCTTACGGGAAAGAACGCAGCCGATGGAGTGAGAGGCTTTCCCGGTGATGAAATGGAAGATCAGAAATACCGGCACGATCTGGACCTGTCGAAGGGATCAGATGTCAAAGTATCGAGCAACAGCAAAATTTCTCCGGATCCCAAAGGAGGCGAGATGCTCTCGACAAAGGATGGCACCCAATACTCTGCCGATGGTGTGAAAGACAACGTGACGTCCATCCATCAGATACAGACAGAAAGTCAGAAAATAGAGACTTATAAGAATCTTTCCACGGGGGGACTTAGATCAGAAAGATCTCTGGAGAACGCAGCCAATGACATACAGACAGGCAAGTCTGGATCGTCACTGTCAACGGCACAGACTGATTTATCCATGGTGAATGGTGTTTGGAATGATGCGAGGACAGGCACGAATGATAGAATTGCTGCTACTCTTAGTTTCCAGGAAGTTGCAGGTCAAATCATAGACGGTGCCTCAAATATGCTGATGAAAGGTTCCAACAGGATCGTCATCACCTTGGAGCCGCCCAATCTTGGCACATTGAATATGGATGTCAGTGTCCAGCATGATACGGTCAGGATGTCGCTGGTTGCAGATAATTATGAGGTTAAGCAGGTTTTGAATTCTAATCTCGACCAATTGAAAACTGCACTGCAAGGCCAGGGCTTAAACATTGACCGCTTGGATGTACTTGTCCATGAGAGATCATATGATGGCAATCAGGGGTTTCAGGCGGGTGGCGGTGCCCTATTTGATGATGGGCGGGGAGGAAACAACAATACGAAAGAGGATCATCCTGTCCTTCAAATATTACAAGCAGGCGGGAATGAATTGAATGAACCCTCTTCGGGTATTATCAGTTTATTTGTATAACTAATAAATGAAGTAAACGAGGTGAACAGTATGAGTACTTCCACAGTAACAGGTGTTAACAGCGGAACCACGGTTGCCAGTGCGGCAAGTAGTCAAGTGTTGACGCAGGATGATTTCCTCCAAATGCTGATTGCCCAGCTTCAAAATCAGGACCCTCTTAATCCTCTTTCGGGGACGGATTTTGCCGCCCAGCTCGCTCAGTTTTCGAGTCTCGATCAGTTAACGAAGATAAATACGCAGCTCAGTTCTCTGGCTTCTACCCTTTCATCTACGAACAACAGTCAGGTGGTTAGCCTCATCGGAGATGAAGTTGTTACAAGTGGAAACTCTATCACGGTTAGCGGAGCCTCAACAACCCTTGCCTATAATTTGTCGCAGAATGCCCAGCAAGGAACTATCCAGATTTATAACAGTAACGGAACTCTCGTAAACACCCTTACCTTTGGTCAGCAACAATCAGGTAACAACACAGTGAACTGGGACACCTCGAATGTGAATTCGGGCACATATACATTCAAGGTATCTGCTGTGGACAGCAGCGGGAATGCAGTGAGCGCAACCACGATGATGACCGGTACTGTGACAGGAGTTATATTCCAAAACGGTGTACCATACCTTTCAGTGAACGGACAGAATGTCGCTTTAACGGATGTGCAGTACATCACGACGTCGGGTAATTCGGGTAATTGAGGTCATAGATTATGGGTTTCAGTGATTGGACTAGGCTATTCAAAGGCATGCAAATAGACTTATTAAACACACAAATATTGAGTAAACAAACATAAGGAGGTAATTAACATGGGAAGTGCATTATATGCAGGAATTTCGGGCTTGAATGCCAGTTCCACAGAAATGGATGTTATCGCTAACAATATCGCTAACGTCAACACGGTTGGTTATAAGACCCAAACCACATTTTTTGCTGATGTCTTGAGCCAGAGTCTCTCGGGCGGTACGGGGAATATGCAGGTTGGTCGTGGTGTAGAAGTATCGGACGTTAAAACGCAGTTCGGTCCCGGTTCTTTTGAAACCACGTCAAATGCGACGGATTGCGCCATCAACGGGGATGGATTCTTTATAGTTAAAGATCCAAACGGCGCTTCGTATTACACACGGGCAGGATCCTTCAGCCTTAATACTAACGGCGATCTTGTCGATACGAACGGTTACACCGTTCAGGGTTACAATTTCTTTGGCAGCAATCAAAACAGCATTACAGACATAGACCTGAGTAACGTACAGTCGGCCCCCTCGACGACAACCACCCTCGCCGTTGGCGCAAATCTGAACGCCTCAACAACGGCAGGGGGCACCTTTGCGACTACACAGACGGTGTATGATTCCCTGGGGGGTAGTCACACCCTCAGTATCAAATATGAAAAGACGGATACGACTGGTCTATGGGGTGCACAGGCCGCCTTAGATGGGGTGAATGCGAAAAGTCAAACCTATAACGACCTCAAGTTTGACAGTACGGGGAAACTTACGGGAATGTATTCAGTTACCGCAGGTACGGTGGCAGGTGATGGAACAAAAGTAATAGCCGGTGCCCCAGTATTCAACAACTTGGGAGATTTGTATGATCAATCTGCTAGTATCGTACTTACAGAAGGAACCACTCCCGGGACATGGACAGTAACAAATAATGGCGGTTATACCAATTTGTCAGTATCACAAAGTGTTGCAAATACTGTTAATATTGACCTCTATGGTACAGGCGGCATCGATATCAAAGTGCCCTTGACAACAGATGCGGGAAGCGGTACCCTCACTATCCCTAAACCTACTATTTCAACTGTGTCTGCTCCGGCAAACATTCCCATAACCTTTGCCGCGCTTTCCGATGGAGCAACCATCGGCAGCGCCAATACAGTTACCTGGAACCTGACCGGTACCGGGTCCCTGCCGATTACCGATTACTCCAGCACGTCTGTCATTAACTCGACCACTAATGACGGCTATGCTTCCGGTACCTTGCAAAGCGTTTCCGTAAAGTCTGATGGGACAATAAGTGGTTCTTTCACAAATGGGCAAGTAGCAAACGTGGCGCAGCTTGTCCTTGCAAATTTCAGCGACCCTGAAGGCCTGCAAAAAAAGGGGTCCAATCTGTTTGGTGAAACGATAACCTCAGGACAGCCCGTCGTGAACGTTCCCGGTAGTTCCGGTATGGGTACTGTTCAGGCAAACAGCCTTGAAGAGTCAAATGTCGATATCGCTACGGAATTCATCAATATGATAACAGCGCAGAAAGCCTATTCAGCAAACGCCAGGGTAATAACCACTGAGGACCAGATGCTTTCGGATCTGATAAATATCAAGAGGTAATGAAGTAGCCTGTTAATCCGGAAATAAGGGCTGAGAAAGCATTCCCAGCCCTTATTTTTTTGTCAAATTTCTGACTATTTGTCAAAAAAGCCCTTGTGAAAACATCTGCGGCAACACTTCAAGGATTTAATTCAAAATGAGGCGTGAGCGCGTCCCACCTTCCAGATTTGTAAAATATCAGCAATATCAGAGAAATAAGTGATTAATGTAGTCAGGCTTATACACTTGCATTTAGAGCTGTGTGTCGGGCTTTCATCCGGCCATGCGCATCCGTTTTCATCTGGCTGGTATATTATTTGCTACTACAGATACTGAAGATTTGAGGTTAAGTCGTTTCAGGGATGTATGAAAATTTTATTATGATTGCGAGGGGGCGATGGCAAGAGAAGAAAAGGACGAGCAGGCCGTAGAGGATGTTCCGCAAAAGAAAAAACTACCTCTGAAAAAGCTTATTATTATAGGTGTTGCTGTACTGATAGTCGTGGCTGGCGGTACCGTAGGGGCCATCTACTATAAGAAAATGTCCGATAAGAAAGAGCAGGTGCAGCAACAGGCACCCGTGGTAGCCGTATGGCCCATGGAGCCCTTTATAGTGAATATACTGGATCAGGGCTCCGATCGGTATTTGAAAATTGTTGTAGAGTTGGAAATCTCGGATAAGAACTGCATCGCAGAGTTGAACCAGTTAAAGCCAAAAATGAGGGATAATGTCTTGGATCTTCTCTCATCAAAATCTTACAAGGACATTGTCGATATCAATGGCAAGCAGCGCCTGCGTGACGAGATAATGATGCGGCTGAACAGCTTTCTGACAGGAGGAAAAATCGCCAAGGTCTATTTCACGGAATTCGTGGTGCAGTAGTTGATACCGATGGCCATGACGATACATCGCAGCCATATTTTAACACAACGGCATGAAGAAGAGACTGAACAAAATTTGAGGATAAGTTCTTCAAAGAGAGATTTTCTTATAATGACTCGATTACAAAAACCGATAGGAGGCAGGGCACCGGTCATTTAAGAGATAAGGTGCAAGAAAGGGTTTTCTCATGTCCCAAATATTATCACAGGAAGAGGTGGATGCTCTTCTTAAGGGGATATCGGATGGTGATGTAGAGACAGAGACGCAGAAAGAACATGACCCCTCTGTCGCCATTCGCTATGACCTGACCAGTCAGGATCGCATAATCCGGGGGAGAATGCCTACCCTCGAGATGACAAATGAAAAATTCGCCCGCTTCTTCAGGGCCTCTCTTTCGTCATTGCTGAGAAAAATTGTCAGTGTCAGCGCTCTTTCTATTGATACTATAAAGTATGGAGACTTCCTTAAAACATTGCCCGTTCCCACCAGTCTGCATCTTTTCCGGATAGATCCATTGAGAGGAAATGCGATCATCGTTGTTGAGTCGAAAGTAATATTCACCCTAGTAGACATAGTCTTTGGAGGCTCGGGAAGAGAGGCGTTCAAAGTAGAGGGCCGAGAATTCACGGCCATAGAGAGTAACCTGATCAAAAAGGTTGTCTTGAGTGCCCTACTTGACCTGGAAAAGGCATGGAAGACGCTATTAGATGCAAGAATGACCTACCAGAGGTCTGAAATTAATCCTCAGTTCGCTCATATTGTTCCTTTATCTGACGTTGTCATAGTCGTTAACTTTGAGATCGAGATGGATTATACCTCAGGCGTCATGTCTTTGTGTATCCCATACTCTACGTTGGAACCGATCAGGGATAAGTTACAAGCAGGGTTTCAAAGCGATCAACTTGAGGTTGATAAAGATTGGGAAAAACGTTTGAAGGAAGAGCTGATGTCTTCCAGCCTCGAGCTGGTGGCCAAGTTGGGAGGGACCCATCTTTTGACTCGGGAAGTGCGGGATCTTAAAATAGGAGATGTGATCCTGCTCGATCGATATGCATCAGACAGCATAGATGTTTACGTGGATGGCATTCCTAAGTTCAAGGCCTATCCAGGCGTGCACAGGGGCAATCAGGCGTTACAGATCCAACACTTAAATAGCAGAAAAGAGGTTACTCAGTATGGAGCAGAATGAAATAGATAATCTGACGAAGGGGCTGAATTCTGACGATAAAGGGGATGAGAACATTACCTGGGATGACGTCAAGGATGATATGGAGGCATCAAAGAAGCAGACGAAAACCGCGGCAAGTGCGGCAAATTTTGAGGAACTTCAGAATACGGAACTAAAAAATAGGGGAGCCATAGATATTGATTTTATTCTGGACATTCCTCTCACCGTAACAGTTGAATTGGGCAGGTCAAGAATGCTGATCGGAGAGCTTCTGCAGCTGGGACAAGGATCTATCGTTGAGCTGGCAAAGTTCGCCGGGGAACCGATGGATGTCTTTATTAACCAAAGACTGATAGCCAAAGGTGAAGTAGTGGTAGTCAACGAAAAGTTTGGCATTCGCTTGACTGATATTGTCTCGCCTGCGGAGAGAGTAGGCAAGCTCAAATAGGAGAACTCAAATGGGTGCAGTAGATTTTTTTTCGTCACTGCTGAAAATGATATCGGCCCTTGCCGTAGTCTTGGGGATAATGATAGGAGCGATGTTTTTTCTCAGGAAGTTTATAAAAGGCACAGGGACGAACCTCGATGACGGGAACTACATCAAAATAATATCAACCAGATATATAGGACCGAAATGCAGCATAATGCTCATGGATATCTTAAATAACATAGTAGTCGTCGGTATCGCGAATAATCAGATTACCATGCTGACAACAATTTCAGATCCCAAATCCTTGGAGCAACTGAAGGATTCCGAAAGAGAGAAAAAGGGTCCAATCTCCCTTCTCAATAATCTCAGTTCATACAGAAGCCGGTTGCTCGCCCAGGGCCACAAGAGAAAGGGTTCAAGAGAAAATGAATAGGCGGGGCCATAAAAATCGAATGAGGTACGTGGCCTCCTTTCTAGTACTTGCCGGGCTCATGTTCTTAATTGTCCCTTCCGCGTGGTCCGAACCCCTCCCTATTCCCACTATTAATTTGAATATCGGCGGTTCCGGAGAATCAGGCCAGGTTTCGACGGTTCTTAAGCTCCTTCTCCTGCTCACTATATTGGCACTCGCTCCTTCTATCCTTATTATGGTGACTTCATTTACGAGAATCGTTGTTGTGTTCTCTCTTCTGAGGCACGCCTTAGGTACGCAACAGCTGCCTCCCAATCAGGTCATCATCGGGCTTTCACTTTTTCTTACCTTCTTTATTATGACACCTGTCTGGGAAAAGGTGAATACACAGGCTCTCCAGCCGTATTTCAATAATCAGATATCGGGCGAAAGGGCCTTTGAGCTCAGCAGTCAACCGATCAGGGATTTCATGATGAAACAGACGAGGGAAAAGGATCTTGCCCTCTTCGTAAAGATGTCCAAATCGAAAAGACCCGAATCACCGGCAGATATATCCCTGTCCGTATTGATTCCCTCCTTTGTAATCAGTGAGTTAAGAACAGCCTTTCAGATCGGCTTCTTAATATATATGCCGTTTCTGGTACTGGACATGGTTGTTGCCAGTGTACTTCTTTCCATGGGAATGCTTATGCTTCCACCTATCATGGTAAGCCTGCCCTTCAAGTTGCTGCTCTTCGTCCTCGTCGATGGCTGGTATCTGATCGTAGGGTCTTTGGTTCAAAGTTTTGGGCCGTCCTAATTCAACCTCGGAGGATATTAGTGATGTCCAGTGATTTCGTAATAGGTATGGCAGTGGAGACCATAAAAGTGACTCTGTTGATATCGGCTCCGATGCTGCTAATGGGTCTCATTGTCGGACTCGCCATCAGTATCTTCCAGGCTGTTACGCAGATTCAAGAGATGACCTTGGTTTTTGTTCCCAAGATCGTGGCTGTCTTGATTGCTCTTATCATATCATTACCTTGGATGCTGAATATAATGATCACATATACCCAAAGCATATTGTCAAATTTTCCCGCGTATATACGGTGATCTGAAGTGAAGATATTTTTGACACTTGTAGCAAGCATGAAATTCTCCGATTAGTTCATCTTTCGCATATGCCGAACATGTCAGCAGAACAGACGGAAATATTAGTTCTGATTTTTCTTCGCGTCAGTGCGATGATTGTGACAATCCCCATAGTGGGAGACAGTACGGTTCCTTTGAGGGTCAAGGGAGGGTTATCGCTGTTGATTACACTTCTCCTCTTTCCCATCGTTCCCACGGCGGCATGGAAGCTGAGTTATGATATTTTTTCTCTGGTATTCCGCATGGCAGGCGAGATTATGATCGGTGTCATGGTTGGCTTTGTTTCCCGGTTGATTTTTGATGGGATCCAGCTTGCCGGACAGCTAATAGGTTTTCAAATGGGATTCTCCATTGTGAACGTGATCGATCCTATCAATAATGAGCAGGTGTCCATTATATCTCAGTTTCAGTATCTTGTTGCTATCCTGATATTCCTGGTCATGAACGGTCATCACATTTTCTTGTACGCCATAGGAGAAAGTTTCAGAATACTTCCCCCTCTCGGGTTTCATTTTTCGGGAGAGTTGATGCAGCTGATTCTTGGCTTCGTGAAAAATATGTTGGAAGTTGCAGTTAAGACAGGAGCGCCCATAATCGCCGTCTTGTTG
Source organism: Syntrophales bacterium (assembly GCA_049521775.1). Classification (GTDB taxonomy): domain Bacteria; phylum Desulfobacterota; class Syntrophia; order Syntrophales; family UBA2185; genus Fen-1135. Next base: position 81,465 of record JBEKOL010000008.1, read on the forward strand.
TTCATGAGCGTTGGTCTTGGATTGGTGGCAAGGACGGTGCCCCAGATGAACATATTCATAGTCGGGTTTCCCTTGCAGATAGCCATAGGTCTTATCGGTATCGGATTAACGCTGCCAGTCTTTCTACGAGTTGTGGAGAGTTATTTCTCGAATCTTGAGGGAGAGATTATTTCGCTTCTCCGTCTCATGCAATAAATGAAGACAGTTTTTTGACTGGAGTGTCATCAAATATTCAAAAGGCGCGTGCTGTATGCGGCAGCCCTGATAAAATTCTTAACCACTCGAGAGATATCGCAGAGACTAGGTCATGGCAGACAACGATAACGATCAGGAAAAAACACAGCCAGCAACACCCAAAAGACGGGAAGAGGCAAGAAAAAAGGGGCAGGTTGCAAAGAGTCAGGAGGTAGCGTCGGTTGCGATACTGCTTGCCTGCCTTACATATTTTAACTTTGACTCAGCGCGCCTTGTCAAGAAAATGATGGATAATCTAAGCGGATTTCTGAGATCATCCGGGACCCTGCTTATCAACGTCAATAATATTCAATCACTTGCCGTGAAGTGGACATATGAATTCTTTATCCTTATTGCGCCACTCCTGCTGACTGTCCTTATTGCGGGACTCTTGGCCAATTTTGTCCAGGTGGGCTTCTTATTCTCGGCAGAGGCACTTACACCGCGGTTTTCTAAGATCGATCCTTTCAAAGGATTTCAGAGGTTGTTCTCACTGAAATCATTTGCCGCATTGATCAAAAACATAATGAAGCTGTGTATAGTAGGTTATGTCGCCTATGTGACGGTAAAGGGAGAAATAGACGGACTTCCCTCCCTGATGGATAGAAGTATTGGGGATATAACAGTCTATATAGGGGAGATTTCATTCAGAATTATCTTGAGAACGTCTTGGGTGCTGGTCGTCCTGGCAGTCCTGGACTACGCGTATCAGCGTTGGGAACATGAAAAGGGACTCAAGATGTCGAGGCAGGAGATAAAGGATGAATTCAGACAGACGGAGGGAGACCCCCTGATAAAGGCGAGGATAAAGCGGATTCAGAGGGAAATGGCCAGGAAAAGGATGATGGCTAAGGTCCCGAAGGCCGATGTTGTGATCACAAACCCTGACCACATCGCAGTGGCGCTGGAGTATGATCAAATGAAGATGTCTGCCCCTGTTGTTGTTGCCAAAGGAGCGGGTTTTCTTGCTGAAAGAATAAAAGAACTGGCGAGGCAAAACAATGTGCCTGTAATTGAGAACAAGCCTTTGGCACAGGTATTGTATAAAATGGTAAGAGTAGAAGAGGTAATACCGGAAAATTTATACAGAGCCGTAGCTGAGGTATTAGCTTATATTTACGGCTTGAAGGAAAAAAGGGTAGCGGTGTAAAGCAAAATGACGACTGACGCAAGGGCTGATTCTCTTCAAGGGTGGGAAAGAAGCGGGACCGCCATTCTGGGTATTGGCGTTATCGGTGTGCTTATAATCATGATCATACCGTTGCCGACATTCCTCCTCGACTTACTCCTTTCATTCAATATTACCATCTCCATTGTTATTCTGCTTATGTCCATGTATGTTCTGAGACCTTTGGATCTGTCTTCTTTCCCTTCCATCCTGCTCACGGTAACCCTTCTCAGGTTATCCCTGAATGTGGCTTCAACGCGGTTAATTCTGCTTCGCGGCAATGAAGGAACCGCCGCCGCCGGCCAGGTCATCAAGGCATTCGGTACGTTTGTAGTAGGTGGCAATTATCTTGTCGGCCTCATCGTATTCTTCGTTCTTACCCTCATCAACTTTGTTGTCATTACCAAGGGTGCCACGAGAATAGCGGAAGTTGCAGCACGGTTTACATTGGATGCCATGCCGGGCAAGCAGATGAGCATTGACGCAGACCTGAATGCAGGCCTCATCACAGAGGCGGATGCACGAAGGAGAAGGGCCAATACTGAAAAAGAGGCTGATTTCTATGGGGCAATGGATGGAGCAAGCAAGTTTGTCAGGGGCGATGCAATCGCAGGCATCGTCATAATATTGATCAATATCGTAGGTGGGTTGATCATCGGGGTATTGCAGAACGGTATGGACGTGGCAGATGCGGCCCGCACATATACTCTCCTTACCATAGGTGATGGCCTCGTAACGCAGGTACCTGCTCTCATTGTGTCAACTGCTGCGGGTATGCTGGTCACGAGATCGACGGCTTCCTCCAATCTCGGTGCGGACCTTACTGGCCAGCTTTTGGTCCAACCGAAAGCTATAGCAACGGCGTCGGCTATTCTCTTCATATTTGGCCTAATTCCCGGTATGCCTAAAGTTTCTTTTATGATCATTTCTCTTCTCAGCGGTCTCTTGGCATTCAACCTTTTTAAATTTGCAAAGAAAACAAGAGCAATCAAAAAGGAAGTGCCGGTAGCCGTACCTAAAGAATCTGTAGAAAGACTTCTGGCATTGGATCTGATGGAACTGGAAGTTGGCTATGGTTTGATTCCCCTCGTCGATGCAGCGCAGGGCGGGGAACTTCTGCAGCGAATCAAGTCCCTAAGAAAGCAATTGGCTCTGGATATGGGATTCATTATACCGGCCATCCATATCAGGGACAATCTTCAGCTTAAACCCAACGAGTATTCGTTTCTTTTGAAAGGCGTTGAAATAGCAAGGTGTGAATTGATGCCCGGCTACTTTCTTACTATAGCTCCGGAGGGTAGAGGAACAATAATAAAGGGAGTGGAAACGAAAGAGCCGGCATTCGGTCTTGCTGCGTTCTGGGTAAGTGAAAAGGAAAAGGAGAATATCCAGGCGAAGGGTCTTATAGTTGTTGACTGTGCCACTGTAGTGACTACTCATTTGACAGAAATAATTAAATCAAATGCCGACGAGTTACTTGGCAGGGAAGAAGTCCGATCACTTTTGGATAATTTAGCACTCAGTCATCCCAAGGTCGTTGAGGAACTCGTTCCCAGTGTCATTCCTCTGGGAACGGTTCAGAAGGTCTTGCAGAGACTCCTCAGGGAACGGATCTCAATTCGCGACATCCTTACGATATTGGACACTCTGGCAGACTACGTGGCGATCACAAAAAATGTGGATTTGTTAACCAGTTATGTGAGGCAGGCATTAGCGAGGACTATATCAAAACAGTACAAGGACGATAAAGGAAACATCTCTGTTGTGATTGTGTCACCAGAGATTGAAGATCGTATCAACAATGCCATCCAGCATACCGAATATGAATCGTACCTTGTTGCAGATCCCAATTTGATACAGAGAATCGTAAATAATCTGCAGAGATTTGTCACTACCTTTACGACAAGGGGACTCCAGCCGATAGTCCTCTGTTCGCCAAAAACAAGAATTCATTTAAGGAAGGTATTGGAGAGGTTTTTCCCAAATATCGTTATTCTTTCTCACAATGAGATCACACACGACGTGAATATTAATTCGCTGGGCATGGTGGAGTTGTAAAATGCAGATCAAAAGATATGAAGTGAGCAGTATTCAGGAAGCAATGAATAAGATTAAGATGGATTTGGGTGAAGAAGCCGTCATCCTGTCGACAAAAAGATTGAGGGGCGGGAAAGTGCCGCTCTTTGAAGTGACTGCTGCCAGAGACGAAAACAAGAAAAAGGTCGATTCTCATAAGACACGTGAGACGCATGAAAGCGGAGGCCAACATGTGAGTGCCTCAGCCGAGATGGATATGATCAGAAACGATCTTATTGAAATGAAATCTCTCATCAGGGACATAAGAAGAGAAGATCCCATTCGTAGAGAACTCAGCCAATTAAGAGATTATCTGAACAATCTGATGAATGTCCTGGGCGATTGGGAGAAGAATTTATTTCCCGGGCCGCCATCAAAGATCTATTATCATTTGGTGGCAAATGGAGTATCCCGGGAAAGGGCCTACAGGCTGGTCAATACGATAGATAAAATGGATAATTTCGAAAATACATGCAAATCATTGGAATATAAGATCACAAGTTCTATTCCTGTTGCGGATGGAAGGAAGAGAAGAGGTGTTATCGCCTTCGTTGGTCCCACAGGTGTCGGCAAGACGACAACCATGGCTAAACTGGCGGCACGGTATTCAATGAGTGAGAGATTAAGAGTCGGCCTTATATCGACAGATACCTACAGGATAGCTGCGGCCGATCAATTAAAGACCTATGCAAAGATTATGGGGCTTCCTATAAAGGTGGTTTCTGAGAAAGAGGAGTTCAAAGAGGCCCTCAGCAGATTTTCCGACAGAGATGTCGTCATGGTTGATACACCGGGAAAGAGTCGCAAGGATCAAGGCTACATAGAAAAACTGCGCGATTTTCTGAGCGTCGGTGTTCCTGTTGAGACCAATCTCCTTTTGAGCTTGACCGCAAGCAGGGAAAACATGCTAGAGGCCGCTTCCAGGTTCGACACGGTTGATTACGATAATATCATTTTTACAAAAGTGGATGAAGCGAAAGGCTTAGGTTCCATGTATGATGTGATAGATGAAATTGGCAAACCAGTTTCTTATCTGACCGTTGGGCAGAATGTACCTAATGACATAGAAGATGCTAATCCGGGAAGAATTGCGAGACTGATAATGCATCAGTCATAGACTACGGAGGATTAAAGTGGATCAGGCTGCGGTTCTCAGAATGATGAAGGAAACAGACAAAGGGGTTCATAAGATGACGTCAAGAATCAAGCATGAAGGCGATGTAGCCGGTGACGGGGGAAAAGAGAATATCAGGGTCATTGCAGTTACCAGCGGAAAAGGAGGCGTCGGAAAGACGTTCATAACGGCTAATCTTGCCTATATTCTCTCGAGATTGAAGAAGAAAACCTTAATTCTTGATGCAGACATGGGGCTGGCAAATATCGATGTCATCCTGGGAATATCCCCCGAATACAACATGCATCATGTCTTCCTTGGCGAGAAGTCAGTATCGGAAGTAATTGTACCTGGACCGGGCGGCATCAAGATCCTCCCTGCCGCTTCTGGCATCCAGGAGATGGCGGAACTCTCTAAAGGTCAGAAACTTGCACTGGTGGACGAACTGAATGACTTAGACGAGGATTTTGAATTTGTGTTTATCGATACGGCCGCCGGCATAACGGGTAACGTTATATATTTTAATATGGCTGCGAAGGAGATAGTTGTCGTTGTTTCACCTGAACCTACTTCCCTGACGGACGCATATGCCCTGATTAAATTGCTCTATCATGGTCGCGCGGAAAAAAGAATCCTGCTTATTGTGAATATGGTGAAGAATTCCCACGAGGCAAGGGAGGTTTTTACTAAATTAAGTAAGGCTGCGGAACACTTTCTCGATCTTTCAATTGAATATCTTGGTTACATAATTTATGATGATAAGGTGACAGAGGCAGTCAGGCAACAGAGGATGTTCACGGAAATCTACCCTTATGCGCAAGCAACCAAATGTCTGTCATCAATAGCTAAGAAGATGTGCCGTGAAAGACCTGAGAAGTATAATTTCGGAAGCATGAAATTTTTTTCACGGGCCATCGTTGGTGGAGATCATGTATAAGAAAAAGCGTGATGAACTCGTCATGGATAGTAAGAAACGTGACGAATTCATCATGAAATATGCTCCACTCGTGAAAAATATTGTTGAGAGGATTTCTGCAAGGTTGCCGTCGCATTTGAATGTCAAGGAAGACTTGATAAACGTGGGTGTCATAGGTTTAATTTCATCCATCGAAAAGTTTGATAAGAAAAGAAACGTAAAGTTTGAAACATATGCCAGTTTCAGAATCCGGGGTGCCGTGCTCGATGAGCTGAGGGCGAGGGACTGGATGCCGCGCTCGACAAGGAATAAGCATTCAAAGTTAGAAGAGTCCTTTTCATCTCTTCAAAAGATGCTGGGGAGGCCACCGGATGAGGAAGAGATGTGCCGACATCTCAATATTTCCCTCGAGAAATACCATAAGGTTCTTGATGAGGCAAAGGGAATAACTCTTCTCAGCAGCGAGGATCTTCCTCCCGATTATCGTGAGACTTATACGAATTATGATTTTCTCGAGAACATAGAACAGAAAAACCCTTTTTCATTCCTCGCAACCAATGAATTGAAGGGCATATTGAAAAAGGCCATAGATGCTCTGCCTGATAAGGAGAGAGTGATCTTATCTCTTTATTATTATGAAGAACTGACTATGAAAGAGATAGGCAGGGTGGTGAATCTGACAGAGTCAAGGGTCTGCCAGCTTCATACGCAGGCTATCTTGAGACTGAGAGGCACCCTCAAAGAACTCCGAGGGGTGTATAGCTGAAGTCTGTTTTGACACGATAAAGGTTCCGTAATATGGTGCGAAAAGTAGATCTGGATCTCTTGGAAGAACTGGATATTCCCGGTACAGAAGGCCCTCATGAGGAGGGGGAAACGGCAGGAAGAAGGAAATGCTGGAAATGGCTGAAGAGAAAAAAGATTATCGTCACAGCCATTCTTTTCACCTTTTTTTGTGTTATCGGCGTTTCTCTCATGATATCCCCTGCAAGGCATGATTCACATATCGACCCCGAGAGAGAGCTTGTAGAAGTGAGATCGATACCGGAGAATATAGAGACCTTGGATAATTTCATAATTGATCTGAAAGACGAACATGGACATTACAGGGTGCTTGTATGTGATATTACGCTTGTGATGAATCCTGATAAGAGTATCTCGGGAAATAAAATGGACGCGAGAAAGAAGACATATGATGCCTTAAGGAATAAAGGCAAGTATGCACTGATATCGTCACAATCTTACAGCATCATAAGAAAAGAGCTGCGGGATGAATTAGATCGTCTCCTGGGCGGAGGAATAAAAGAAGTATATTTTACAAAATTTGTGTTACTATGAAGCGTCGGCTATATGAAATGATTAAATGCATAAATGTTAATTTACTCAAATAAATGGAAGGAATGACATGACAAAACATATTCTTCTTGCTTTACTATTCATTGCAATGAATACTTTTTTGAGTCCATGCTATGCGTTGACGCCAGATCAGATCATAAAGTTAAAAAAGGCGGGCGTCAGTGACAAGACAATTCAAATGATGCTAGAGCAAGAGAGGGATGCAAGAAATGAGAATCCCTCAGACACGATTGGCGTGAGGGAAGTTAAAGACAAGGAAGGCAACGTTGTTACAATATACTCTACCGGCCCTCCTACAAAAGAAAGACCCGGCGATACTGAAGAGGCGAAGGTGGAGAAGGCATGGAAGATGTTGCAGAACATGATCATCGATAACAGGAAGTGAGATTGTGATTAGCGAAGAGACTAAAGATCAGGGAACAAGAAAAACGAAGCTTGCTGATCAAGAAGATAATAAAAATATTTATTACCAGGATATTCACAGCGTTCTGGAGAAAGCCTTTCAGGATACATTTACTGAAGAACTTGTGCCCGGCATCGTTCACAATTTTGCTAATCCTTTAAATGGCATCATGGGGCGCTCCAGGCTGCTGCAGAGAAAATTAACAGATATCATGAAGACAGCCGATGCAGAAAAGAATACATCTTGTCAGGAGAATAATAAAAAACTGGTCCGTGACGTTGACTCCGTAGCGCGTGAGGCTGATAGACTCTCTGGCCTTCTTCAGACCGTGATGGGGAAATTTTGTGCGATCGGTGATCGGACTGCGCAGAAAGTAAACCTATCAGAGCTTATCGAACTGGAGATGAGGTTTTTCGATTTTTATCTGGATTTCAAGCATAGCGTCAAAAAGACTTTGCAACTCGATAGGGAACTACCGGAAATCAGAGGAACTCCCGCTGACTGTTCCCTGGCCTTTTCTGCATTGATCAGATATGCAACGGTCGCCATGAAGGACAGTGCCACTAAGGAGCTATATGTTTCAACACAACTTGAAAATGGGAAGATATGCGTGAAGATTCAGAATCGGGCGGTTCCCTTTTCCGATGATCTGAAAAGACTGTTGCTTGATGAAACGCAGGGGTATGCTTCTTCTTGGGCAGGAACCGGAGAAGGGGCACTGCTATGCGCCTTTTCGCTGTTAAGGAAATGGGGTGCCGGCTTTGACATAACCAGCGAGAATGGTTTGAATACTATTAGCGTATTGATGCCTTTTTACCAGGCAAAGCATCGATTCGGCGATTAAAGTTAAAAGGCTGTTATGACGATTAATGATATGATGGCACTCCTCCTTGAAAGAAGGAGCTTCCCGCTTCACAGGTCACCGTTTCCGTTTCGGAAATCGTACGTAGGCGTCGACGGGTAGAACCGAGCCAACACATCGGTTATTGAAACACTATATGTTTCTGATGCTTTTTACGGCACTTCCTGAAAGTGCCAACCCCATTTTGAAATTTCAAAGAGCATTGTTACTAAACTGGTTTTAATTTTATACGGCAGACTTGTTATCATCAAGAAAAAATGTATGGAGATGCTGCCATATCCCCTGGCTGAAGCAAGGCGCCTTGCAGAAATTTTTGATAAGTATCATTGTATCATATTGTCGCAGTGAGCCTATTGCAGTTACATGAAGTAAGCTTGGCAGAGGGCAATTCATTTCTTACTGGTTGTGCATCACATTTTCGTGGAGAAAGGGAACGCTGGGCTGGCGAGAAACGCCAATTTCCCTAGGTCGCTGAGGATGAAAAGAGGGAGCTTTTGAGTCATGCTTAGACCCGTAGATTTACAGCAAATATTGACTCAGTCCAATTCCATGGAACGTGTCCAGCAAACGCAGCAGCAGCATCCGGACATGCAGCAAAGGTATTTTAGCGTTCAGTTGAGTGAAGAGACGAAGCATCTGAAAGAGGCAGTAAAGAATTCTGAAGAGACAGAAAAATCCAAAATAAGAGATGAAGAAGAGAAGGAAAAACGCCAGAAGAAGACAAAATCTGAGACAGAAAATACAGGAAAGATGGAAATGAAGCAAGAGCATGGAGATACGGATAACACTGAACAGGGGGGTCGGATTGATATAAAGGTTTGATATGACAGTGAACTTGCTACTTGTCTGCCTGCTAATTGCTGATGTTATCTTGTGTCTTGCAATTATAATTCTGATCGTTATCGTAAACAGGGAGATCAAAAAAAGACGAGGAGGACCTGATGAAAATTCCCTTATTGAATTCAGGAACCTGCTTAACGAGTCTCAGGTCTCTACGAATCATCTCTTGGAAGTGATGAACGATAGCAGGAAGGCGCTAAAAGAGATCGCCTATGTCCTGGATGAAAAAGAAGGCAAGTTGAGAGCTCTAGTTGAAGAATCAAAGGTTGAATATGAAAAGCTCGCAGCCGCTGTTTCTCATACCGATAAGGATAAGTTAGATAAGAGGTATGAGGAGGTCATTGCCATGGTTAAGCAGGGTGTGGCTAAAAGGGAAATTTGTCAGAGATTGGAACTGACAGAAGGGGAGATAGATCTGATCATTGATCTGGATAGGACAAGGCGTGACGGCTCTCCTCCTTGAAAGAAGGAGCTTCCCGCTTCACAGGCCACCGCTTCCGTTTCGGAAATCGTACGTAGGCCTCGACGGGTAGAACCGAGCCGACACATCGGTTATTGAAACACTATATGTTTCTGATGCTTTTTATGGCACTTCCTGAAAGTGCCAACCACATTTTGAAATTTCAAAGAGCATTGTTACTAAACTGGTTTTAATTTTATATGGCAGACTTGTTATCATCAAGAAAAAATGTATGGAGATGCTGCCATATCCCATGGCTGAAGCAAGGGGTCTTGCAGAAATTTTTTGATAAGAATATCTGATGTCTTTCATTTTTGTTCCAACAATTTCCAACCCTAAACTAAATCAAGCACAGTTCCACAGCAAGAATTCCGTTCCTTTTCCGAGCATATCAATTGGTGAAATGCTGGAGGCTGGCGTTATCGAGAAAATGGATAATCAGAAGATGCTGATAACGCTCAAGGGTGTCAGTCTGCAGGCAGATTCCGAAGTTCATTTAAATGCCGGTGATAAGATCCAAGTAAAAGTGGAAACCATTTATCCTCAGTTAGTCTTGCGCATTATTGAAGGAGGTTATTCGGAGGAATCCACTTTCGCAGACTCCCTGAGATGGTACAGGTCAAATCCTGAGGCCTTATCACACATGATGACAGAGGCAATGAGACAATTCAATTCAGCCGACCTTGGCAAGCTCTTGCGTTACCTTCCCGGGGCGAATTTTCAGAAGATATTCACTATTTTGAAATCACTGCTCTTTTCAACGGAGACAAAGGGCAGTAATTTCATTAGGGACTATCTTAGCAACCTTGGCCTCACGTTGGAAAGCCAGTTGAGAAAGGTTATCGAAGGAAGATCTAGTATTGGCAATGGCGATCTTCAAGCTGAAAGCCTTAAGGGTCTGTTGACAGAGCTGTCTTCCGATCTTCACAATCTTCTCATGAACAAGGATTCCCTTAACGGCGAAGAAAGAATAGCACTGGATAGTCTCTCTAAGTATGTTAATTCGTCCATTAAGACAATTGAATCCCATCAGATTATTAATATCATTTTGCAAGAGGCCGAGAACAAGTATCTCTTCCAGATCCCTATTGTCTTCCCGGATGGCGTAAGAACAGGGGACATATTTGTAGAATATGACCGTCATTACAAAAAGGAGGGAGAGAAAGGTCGACATCGCATAATTTTCTTTTTAAGTATGGATATTCTCGGTGACATGATAATCGATGCAGACTTGAAAGGAGATAAGATCAACTGTGTTGTGAAATGTGTGGATCGGGATGCATGCGAATTCATATCCTCCTTCCTCGAAGAACTTCGGGAAAGTCTTTTCGCTCTCGGCTGCAAGATTGACATGGTTAAATGCATTGTGGACGGTAATTTAGTCAAAGAGAGGGTAAATTATTATCAGAATAGTGTATTGTATAACAAGGAGGCAATTGATCTCTTCGCATAAATGACGTAGGGAACTTTCCCGAAATTGGCGTTGTTTTGGCTCAATATTTTTCTTGACTGTGGGAGGGGATGCCCCCTTTTGCGGGGAGTTTCGCAATTGGATTCATACAGGAAATCGCGATGGCAAGAAAAGATGAAAAAATACGTGTGGCTGCGGCTCTAAAGTATGATCCCCAAAAGGACGCGGCCCCAGTGCTTACTGCGAAAGGTCGAGGCTTCGTCGCAGAAAAGATTATTGATATAGCGAAGAAAAACAGGATACCTATCAAAGAAGATCCGAATCTCGTCCATATTTTGAGCAAACTTGAAATTGATGAGCAGATCCCGCCCGTCTTGTACAAGGCTGTTGCTGAGATACTTGCCTTTGTCTATTCTCTCAATGAAAAGCTAAGAGGGGAAAAATTTTCCCGGGCATAACTATTTGCCTACCCTATCGGCTCCAGCGTGATCCACGTTGCCCGATGGCCCGTCCTGCAGCTACGCGTTCCCGATGACATCTAAAAAATATTATTTAATTGCAACAACTTATGATCCATATGGTTTTGTCTTTGCACTTCATGGTCCCGGCGTCCAAGATACGCAGTACTTCGCTCATTGGCATGTGAATTGCAATTTGGAAGCTCAAAAGCAGAAGGGCTAAGAATAATGATCCAAAGCATAGGTCAAATGGCAAATGTTTACCAGCAGAAATTCGATCAGCTGGATTTCATCACAAACAATGTCGTCAACAGTAATACCAATGGATTCAAGTCGGTGAAATTATACTACAGTGCGCCCGATCCGGAAAAAGAAATGGCATCTATTCCTCAGGTCGTCGTCGATTATTCCCCCGGCACGATACATCGGACCGACAATCCCATGGATGTTGCCGTTGATGGTGAGGGATTTTTTGCCATTCAGTCCGAAGAAGGGGTGGCCTACACAAGGCAGGGCAATTTTACAGTCGACAAAGATGGTAATTTAATTACGGGGGAAGGCGATTATGTCCTTGGTAAGTCCGGCAGCAAAATCAAGCTTCCTGATGGCGAAATAAATATAGGCTTAAAAGGTGATGTATCAGTAGCTGGCAATCCTGTTGATACTTTGAAAATAGTGAGTTTCAATAATCCCCAGGCCTTAGCAAAGGTGAAGGGATGTCTTTTCACGGACCCTGGTAATGCCGGCCTTGCGGACAAGAATGATCCCACAATCAGGCAGGGGCATGTTGAACTCTCAAATGTGCACGTCGTAAGAGAGATGACAGATATGATCGATATTAATCGTTCTGTGGAGATATACCAAAAGATTATACAGACAACAGCGGATCAAGACAAGTTAGCGACAAGTCAAATAGGAAAGTTAGCAGCATGATGAAATCATGCGGGCCATGAATAGGGAGGTTTTGTATGATAAGAGCTTTATGGACAGCAGGAACCGGGATGGAAGCGTTACAGACCAATCTGGATGTGATAGCGAACAACTTGGCCAACGCAAATACCACAGGTTTTAAAAAATCAAGGGCTGATTTTCAGGATATGCTCTACCAGACAACTAAGAAAGCCGGAACGGAAACGTCTTCAGGGGGCCAGTTGCCAGTCGGTATAGAAGTTGGCATGGGTTCAAAAATAATGTCAACTACAAGGATGTTTACACAGGGCGATGTGCAGCAGACTGACAGTCCATACGACTGGGTCATTCAGGGTGATGGTTTTTTCCAACTGGTCGATAACAATGGACGCACGATTTATACAAGGTCAGGGAGTTTCATGACCAACAACAATGGTACTATGGTCAATGGTAATGGCCTCACACTAACCCCTCAGGTGAGCATTCCGCAGGCTGCTGTTAACTTTCAGATACTCCAGGATGGGACATGGACAGCGACGGATGCTAATGAAAATAAATTGGCAAGTGGCAGAATTCAACTTGCTCGTTTTATCAATCCTTCCGGCCTGAAAAGCATAGGGAACAACTGTTACGACATAACGGACGCTTCCGGATCTGCTGTAACGGGAAGCCCGGGCGTAACAGGGTTTGGCACCATTCAACAGAATGCCGTCGAGATGTCTAATGTCAACGTTGTTGAAGAGATGGTTAATATGATTGCGGCCCAGAGGGCTTACGAAATGAACACTAAATCTATACAAACAGCCGACCAGATTCTCCAGATGATAAGCAATTTGAAAAAGTAAAAGGGTAGTGAAGTTTGAGGAATAGGCAATGAAAATTCGGGCATTAACTAGTATGATACTGTTTTTCATAGTGTTTTTTCTGACTGGTGTCGTTTCATCATCGTTTGCGGCACAAGATAAGATCATCAAAGGAATGGAGATAAAGGCGTTAGTGAAAGATTACATAGAAACGAATATGCCTTGGCAATCTGGCATGAGGATCGATTTCTTGGCTAGAATACCGGATCTGCATGTGCAAGGAGAGAAAATCAGTTGCAAAGTCAGAAGCGGACAGGATGAAGCCTATATAGGCGATTCAATTTTTACCGTGGGGGTGTACGATGACGGTACGCTTTTGAGGGAGGAGAGAGTCCATGTTAGGATGGAAGTGGCAATGGACGTAGTGATGAGTACTAAATACCTGATGAGGGATAAGGGAATAGATTCCGATAGTGTCAAGCTTGTCCGGAAGTGGTTTAACCAGTTGCCGGTTTACGTGGTGACACAAATAGAGGATGTGGTGGGGAAGCAGCCCTATAACGACATAAGACAGAATATGGAGATCAAGAGGAACATGCTAAAGGATGTTAAGACCATGAAAAGGGGGAAGATGGTAAAGATGGTTCTCGAAAGCGGTCCCATGATGATCGTAACATTTGGCATCTGCGAGGAAGATGGAAGTCGCGGCGATTACATAAAAATAAGGAATACATCGTCAAATAAAATGGTTTATGCCAGGGTTACGGACGATTCTTCCGTCAGAGTAGAATTTTAAGGGGCAATAACATGACAGGATCCAGACGGATTGAAGCTTTATTCATGTTTTGTGTGTTGATCTGTGCTGTAGGGTGTTCATCCAACCTTTATGTTAAGGCAAATCCCCAACCCATTCCACAAGAGACTAAAAGGGAATCTCAACCAGGATCTATCTGGTCGGGCGAAAATGCTGCTAATTCTCTCTTTTCCGACAGAAGAGCGCGGAATCTAAACGACGTCGTAACCATTGTAGTGAATGAGACCGCCACAGGGAGTAATAACGGAAACACAACTACCAGCAGGGACACAAGTGCAACTGCCTCGGTTACGAATCTCTTGGGACTGGAAGGGGCGATACAGGATATGCTCAGAAAGGGTACCACCGGCATAAGCGTCGGTGGCGCTCAGTCGAATTCTCTCAAGGGAATCGGGTCATCAGAGCGGGACGGCAACTTGACGGCAACAATATCGGCGAGAGTTATGAAAATCATGGGGAATGGTAATTTTGTAATTGAGGGGAGAAAACAGGTTACTATCAATGCCGAAGATCAGTATCTGGTCATCACTGGTATTATCAGACCTGATGATATAGCGTTCGATAATACTATCCAGTCCCAATATATTGCCGATGCAAAGCTTGTTTACACGGGAAAAGGTACAGTAGACGACAAAATGAGACCGGGCTGGCTCACTCGCGTTGCGGACTGGGTGTGGCCGTTCTAACGTTCTGGAAGGTGGCAGAAGGTATGTTAAAACGTTCGACAAATATGATTAAAATATGTGGAATAATCACATGTATCCTTTTCTGTGTGATTCTTGCTGATAGCGTGTATGCGGCAAGAATAAAAGACATCGCGAGTATTGGCGGGGTCAGGGATAACCAGCTGATCGGTTATTCATTGGTTGTCGGTTTGAACGGTACGGGTGATGATTTGACGAATGGGTTTACGGCGATAACGCTAATCAATATGTTGAAGCGACAGGGACTTATGATACCGAGCAACACAGATATGAAGGCGGACAATATTGCGGCGGTCATGGTGACTGCTAAATTGCCGCCTTTTGAAAAAGTTGGGTCAAGGATAGATGTCGAAGTTTCCTCTATAGGTAACTCAAAGAGTCTTCTGGGTGGTACGTTGCTAATGACTCTACTTAAAGGTGCAGACGGCGAGGTTTACGCTGTTGCCCAGGGACCGGTTGCCATTGGCGGCTTTGCGGCGAGTGGCGCTGCAGGAGGAGGTGTTACAAAAAACCACACAACTGCCGGTCGGATTACAAACGGTGCCACCGTTGAGAAAGAGCTACCATATGAATTTGGTAAAAAAAGGGTACTCTCCATAAACCTCTATCAGCCTGATTTCACGACATCAACCCACTTGGCGGAGGTGATTAACAGTTCGATGCACAATGTTGAGGCAACCCTTGTAGACTCAACTTCTGTTACTGTAAGGATCAAAGAGAATGTGGGAATTAATGTGGTGCAACTTGTTTCGCTTATAGAAAACCTCGATGTTCCCGTTGATTCTGTCGCTGTTGTAGTTATGAACGAAAAGACAGGTACCGTTGTCATGGGCGAGAATGTGAGGATAGCTACTGTAGCTATAGCGCATGGAAATCTGACCATTCAAATAAAAGAGGAGAAAAGGGTTTCCCAACCGCTTCCATACGCTCCGGGAGAGCCTGCCGGTAGTGCACCAACCCAAAAAGGAGGCGTGATAATGGCTCCTGGAGGGCAGACAGTGGTGACGCCTGAGAGTCAGGTAACCGTGGCGGAGGAAAAAAAGAAATTGCTGCTAGTGCCGAGGGGAGTCACCATTCAGGAAGTAGTGAGTGCTCTGAATGCAATCGGCGTTTCGCCTAGGGATCTCATTACCATTATGCAAGCTATAAAAGCCGCTGGGGCACTTCAGGCTGATTTGAGAATTATATAAAGGAAAATATCAACTTTTAACGAAGTTCTCGTAAAAGATGAGATGAGTCACAAGAAGGTTGGGTATCATGGCTGATGTTGCAGCAGTGAAAGCACAGGCTACGAATCAGGAGATTCCTCAGAAAGGAATTGGTGCAGTGGAGGGTGAAGATGCTCTCAAAAAAGAAAAAAAACTGAAAAAAGCTTGTGCCGATTTCGAGTCTATCTTCACCTATTATATGTTTAAGACAATGAGGCAAAGCATTCCTCAGAGTGGTTATTTAAAACAGAGTCCCGGTAAAGATACTTATTATATGTTATTTGATCAAAAGGTTGCCGAAGAGATGTCAAATAAAGGGAAAGGAGCAGGCTTACAGCAAACCCTTTTCAACCAGTTAAGCAATCATCGCTGAAGAGCGATATGAGAGGTTTTATTAAAGTTTTGTTGTCTTCTTGCCGATAAGTGTGATAAAGAGAGAATCATAAGGAGATTCGCAAGATGAAAATTTCTAAAGTCGATGATGCCGCAATCCAGGCTGTTCAGCAGTACCAGAAGACTGAGAAGGTACAGGAAGAATCAAGCGCGAAGGTAGACGGAAGTGCGGCACCGGAAGAGAAAGTAAATCTTTCCACCAAGGCAAGAGACATCCAGCAATTGCGGGACGCTGTCAGCCAGCTTCCTGATGTTCGCGAAGATAAGATTAGCGAATTGAAGGATCAGGTTGACACGGGCACTTACGATGTAAACGGACAAAAAATTGCTGAGAAAATGGTGTCAGAGTCTCTTTTAGATACATTCGCCTGATAAAGAATTTCCCCCATTTTCCTCAGATGTTTCATCCTCAATAAAGAGCCCGCCGCATCGTTTGTGTAGATTAGGGTTATATTACCCAACTTTACAGGACAGCCAAGATTGCACAGAACTCTGAAAATATTTGGTTTTTGCCGTTGCGAATGAAAGTAACCTTATTGCTTAGGCTTCTTCGCAATGACGCTAAAGGCAATATGTCTGAAGCTTTAAGATAATTATTTAATAGGATGTGGATATGATACAGGAAAACATTGGCCTTTATACGGATGAATTGCCGGCTCTTCTTGATTCATTGATAATTCTCCTGAAGAGGGAAATAGTCATTTATAGAGAGCTTCAGGCCGCAATCTCACATGAAAAGATAATATTAATGAAACCTTCCCTTGAAAGGCTCCTCGAAAGTAACAGCAAGAAGGAGACTGTAATACTGAAGGCAAGAATGTTGGAGGAGGGGAGATTAAAGCTTGTTAAAAAAATAGCAAAAATACTTGATCTCGAAGAGAATGAAATCAATCTGACCGTTTTGTGTTCTTATGCGGATCCTGATCAAAAGAAATATCTGCTGGAGTGCCAGTCTATATTGGGCGGTCTCCTTGCCAGGAGCCGGGAGATGAATAGAAATAATAAGGAGTTGATTGATTACTCTCGCCATTTTTTGCAGGGATCCATCGACTTTATTCACAGTCTCCTCTCTTCCAATTCGGCATATTATATGCCTTCGGGGAAAATGAGGCCGGTCGCCCGGAATGGGAAGATAGTACAAACGGAAGGGTGAACTATGGGGAATATCAGTAGTGTGTTAAATATTGCGAGGGATGCTATTGTAGCTAACGCAACTGCTCTTAATGTTACCGGGTCTAATATTGCCAATGTTAATACACCGGGTTACTCGATGTTGGTTCCCGAATTTGGATCTAGCGCTACAGGTGCTAATAATGCAAGTCAGGAGGAAATTGGGGTCCAGATTACATCCACAGAGAGGATGAATAATAAATATCTCGATGCCCAGGAGATTCAGCAGGAGCCGAACGGAGCATACAGTCAAGCCCAATTGAATCTTTTAAATGACGTGCAGAGTGTTTTTAATGAAAGTAGCGGTGTGGGCATCAATGACTTGTTATCGCAATTCTGGAGTGCCTGGTCGCAAGTGTCCACGAACCCCACCGATCTCACTGAACGGGACAACTTGGTATCCGTATCTCAGAGCCTTGCTTCCACGTTCAATCAGAGGGCGAAAGAACTCATTCAGATCCAGAGTGGTGCGAATAGTCAAATTTCTGACACCGTGACGCAACTGAATGGTTACCTTGCACAAATGGCCGATTTAAATAATCAGATTACTGAGGCTGAGTCGTCAGGCAACGTTGCGTCGAGTCTGGAGGATCAAAGATATACACTTTTGCAGAACATCAGCAAGATCGTCCAAGTGAATTACAATGAAGATGCAAACGGTGCACTGAATGTTTATATTTCAAACGGCAGATCGCTTGTGGACGGTTCGACCGTCTACAAGCTTGGCGTGCAAGACAACCCGAATAACTCGAATTACTATGATGTTGTTTTCCAGGACACTCCTACGGTAGCGATAAATGCCAACCTGCAAGGGGGAACACTGGCCGGGCTCCTGGACGTCAGAGATACGGAGGTTGCCGGTTATCTCAATAATCTTGATAACTTGGCGGCGACCATCGTCAATAGTGTCAATACTCAGCATAGTTCCGGCTATGATCTGAACGGCAATGTCGGGGGTAAATTTTTTTCTCCGGCAGGGGTCGATTCTCTTGTAGCGGCTGGTGGGAACACTTATGCCGGTACGGTCACCGCCGGAGGGGCTTATACAGGGACTGCCAACAAAACCTACGAAGTGCAAATTATGAGCGGCGGGGCGCTTGGAACTGCAACCTATGAAGTTTCATCCGACGGCGGTCAGACATGGGGAAGTACACAGACAATGCCTGCGAGCGGAAATATCACACTAGGTAACGGAATAACCTTAAACTTTACCGCGGGCACCTTCAATATTGGTGATGTTTTCAATGTTAATGCAACTTATGCCGCATCGGATATGCAGGTAGCTCCGGGTGTTGTTGCTGATGTGACGAAGATTGCCGCATCAGCTACTGTCAATCAAGACGGCGATAATGCCGGTTCGATTGCTGCCATTCAGAATGACTCATCATTGATGGGGGGTGGTATGACAATCGATAATTATTATGAATCCCTTGAGTCAAAAATCGGCCAGGATGTCTCAAATGCACAAAACAATAACGACCAGCAAACTGCCATCCTGAACCAGATAGAGAATCAGAGACAATCCGTTTCAGGTGTTTCCCTAGATGAAGAGATGATGAATTTGATCAAGTACGAGACCGCTTACAATGCCGCGGGCAGAATAACCGAGATTGCTAATACTATGATGGGTACCCTAATTAATTTAGGGATAGACACGGCCATAACCACATGAGGTTCATCTTGTTGTTAAGATTATGAACATTTTTTTGATTTAGGCAGGAACAGAGGGTGAGATTATGATTACACGCGTTACAAATCAAATAATGACCGATTTACTGAATAACAGTATGTCCACCGTTGATAGTCAGTATAATAATCTAATAGAGGAAATGTCTTCAGGGAAGCAGGTTAACAGTCCGTCTGATAATCCCATCGGTTTTGGTCAGATTCTCAATTACAGGAGTGGGTTGGCGCAGATCAGTAATTACCAAAACAATATTAGTGGCAATAACTCATGGCTTTCTTCCACGGAATCGGCTTTGTCACAAGTGAACGACATTCTAACAAGTATTCAAACAACGGCAATCTCACAGGGTAGTGCGACGGCGACCGCTTCAACGAGGCAGGATGCAGCTGCTTCCCTGCAGCAACAAATTGAACAGATCATGTCTCTTGCTAATTCAAAATTCGAAAACAGGTATCTCTTCTCCGGTACAAATACAGATACAGCGCCGTTTTCCGCAACGGCGAGGTCAACTACAACAATCGATGCTACTGCCACCCCGGCAAGTGGAAATACTTATCGGAGTACGGTAAATACCTCAGGAACTTACACAGGTACTGTGAATAATACCTACGTCATTAAGATTGTGCAAGGCGGGGCGCTTGGAACTGCAACCTATGAAGTTTCATCCGACGGCGGTAAGACGTGGGGGAAGACAACACCGACAATACCCGCGAACGGAAGTACCCCAATAGGTGACGGAATAACCTTAACATTCCCTGCCGGTAACTTTGCGGCTAACGATGTGTTCACTGTCAAGGCGTATGCAGCCGGTTATTACAATGGTAACGGCGAAGAACTTTCCAATGAAGTTAACAATGGTGTCACAAATAATTACAGTATCACGGGAGAAGAGGCGTTCACAAATCAGGGCAATGGTACTGTTGATATTTTCACGGTATTAAACGATTTGCAAACAGCACTGCAGAACAATGACGTAACAGGCATAACGAATCAACTTGATTCCCTCACTAATGCTGGTGATCAAATTACCCGTTATACTGCACAATGTGGAACTAGGGAGAACAATCTGACTGCCGCAAGTTCCGTACTTACTGATATGAACACACAGCTAACGACCGATGACTCGAATATCGAAGATGCTGATGTGGCAAAGCTGGAAACAAATATTCAGAAGCAGCAATTGACCTTAGAAGCTATTTATAAAACAGCAAGTGATGTAGAGGGCATGTCAATCCTTAATTTCCTTAAATAGAAGGATGATTTCCCATATAATAAGAGGATATGATGTTAATCCTGACACGGAAGTTGGGTGAGTCGATAACGATCGGTGATGATATTAGGATCACTTTTCTCGAAGCAAAGGGAAAACAGGTCAGGATTGGAATTGAGGCCCCACCTCATATTGCCGTTCATCGGGAAGAAATATATCAGCTCATCAGGGAACAGAATATCAAGGCTGCAAAAGGGGATACTATAGAGAAGGATACTTTGCCTGACGTTTTGGAAGGATTGAAAAACTTGCTTTTAAAAGACCAATAAAAGCTTTGAAAATACTATAAGTACTGGTTCGCAGATATACTAAGCAGGGAGATTCATATAGTGAATATAGCTACCAGCCGCTTTGGGCAGATCGATGTAGATGAATCCAAGATCATTGATATGCGGGGAGGTATCCTCGGATTTGAACACCTGAAGAAATACATATTGCATATGCAGGATGAAAAGAACCCGTTCTGGTGGTTCCAGTCCCTTGACGATGGCAAGGTTGCCTTCGTCGTAATCAATCCATTTATCGCAAAACATGACTATGAGCCGGTCATAGACGATAATGATAGGAAACTCCTCGAAATAGAAAATGCAGAGCATGTGGTCCTGCTTGCTATTGTGACCATCCTTCAAAACCCTTTTTCGGTTTCTGTCAACCTCAGGGCGCCTATAGTGGTCAATGCAGAAAAAAAGATTGCTAAACAGGTTGTCCTCGAAGATCAGACGTATGCTATTCGGTATTACCTGACAACAGCTGGTTCTGGTGACGAGGCTTTTACAGCCCGAGATAATTAAAAATGGAATAAATTATGGGCAGCTTCCCTGTGAAAAGAAGGTGTGATCAATGTGGTGCGGGGCTGTTCTTTAAGCAGGACGGTTAAAAATAGCGCCGACTAGCTCTCCCAGTTTCGTATATAAATTTTGAAGGTCTTCGGGGGGGATTTCTCGTATGACCTTTCCCGTATCTTTATCTGTGACGATTACACTAATATCATTATTTTTATCCCCGTATGTTGAGAAGCTCACACCGATATTCATGGATTGGAGCTGGTTCTGAATTTGCTGGAGCGTTTCATTTACTGCTTCAGAGTTCATAGGTCTGGATTCTTCCGGCGCCTGCCCAGAAGGTTCTTCTTGGGGCGGGTTGTTTCCATATACTGAACCCTGCAAGGAAATTCCGGGCACATTTGGCACCGCCGGATTTATGTTTGAAATAGCCATATCTATTTCTACCTCCATCCTACTTCTTTTATTGTATATATCGGCATTCAAACGCAAAAACTTTATGCCTTTCAACCCAAATTCAGCAATAGAGATTTAGTTTCTATTGCGTAATCTGGGTTTAATATCCCTATGTCTTAACGTCAAGGAAGCGGGACTCTCCGGAATTTCCGCTATAACCTTTGAACCACATTTGACTATGGCCGATCCCGGATAAGTCGTTTCTCAACTTATCGAGCTCATCTTCCGCGGCGGCCTCACAATCCTGGTTTAACCGCAGGGTTTTACTAATCATATTTTCAAGGGTCTTTATAAGGGATTGAATACGTTTTCTTGTTTCCGGTACTTCATAAGAGGGATGCGCCTCCCTGATCCTGCGGATTGCCTCGTCTACTCTGCCGATGAAGGTTATATAATCGTGGCGCCGGGCGATCAACATTTGAATAGCTTCCACATTATGTTGTTCAATCATATCCTTCAGGGATGCGGTTGCAGACATGAAATCTTTAAAAACAGCCGTTTTTTGCTCTAGTAATTCGCAAAGTCTCGAAAGATCGGCAGATGCCGCTGATGATTTTTGGTCTGTCATTTCTATGCCCTCATTTCTTTTCTGCTGGTTTCTTTCTCCCGATCAGTGATGTGATGAAGACTTGGATTCATATCCTTGCGCTGACCGTTAAGGATCTCTTCCCATGCCGATTTCAGTTCTACCAACATCCCGATAATGTGGTCCATCACTCTTAAGTCTCTTTTTAAGTCCGCTTGCAATAAACGACACGTCATGTAATTGTAAAGGGCATGCAAGTTTGAGGCTATGTCGCCTCCCTTTTCAAAATCGAGTGCGGCGTTAAGTGCAAAAATAATATTATGCGCTTTTTGTAATGCTTTTGCTTTTTCTTCGTAATCGCGGGAGATGAATTTTTCCTTGGCAATCTTCAGATTCCGTATAGCTTCCTCGTAGCACATTAAAACCAGCCTTTTGGGGTCTGCTGTCAATACTCCTGCTTGCCGGTAGGCTCCGATTCCTTTACCGTACATATGATCCATCCTCCTTATTAAAGGTTATATAATGTTCGCTATAATTGCCAGCCGCTCGATGCAACAGTAAGCTCCGAGGTAAACCAGACGTTTTCGTCTTGGGCGTTTGTTGCAGTTTCCATAGTTACAAACTCGTTGAACTCGTTGCAGCAGTGAGCTGCCAGCCGTTCGTTGCAGCAGTAACTTGCGAGGTAAGCCAGCTGCTTTCGCTTTGAATAGTGGCTATTGCAGTTTCCATAGTCGTAAACTCGTTGAGCATCTGCTGTTTCTTTTGTGCAAGCTGGTCGTTCATCTGATTGATTTCCGTTGTATAGCTCTTGATGCTATTTTGAAGAGACGTCTCCTTGAAAGTAACATATCCACTGTAAGGATCAGTAATATTAGTAAGGGTACGGTCAAAGAGGTCTGCCACACCGGTCGTTAATTTAATCGTCCCCGCATCAACGGGATATGAATCCGATGATCCCGTGTATTCTATGGATAGACCGTCCGTATTGGCGTTGCCGGTGTTTCCTGTAAGAATCTGTCCGTAGCCGGTTGCATCCTCGCCACCGATAGTTCCTTTCACGTCCTTCCCAGTGAATGTTTCCTTAACGGGCAGTTGCTGCGAGGGCGGTGTTGGGTTCCACAGCACCCCATTCGCGTCTGTGGTTGTAAAACTGGATGCACTGCCGTAATCGGCACTGGTCAGGACAAGCTGGTTTTGACTATTTTGGGAAGCGGTTATGCCCATGGCATAATGGCCGCCGGTCTGTCCGTTCGAATCTGTGGTGAGTTCCGTATTTATTGCATTGATAATGTCATTCATGCTCATGCCTGAGGTCAGATCGATAGTCGCTGTATTACTTCCTTGCTGAATGGTAAGGGTGTCGTTACTGTTGAGAGGGTTGAGCACCGTGACCGCGTTGTCAGATGTTCCTGAGCTCTGTGTCGCCGCCTGTGTGATATTAACGTCGTATGAACCGGCCTTTGAGTTCTGCGTATCCCCCACATAGGTAAGACTGTTCGATGACGTAGTGCCCTGAGCGGTGAAGAGGGACATAACGTCGTTGAAGTTGGTCTGAAGGTATCCTTGCAAAGTTGTGTCATCGACACTCATTTGTCCTTTATCATCGACACTGATCCCGACTTGGGCCAAAGTGGAAAACTGGCTGTTAACGCCTGATACAGGCTGGATAAGAGCGGATGTAAGATCAGAATTCACGTTAAGAAGTGTATTATCTCCAAAAAGAACGCCTCCTGTTGTATTTGTCGTTGTATTATAAGAATCCTGTGTACTGATAGTGGATGCTACTGCATTATATGCGGTCACAAAGTTGTTGATCAAAGTCATGATGGCACTAGTGTCCTGTGTAACATTCAATTTGATTGTTGTGGAATTGTCTGCCTTGAGAAGATTCAGGGTGACACCGGGGATGACATTGTCAATGGTATTTGATGACGCTGTAACCGGTACACCCTCCACTTCCAATTTGGCATCTTTACCGGCAACCATCATTGCCGAGGCGGCACCAAAGGGACCATTGGAGGATATAAAGGACAGTGAAGGCCCTGAATCCTGAATGGTAGGAGTCAGGGTAACACTCAGATTTGTAGTCGCGTTTCCACTCAAGTCGTCCACCCGAATCTTTCCGTCAGAGGTAACATAGGCCAAAACATTTCCGTAAGATGTATTAATTTGGTCAAGAAGATCCTGAACCGTCGTCGAACTCGTGATATTGAACTGCGCACTTACCGGCTGGTTTGTCGTATCAGTGCCCGAGAGGGTGATATAGTCGTAGACGGGAGGACTCCCGCTCGGCGGCGTAAAGGTGTAGCCGTCAATGTTCTTCAAAAGGGTCGATGCAGTTATATAGGAACCATTGGATGTCATGGAGTTCCCCGAGACCACCCCTGTACTTGAGTTGTTCGTGTGATCCAGGATGCCAAGGGTGTTGAGGATATTATCCGCATCCGTAAATGTCGGGGTCCCACTGCTTTGGGCAATCTGGAGGCGGTAAGAAGTGGTCCCGTTTTCCGTCTTAGATACGACAGAGGCAGTCACTCCCGTTATATTCGCGGTGTTGATAGCGTTTTTGATATCTGTAAGGGACATAGCGTTGGTCCCGCCAAGATTCAGGGATACCGAATGGCCGTCGATATACACAATCCCCGACTGAGGGTTAGTGAGGTTTAGAAGAGAGCTAATCGTTGCAGTTGGCGAGCTAAAGAGATCACTCTGTGCGCCATGGGTTATGGGATTTTTACTTATTGTGGCCTGATCGTCTTTCCAGCCGAACTGCTGCACAAGGTTTGCAGATGACCCGTTAAGGAGACTGATTCCTGCTGCGCCGGTCGTATCACTGGTGAGAATCAACCGGCTGTCATTGGTGCCGAAGTTGACAACGGTTGCTGTCACCCCGGATGGGGATGCCCCTGTGTCAGCCTTGTTAATGCTTGCCGCGACATTGGTCAGTGTGTCTTTAGCATTGACTGTAATGACTTTACCATTCATAAGAATATCACCATTATAGCCCAGGGCGGTTGAGTTGCTGGTGAAGGGGTTAGAAGCTAATTGCTGCGCCTGGGCCAGATTGTCCACTTTTATAGTGTAACTTCCCGGAGATGCTGTGTCGCTGGTTGAAGCGGAGAGCAAGTCACTTGCATTTGAAGTACCGCTGATAGTGGACAGGTTTGATGTGAAGGCAGAGAAATCGGAAGGGTTCTGCATGGCATCAGCAGCCGTCTTCAAAGAGAGAAGTTGGGTATTGAAAGACTGCCATGCCTGGAGTTTTGATTGGTCGGCAGTTTGTTTGTTTTGAACAGCTGTCACGCTTTGCTGATCAACAGCAATCAACTGATCGACCATGCTGCTCCAGTCAATTCCGCTGGAAAGACCGCTGATAAAACTGGTTCCTGCGTTGCTGCTAACATTACTAGTACTAGCCATCCGAAAATCCTTTCTGATGCGTCCATCAAGTTTTAACCATGAGTCTTAAGCGTCCCATGGTTTACAATAACTATCGGTAAAATTTTCCTGAAACTTGAGTCCTTTCGAGACATTTGAAAACTTATACGCAATGTCATTGCTACGAGTGAATCTTCTTATTTATCAAGGACTTATAAGATTTCTCCCTGCGTCAGAAATGACAAATTGTTAATGGTTTCTTTATTTAGAAAGCAAGAAATCTGCCAATAAAGAAGCCCCGCAATTAATGAATTGCGGGGCTTCATGCGAAGGGTTGGAAGTCAGGGTTACTTGAACAGTGCAAGTACTTGTTGTGGGGCCGTGTTTGCCTGAGCTAACATCGCTGTACCAGCCTGGACAAGGATCTGTTGTTTGGTGAAGTTCGTCATTTCCGAAGCCATATCCACGTCCTTAATGGCCGAGTTTGCCGCTGTGAAGTTCTGTATTGTAGCGGTGAGGTTCTCTCCTGCATAAGTCAGCCGGTTCTCGTAGGCGCCGATGCTAGCACGGTCGCTAGACAGCGTGGTGATGGCGGCGTCAATAGTATCCATTTTTGTCTGAGCACCAGGGGCGGTGGAAATGTCGTTATTAGCGAGTCCGAGAGCTACAGCTTTTATGCTGTTGATAGACACACCCAGTACTGAATACGTATTGTTTGTCTCTCCCGCGTAGCCGATCTGGAAGTCGTCGGTTCCTCCACCTGCGCCGGCAGCAACGACTATAGGAGTGTCGGCAGCAAGGGCAGCCCCCATCGCAGCCGTAGCAGCGGCAGTCGTCGTCTGGAAACTAATGCCGAAGTCGCTAAAATTGACCGTCTGTGCCCCGCCTGTAAGAGCTACGTTTTGCTTGTCGCCGTTTGAGTCTGCCAGCGTCAATACGGCACCAGTTGTCACGTAGCTAACTGTATAACTCCCGAGTGCCGCTGAAGACACATTGAGATTATAAATGTTAGAAACGTTGCTAATTGATACAGTGGTGTTGTTGCCGCTGGTGGCGCTGCCAAAAGTTCCGTCGACTAGATTCGTGCCTGAATACTGGGTCGAATTGGCAATCCTGTCAATTTCAGAGACAAGTGTATTATACTCATTAGATAGCGCCCCAACATCCGATCCGACGTTTGCAGACGCTGCCTCCGTAGCAAGTTCCTTCATGCGTGTTAAAATGTCGCCGACACTGCTCATCGCTCCGTCCGCCACCTGCAAGAGGGAGGTTGCTTGTGAGATGTTTTGCTGGGCAATATTTGCCGAGGCAATATTCGCGGTTAAGCCGTTAGAAATGGCCATACCTGCTGCGTCATCCGAGGCTGAGTTTATACGATAGCCTGAAGAAAGTCTTTGTAACGATTGTTTCATTGATGAACTGGAAACTTCCAAGTTCCTCTCTGCAGTTAATGCTGCAGCGTTATTTTGAATGTCGTAGATCATTCCCATGGTTTTTATCCTCCTTGATTTTGTTATTCTTGGATTTTTGGCATCCTTGCCAATTATTTGAAAAAAAGTTATAATTCACAACCGGGGTTTCTTCGTATGATTTCCCGGTTACCTCGTCCTGCTTTCTTTCACCTCCTCCCTTGCCTATTTTTTTCATCTTTTGGCTTTATTATCGACAGGGAGGAAAGAATACTTTAATTTTAAATGAAAAGTGCATCCGATGGTTGAGGGAAATTATGAGGATTGATTGTTACAATGTTCGGCGTCCACAAGGAGCCGGTCGAACTTACCGTGATCGAAGATGGCGGGAGTGATCTGAACCGCAAGCTGGAGGGCATGTTCGGCTAAATGCCACTGTTTCCGGCGGCAGAATTCCTCGGCGATGTCATAGACAATCTGTCCCATATCCATAATCGAATGGAAGCAGCGGTTGGTATTCATGCCCAGCGTTTGCATGAGCGATTCCAGGGCTTGAATAAGATCATCCGTTGCTTCAACCTGCCAGCAGAGCTGTGTTTGTAAAAGCCTCTTTTCAAGTTGTTCATCCGCCGTGAGTCCCTCATCTTCGGCTTTGTGCAGGCAATCGGCGGCGGCTTTCAGATCGCCCTGCTGCAGGAAATCTTTGCCGATTTTCAGGTAAAGGGTTTTACATTCCCGAAGAATAGTCGGGTCACTTCCCTTGCTGAGACCGGTTTCGTATATGATTTTCAGCCATAGCAGCGCCTTTTCATCCATGCAATGTTTGAGGTAGAAGCGGTAGATACTCTCGGCATGTTCTAGGCATTTGCCTGAATCTTCAAAGCCTTTCCAAAAGTATTGATCGGCGCCTTCAAAATCCTTTTCAAGGATGTGGGTGCAGGCCATGCGGAAGTAGATTTTATGCTTTATGGTGAAGCTGTGGCAGTAAGTATTTCCGATAAGCGAGGGATTCCTTTCTAAGGATTCATAGATGCGGAGGCAACGCTCCGACATGTACCGGCACCTCTCAAGATCCTTCTTCTCAAAATAGATGGATGCAAGGAGATGACACATATCCAGATGCATGGGAAATAAGTTAAGGGCTTCCAGGCAGAGGCGTTCCACATTCTCTAATTTCCCCAGGGCGTAATAACCCTGGGCCACCGTATGGAACGCCGTCAGAAAAAAATCGTTTTTCATGTTCCTGCGGCGCATGATTTCCAGGGCCATTTCACCGTATTTGATGGCCTTGTCAAACTCGCGGTGCATGGAATATGAAGAAGACAATTGAAAGAGGCAGTACACGTCTTCCGGATCATTCACGAGCGTCTCTTTCAAAAGCGTTGTCGTCCGGATATGCTTCGCCTCCATCTGTTCCGGTGTAAGATCATAGCCGTAGTGCCGGACCCGAATCGCACTGAAAGCTTCCTTCCCCCGACCTTGCAACTGGTTATGGACC
>JBEKOL010000009.1:0-105181 GCA_049521775.1 Syntrophales bacterium
TTTGTAAATAATTTGTCAGTTTCTTAACCTCGGGCGGTTGGGTAAAGGTTTTATGTTCAAAATGTTCTGTATAAATGCTAACGCTCCAACTCTTTTTGTGAATGTCCATACCAACGTAAATGTGTTGACCAGTGAAATCAAGTTTGTTACCTTTAGCCATGGCAAGCCTCCTTTGGGTATGTTTTTGTTCGGTAAAACAAAATATACCATGCAAGGTTGAGACTTGCCTTTTACTTTTTTATCATAAGGTCTCAGTTTTGATGAATGACGACTGCTAAACAGTCGTGGGTGGTGACGATCGAAGCCTCTTTTTTAAGAGAAGATGGGGATTGTTGACCGGATTTATTCTACTTTGACATAGGTGTACTATTTTGTTAGCTTCGCTAAGCATTCAGAAGAATGCTTTCCACTAAACATCATTAATCCCTGTAGAATCGGAGATGGTGAGCTTTCTAATATACTTTCCTTGATAAATTTGAAAAGAGCTAATAGTCGAATAACGCGCCTGTTTAAAAGTTATTTTTTATCTTGTTCCTATAATTTTTCTCTGCAACTGCGGGGGGAATGTCATATTAGTGAAACCCGACATTCCAAACCTTAACATACAAGAGAAGCTTCCTGTAAAAGCTTATCTTTTGATACCCGATGCATCTGCCGACATATCCGCTATAAAATTATTACCTACGCGCTGCATTGCGATTCAAAGCATATCCGTCGCATTGGGAACTGCTCATAAGTTCATCAGGATTATGTTTGCTATGTTGACTAATGAAACTCAATTTAATGATAACATGAATTGATGATAGTTGACTGTTATCAATAACTTGGATGTGAGAAAACTTATGCAAGCTTTCTCTTGGTAATGATCAACTCTATCAATGTCCCGACTATTCCTGGGATGCATCATACACTCATAACGCCTCATAGAGAAGAGGGGTGCGGGAGAGGGCTATCTGAAATCTGTCGAAAAGAGCCCCTCGTAACAGTTGAAACAGCCCCAAATCGGATTTCGCAACTGGAAGATTGACCAACCCGATACACATATTCCATCATCACCAATATCGCATCCCATATTTTGTGGTAAAAATTCTTTTGACACATGTGGTCGTTCTTCTTATAATTTCAACGTGGAATAACAATGCCTTATAAATTGCCGAAGAGCATATCTTTATCAATGGATAAAAAGGAAATCTGCTCATGGCTGTTGCAAAGGAAATAAAATACTTATTATTAAACACTTTTCTTACGTCAATCATCTATTACTTGTTAAACCTCTACGCCAAGACCCTCAGCATGCAATTAGAAGGCACGGAGAAGATTCAAAAGCATCTGGAAAACGGGGGACGGGTCATCGTTGCCAGTTGGCATCAGCGGTTTTTTGGCGGCTTTTTCCTTCCGCGGATTTTTAAATGGTCGCCCAGGATCATGATCAGCCAGAGCCGAGACGGAGATTTCATTTCCAAGATCGTCCAGCACATCGGATGGATTCCAGTGCGGGGATCGAGCTCCAGGGGTGGTAAGGAGGCTCTTCAAGTCATGGCCCAGGGAGTCATCGAGAACCATATTGGCGGCCACATCGTGGATGGCCCCACCGGCCCCCCCTGCGTCATCAAACCAGGCCTCATCTCATTGGCCCGGAGCACTGATGCAGTTATCTGCCCTGGTATCGTTTCTTATGAAAACGCATGGATAATGAACAGTTGGGATCGTTTCATGCTTCCCAAACCATTCAGCAGGGTTCTTTTTCGATTCGGCTCAATCTTTTCTGTGCCTGAAATAATGAGCGATGATCAGTTTGAATCATTCCGCAAGGAACTGGAAGACGACCTGATCAAAGAGTACGAGGCAGCAGATAACTACTGGAGAAAATGAGCGGCGAATCCTGCCGTATGTAAGAATATTCTATACCTTATTCAGAGCCTATAAATCTCATAGCCACGAATACCTCCTGGCCTTTTTCTGCAAGTGTTGCTGCTTTCAATCAATAATCTTCAAAATTATTAATGCAATAAGGTTGAGGCTTTGTAGGTGACAGCAATAACCGGCGTATTCTATTTTCTTCATTGCTCGCTCTTGAACATAACGGAATGAAATGTGGAAACTCTTGACGGCTTATTTTTTGTTCAGGTGGAATCCGGCTATTTTCCTAAAGTCGTGATTTCCTGTAACTAATCCCTTGTGGAACCTTTCAATCCTAAATCGTGATGCCGCCAAGGAGCGCCGTTATCTCAATAGGGCGGACGCCTTAATACATCCCTTCCACGATAATCTATACAACACGCCATATTATATGGCCTATATGTTATTGACATAACAGACCGTGGTTCCTATACTTACTTGCACAAAAAAGAAGAATCTGTCATCTTTGCTGGAGAGATGCTTTAGGGATTAACATGAGTGCCCTCTATGATTGAATTGAACACCGTAACGAAACGATACGGGCCTCTTGCGGCTGTTGACAATGTCTCCTTCTCCGTCAAGACAGGAGAATATTTCGCTCTGCTTGGACCCAATGGTGCAGGGAAGACGACCATCTTCAAGATGCTTCTCGACTTTACACGGCCAACATCAGGAGATTTGTCGTTAAACGACCTTCCAAGTACACATGCAACCTGCCGAACCGCAGTCGGTTATCTGGCTGAAAACCTCCATATTCCACCTTACCTTTCAGGATGGCAGTACCTGCAACGCTGTGCGGAGCTATTAGATATAAGCCGGTCCGATGCCATGGATCAATGCAGGCGCATCGTCGAGCTTATCGGCATGCAAGGCAGGGAACACACCAAGGTGAACACCTGTTCCAAGGGCATGATTCAACGGTTCGGACTAGGCGCTGCACTTATAGGAAATCCGAAGTTGTTAATTCTCGATGAGCCCACTGCTGGTCTTGATCCTATCGGTATAAGAGAAACACGCCAGCTTTTAGAGTCGCTTAAATATCAAGGGATGACTATCTTCCTGAATTCACACCTGCTGTCGGAAGTTGAAAAAATATGCGATACTGCTGGAATCATGAACCGCGGCAAGCTTCTGGTAAAAGACGCAATTTCCGGCATTGTCAAAGACGGTGATACACTGGAAGATGTGTTTGTAAAGTTTGTGAAAGGTTGACATGAAAACGCAGAAAGCACTTCTCCCCATCATACGGATTGCAAAATATACGCTTACCGATGAAGTACGGCAGAAAAGCTTTGTCATCATGTTCGTTATCTGCGCCATCTTTGTATTTCTTATTCGTGGTTGTTATCAAGGCAATTACATGGTGAATGGGCAGTTGCTAGATGCTGGAACCGTTGTAAAGGCAGTGTCGAAAGTGACCTTCCACGTCATTGCCGCAGGCGTGATGCTCATAGCAGCTTTGCTTTCGATGCGTGTATTTAGGCGCGACCGGGATGATGGGATGCAATCGTGTATTTTGTCAAAACCGATAGCTCGGTGGCAATATGTTACGGGTAAGATCATCGGATTGTGGGCTTTATCGGTACTATTCATGTTCATCCTGCATAGCATTGTGTTCTTAATTACATCCATAAATTTGAAGGTTGTCATGCCAGAATACCTCATTGCCTCAATGCTGTGCTCATTCAACTTGCTCTTTGTGGTTGTTGCCGTGCTTCTTTTATCGCTCCTGATGCCCGACATTGTCGCTTTTCTTTGTGTTATGGGCATCGGTGTCATGGGCTTTGTGGCCGATGGGATATTTGCTATAAGCCATAGCCAGATGGCGCAGGTGATGATGCAGCAACCGGGCACCCACCTGCAGTCGGACGTGACATGGTGGAAAGTTATCTACTATTTATGGCCAAAGCTCTCAAGCGCACAGCAGTTTGCTTCTTCGTTGATTGGTAGCGAAGCATTCCGTGGATTCGCATCCATATATCCACTCATCAATGCCCTTCTTTATTGCCTTATCCTCGGTGCATTGCTTTTCCGGAGTTTTGGCAATGAAGACATTGTCTAGATCTGCGGGATGATATGAAAAACATGGTCACAAAAATTTGACATAATAAGTGAATCCGTAGTCTGTGTAAATGGTATTCTCAGCGAGCAGTTCTTCCTGAAGACAAGCATCCGATAATTTTGAAAGACATACACCCTTTCGATTGGAAATCAATGACGATCACCTCTATCGAAATTCCGAATATCTCTGGATGAATACATCCAGGCTTAATGCTTTGAGAATTCGAAAAATCAGCGAAGCTAATTTGTAGCGTGCAGGAGATGACTGCATGAATTGTGCTCAAAAATGCCTTCTCGACGGGTGACTCAACCAAAAGGTGAGCTGATTTATCAAAAGGGCGGCCGCCGCTTCACCCCCCTTCCCAACCTCATCGCCAACCCTTGCTTTTCGATGCAAAATATCCATTGACAAGCAAAAACAGCCCCCCGATACTTAGACCGTTCGAAAGTAATGTTTTATCCAAAAACATCAATTTCTATTCTGTGTTTGAATTGTATTCCCATGCCGCTCGGGAAATCCTTGTTCTTGCCTTTTGGATTAGACCATACCACGCATCCTTGAATTTCCATGGGTTCGGTTTCATCAGGTAATCTCATTCTTAAAGTAACTACTGAATATATGGGTAAAGGATTCTCAGTTTCAATAAACAATCCCCCATTGCTTATATTGAGCGTATGTGACTTTATAAATGCGCCTGACTCCCTGTATAAAATATCAATGTTTGTTTCAAACCGTTTGTTGGTTCTGTTATCTTCCACCATCTTCCATTCCTGTAAAAAAAGTCTCAATAATAATGCTGTAACGATTCTAGCTATACCTTAGAACTATAGGGTAAAGGCTTTTCTCCGTCAATAAGAATTACTTTAGAAACATGAACATGATAAGGCTCAAAAAATATGTATTTTTTCGACCCTCCTGATCTGTTTGGCATTAGCAGTTGTTGTGAATATCTTCTCCGGAATCGACATCGTTTACACCCACCTTGTCTATATCCCTATCATCCTCACTGGAATTTGGTATCCACGATATGCCATCTTTCTTGCTGCTGTACTGGGGATGATCCGTATAGCCTGTGACTATGCAACCATAGAGGCATTTAAGACCGGAACTCTCCTCAGAGCCGTTATGTTCATGGTTGTGGCCTATCTGACCAGTTACATTACCCTGAGAGAGGATCGTCTGCTCAATTCGCTGGGGGAGAGCGAGGAGCGTTTTCGGAGACTGATCGACTCAAGGAGGCTCAGGAGATAGGGGCGGGTGCCTATGTTAAGAAGCCCTGCATCATGGAAAAGATCGGCTCGGTCATTCGGGATGAGTTAAACCGACAACACGCTGCGTTACGAATGGTAATGAGCAGACTAATACCGTTCAGACCGTTTGACTGTCAGTCGGTTTCATAACAAGTCTGTATTTCACCAAAATAAAGGGTATGGTAATCCTTCTTGGGATAAAGGGATGAATCATAATCCTTGTCAAGATGGGCCGGATCCATAGCAGACTTATAGATGATTTTACACTCGTAATGGCGCCCTTGAGTTTTAATAATCGGCGAAGCGACCTGGCGGCTATCGGTCGTTTCCAGGTTACACATCTTAAACTTGTCCACGTTCCGACCGGATTTCGAGCCGCAATAGGTAGTCTCTTTATGCATGTCTCCCGCCGGGACCGTAACGGTAAAATCCTTGGCCGCCTCGATGATTCCAAAGGTGTGCCGACTAGATCGCACTGCCACCATCATAATCGGTTTGCTCCAGACAACTCCGAAGGTGGCCCAACCGATGGTCATGGTGTTAAGTGCATTTCCGGATTTAACGGTTAAGAAAGCTCCCTCTTTGATCTTGTTGATGCTATCCTCGGTGACGCTCATGTAGTCCACATCTTTCATAGAAAGCTCCTGTTGTTATTTAATAAAAAACTTACTGTCGTTTCTACCGCAGCTGCCGCCTTGTATTTTCAACATGGTGAACTAGGCCTTCTGATTCGGGGTCGGGTAGACCGGAGGAATCTCACCACCAGTCCTCCACAGAGTCACAAGCAGAGGAGGTCATGGCTTCCCCCAGGTCGTCAGCTTTCCAGTGGTCATGACAGAGACAGTCTCACAGACTTCCCTATATCCGTTGCGGTCGCAATTCGCTCTGCTATCAGAGCGGCGCGTCGATTTTATTCTGTTGTTGTATTGAAATAATGTCAATAGAATTCTATTGCATCTATAGAACATTAATCATTACCACTCAAACTTTTGTATATCTGCGGGAAGATTCAAAAACAATAGGGGAGACACCCGCATTTTATATAAGCCCGAAATAGACTGCCGAACCTTTGCATGTTGCGAAGTCTCATATGCCAATCGAAAATGATATTTTATTAATTACACTCAACCATCATATTTTTCAAAATGAGACATATTATCCCGATGAATCTGTTTATTATTTTACCATTGGAAGGTGTCTGTCGCCGGTTGAAATGGGAAGAAAGATTTGCTATTATATCCCATAAGGTTAACCAACTTAATCCGGCGGAAGAAAAGTTGACTGAAAAAGAAACGATGGATTCCAGGGGTGACTGGGAGAACTGTAAAGGACAGTGCGGATATACCCTGTTTTGCCGTCAGTGCATGCAAGAACGCGACAGGCTGATCCGTGAAAAGGAACAGGCCGAACGGAAGCGTATGGAGGAATCTTACGACGCTGGGTAAAAACGCCCGTAGTGGCTAAATCAACCGCCAAATATTTATTCTCTCTTGATTCCGGGCAAAGTCAAATTGGCTCTGCCTTTTATTTTGCCACGATAACGCGTTGAAATGTTGTACAGACGTCCAAATTTAGAAAAACAACACTTCAGGAAGTTGATGTTTACTTTGTCGGAAGATCTTTACTGTCCAGATTCATTCGTCTGACCAGAGTTTCAAAGTACCTCGACTTCAATTGGCGGTTTGCCATTGTTTGTTTAACGGGAGGGAGCTTAAGGATGACACCAAGAATAGCCGCCATTGCCCTATGGCTGAAAAGAACCCGATTATCAAAAATGAGATTCTGCAGTTTCCCTCTTTCAATGGCCATTACAACAGCCAGATGAACGGAACTAAGTGGTGTTATTACTCGTTGGGAACGTAATTGTAATGCAATGTGATTTCCCTGACAGACCCTTGCACACAGACCACAACCCAGGCATGTTTCCTCACGCAATTCGGCTTTCTTATTTTTAGGATTGCGGGGATCGTTAGCCGAAACAAGGCTTATGGCTTCCACGGGGCAAACGTTGACGCAATGGCCGCAACCCGTGCAGTCTCCTTCCTGAATCTCCGGCAGAAAATTTGTAGTATGAACAGGACGCAGAAGGCCATAACGTCTGGCAGCGATCATGGCTTCACAGCAACAGCCACAGCAGTTACAGATGAAATTTACTTTCTCACGGACATTGGAACCGAACTGAACCAGCTTTTGATCATAAGCGACGTTGAGCAAATCCAGACATTCCTCCGTACTAACCGGCCGGGCATGACCGTGCTTGATCAAAGACTGTGCAGCTACGTTAAAGGTCATGCAGATCTCCTTCGGTGCATTACAATCGCGGTCGAGATGCTGCATTTTATGACGGCAATAACATATGCTGATGCCCCTGCATGATGCCGTTTTTATGACCTCTGTGGCTCGTTCATATTCCAGAACGCATAAGCTGATTTCGGGAGAAAGGGCCGGTTCATGAACAAACACTCGACCTAACTGTGTTTCTCCTTCCGTAAAGAGAGTTTTGATGAAGTCATCTTCCACATCAAGATACTGATAGAAAAGTTCGCTTAGTGCTTTCTGATCAATATCTCCACGGAGTCGCATGAGTGAAAACTCGAAAAACCCGGCCATCGGCGGTGGTAGGATATAGGTTTGCTTTCCGTTTTCCTCCATGTCGAGAAGAATTGCTCGACCTGCAAGGTCATCTAAAATTTTCTGAGCATCCGATATCTTCATCTTCCAAATACGGGCAGCCTTCTCCACCGTGAATGGTTTTATTGGGAGAAGAGATACAAGGGCAGCATCTTTTTCGCTGAAGAGAACTTTCAGTATTTTATAGAGAGTATCCGATGGGGGTGCCCCTTGGGGAAAACGATTAATACGGTCTACCAGAGCTGTGTAGCCCGACTTTACCAAGTGATGGGTCATGGCATCCTCGATTTTATCAGCATCCAGATTTATATTACTCAATCAATGAAGATATGACTGTTATTAGCACCCAGAATATGTATCACATTTTTATTCAGAGTTCTGCGCCTTTTTGGTGATTTCCATTTGAAATGATGTATGGAGATGCTAAATCAGCAAAGCAAGTACAGAAGAATTTATTTAAGTATACCTAAGCCGGAAGAACAGGGGAATACTAATAAGGGAAGCATTGTCTGAGTGCTATTATAGGATGGTTTAATAATATCTTGACTTCTGAATTGATGGTGGCATCCTAAAGGTCATTAAACAAACTGTAAGCGGGGTGACATCCGAAAGTGTCTATTTTTGTTTCCAGGGATAATTTGCTCACAGCGCCCGAAACAGTAAGGTCAGGAACGTGTCTTACAGCGCCTATTCAAATCTGTGGGCGTTTTGGGAGTGGCTCGGGTGCCAACGATCATAAGCCTTAGGCTAAATGATAGCTATCCGTAATCTTTGCTGAGGGTGGGTTGATATTTCTTGAAAATGGGAAGGGGCTGGTCATTGAGCACCTACAAAGTATAAGTAGCATCGAGATATCAATATTCAGCATTTCCCCTTGAAAGATTGAATCTTTCAAGGGACGATATGCAAGCTTAGTCCAGAGGACAGAATTAAGATCCGGACTAGTTTTTCGAGAGGCATGTTTAGTCGGAATCTTGCCTATTCAGCCAAGAAGGATTTAATCCTCGCCTGCGCCTTCACTATATCGGTTAATCCGCCAATATGACCTTCCAAAGACGGCAATTCGAAGAGAGATGCACTACCTCCAGCCTTATTAAGGGCTTCTGTAAGTTCCCGCGAATAGTAGGGGTAGATGAGAACATCTGTGCCGCTCGGAATCATCAATATCTTTGATTTAATCCGCTTCAGGGCTTCTTCATAGGAACCATAGCCGTACGCGATATCATGCAGTTCACAGGCTTTAGCGAGGTAGATTAATGAATTCGCATCAGCCGATTTCGCCCTGGCAAAACTGGTCTTATCCAGTGCATCTTCTACGATAAATTTATTTCCCATCGCAGCGTAAGGATCCTTTTTAGGGTCTGCTGTTTTGCGGCCGAAGGCTGTATCTGCCCACCACGGACTTCGAGCTATCAGGGTAATTAGCTTTAGAGAATAGGCAACTCCATCTACAGGCTCTTCCTTCCCATAATAGTCGCCTTTGTTCCATTTAGGATCTAGCATCACGGCATCTGCCCACACCTTCACCCAAGCCAGTGTCCAGGCATACAACTTGGGAGTTGCAATGACTGGAATAACTTTCTCGACAACGTCCGGATATGATACTGCCCACTCCAGCGACTGAAGGCCGCCCATAGAGGCCCCTGCCACACCTTTAAGCTTTGTAATGCCGAGAGACTTTATCAACTCATATTGAATCCTTACCATGTCCCTGATAGTGGTAACGGGAAAGGACATGCCGTAAGGTTTTCCGGTCATTGGATTGATTGAGGCTGGACCGGTGGTTGTCACCATGGGGTCCTTTGTATTGATGTTGCAAAGCGTGTCTGTGCTTATAATGAAATATTTGTCCGTATCGAAGGCTTTTCCGGGACCAATCACGCTATCCCAGTAACCGGGGACCATTTCGGCTAGCGAATATTTCCCGGCGGCGTGTGACGTACCGGAAAAGTGATGGCATATAAGAATGACGTTATCTTTGTCCTTGCTTAGCGTCCCGTACGTTTCATATCCGACACGGACCGGCGCTATTCTCTGTCCGGCGACAGTCGTATATGCCTTCATTTCAAATACTTTTTTTACCACCAACTGATCGTAAGCGAATAATACATTAGTACATCCAATAAGGAATATAGCAATAAAAAGGATCGCAATTGTTCCCTTCTTTTTCATGGTTCCCTCCTCTTACGAGAATTTGATAAGAGTTCATTTTATATTGGGTGGAATATAGGGGAAAATGTTTTTGCATGTCAAGACAATTCGGCTACAAAATATAGTGGGTGCCACTGTTTGATTTTAGTGGGTATAGTTAGAAGATATTTTTGAGGGTTAATTAAGGAGTGCAATAAGGATTTCTTGCCGGTATTATTAGGGCAGTGGGCATTTTACTCATAAACCGGGCAGGCCTTCTTACGCCCAATTGTTGTTCTTTTCAGGATTATGACTGTATGGACGCATCCCGGGAACAGTAGGCGTTTTGATAAAGGTAACCATTACCAAAATATAACTTGAAGAATTTTCACGTCCTCTAATTTGTGGACTTCAGGAAGTAAAATTGGTTGTGAATCTGGTCGGGACTTAACCGGATTAAGCGGTTTAGATGCGTCTCAAAACGTAACGAAACTGCGGAATCAAGCTTTACCATCGAATTTCTGCGTTTGGGAGCGTATAATTTTCGCTACTTGATATATCTGCACATGCGTATTTTGAAGAGTATAGGTTATTATCTCAATTAGACGTTACAGATGAACCGTCCTCTTTTCCTTGACACTTTGTCGTGTTACGGCTATATGACTGTCAAGTCGCCTTCATAGGGTTTCCTGTGACGGTTGCATATGGTATTATCGAGCCGTTTTCCGGTGGCACGTGAGAATCTTTGCGAAGGCAATTTGCGGCAGGTTTAATATATATCGTAACTGAACGAAAAAAATTACGGAGTTGACTTATGAGATCATACGTCGTCTTTTCATCCATGGGGCCGGACCGTCCCGGTCTGGTGAGAGAAATCGCGGAATTTTTTTCGGCGCGGGGTATCAATATCGAGCGCTCGCGTGGCTGCGTGCTGGGAAATGAATTCGGAATGGTCATCCTGACGTCAGGCAACAGCGAAAATATCGAAGGGCTGATCAAGGACCTTGATAGTCTCCGTCAGAATACCGGGCTGGACATTTACATCCGGAAGACGAAGGCGCCCCTCCACAGGGAGGTCCTCCCGTCGATTCCGTACAAGCTCATCGCCATATCCATCGACCGTCCGGGAATCATCCATCAAATCTGTAAGGTGTTTCACGAGCGGGGGATCAATATCGAGGACATATCAACCAACGTTGACCATGATCCCACGACGGGTGCCAATGTCTTTCAAATGCTCTGCTATTTTTCCCTGCCACCGGCCGTTAAGATTATCGATCTCAAGAACGCCATCACCCGTATCAGTGACGAGTATAATATCGATATACGGTTCGACGCAATGATCAACAAGTAGCTATGAAAAAAGTGAAAACACTACATGCCACCAATTGCATGAGGCCGATCTATGAAATCGCTGCATCTATCGGCCTGGCGGAAGACGATCTGGAATGTTATGGGCGCTACAAGGCCAAGGTCAGGATCGAGGCGATCAAGCGCTTCGAACGCAGACCAAATGCCTCCCTGATCCTCGTCTCCGCAATGACCCCTACCCCCGCAGGCGAAGGAAAGACCACCGTATCTATCGGTCTCGCGCAGGCCTTGGCCAAGCTGGGAAGCCAAACGATTGTCACCCTCCGTGAGCCGTCCCTGGGGCCTGTATTCGGCGTCAAAGGCGGCGCTACCGGCGGAGGACTTTCATGCGTGCTTCCCGCGGATGACATTAATCTTCACTTTACGAATGACTTTCCTGCGGTAGAGAGCGCCCACAATCTCCTGTCTGCCCTAATTGACAACTCGGTATTCCACGGCAACCCCCTGAACATCGATCCCCGCAAGATAACCTGGCGCCGCGTGATGGACATGAACGATCGGTCTCTCCGGGATATCGTCATCGGCCTCGGCGGTTCCACGAACGGCGTACCCCGCGAGAGCGGCTTCGACATCGTTCCTTCGAGCGAAATCATGGCGATTCTGTGCCTCTCGCAATCTTATGCGGAATTGAAGGAGAAGATACGAAAAATCCTGGTAGGCTTTACATACGACGATAAGCCGGTCATCACCAAAGACCTTAAGATCGAGGGAGCTGTCACATCGCTCTTGAAGCATGCCCTTCTTCCTAATTTGGTACAGACTACAGAGGGCGTGCCAGCCATCGTACACGGCGGCCCTTTCGCCAACATCGCCCAAGGGACAAACAGCGTCATAGGCACAGACCTTGCGCTCCGCTTAGCAGATTATGTAGTGACCGAGGCGGGGTTCGGTTTTGACCTTGGCGCGGAAAAGTACTTCGACATCGTGGCGCCTTACGGGAATTTTAATCCCCGCATCGTTGTCCTAGTGGCAACGGTTCGCGCCCTGAAATATCATGCCGGTATTCCCGCCGATGCTCTCAATGAGTCTAACCCGCGCGTGGCCGTCCTCGGAATGGCTAATCTGAGGAAACACTATGAAAACATCGATAAGTTCAATGTCCCCTGCATCATAGCCCTAAACCGTTTCCCATCCGACACGGACGCGGAGATACAAGCTGTCGTCAGGGCGGCGGAAAATGAAGGGATGAATATCGCGCCTGTCGACATTTTCCGGCTTGGCGGCGAGGGTGGCCTGGAACTCGCAGAGAAGGCGGCAAATATTATCTCGAAAGCCTCCGGTTCTTTCCGGTCGCTCTACAGATGGGATCAGCCGGTGGAAGACAAGATCTTCACCGTTGCGAGCAAGATCTACGGGGCTGTTTCTATCGACTACCAACCGCTTGCGAAGCGGAACCTCGACCTCATCAAGAAATTCGGTTTCGACAAACTTCCGATATGTATTGCCAAGACGCAGCAGTCTCTCTCGGACAATCCCAGCCTGCTGGGACTGCCGAGCGACTTCATTGTCACCGTACGTGAAATCAAGATCGCATCGGGCGCCGGTTTCCTCATCCCCATCACCGGCGAGATTCTGCGCATGCCTGGTCTCTCGAAAGCGCCAGCCGCTTATCACATCGATATCGATGACGACGGAAATATCACAGGCATCACCGCCCCCGGAGATGCCTGACGTCTCTTGCTGACCAGATACGATGGATGGCGAAGATCAGAGCATTTTGCCCGCAGCACCAATGGAAAGTCCTGCCCTTCCCGCTCCATCCCGTATCACGATTGTTTTGACAGACATTGCCGCTTTTCCTATACTACCCTAAAAGGATCTCTCATGATGAGAGACGGCATAATTGTTACTGCAAAATGTTGAATAATGGATTGAGGAATAGTTATAGATGATCATTAAACCGAAGTTTCTCGCGACCGCCATCGGCAGCATGCCCTTTGATGATCCGAGGCGCGCTATCGACCTGATCCTTTCGAGGGTGCCCTCTGCTCCGCACTGGCCGCAATTGCCTAGGCTGGGCTTGAATGAGCAGATGGAGATCCAGTTCTCCGAACATATGCCTTGCGCAGTTATCGACCGGGAAAAGAACCGACTCTATTTCGATACATCCGGCGATTATTCTGAAGCCTTCGCCCAATTCTACGAGGCCTACCTCCTGGCCATGTCCCCCGAAGAAGGAAGCGGCGACTGCTCAGCGGCAACCGTCAGCCCGGCCTTTTCCCGGGGGATTTACGCACTGGAGGAGATACTGCAAAACCAAGACGCAAAACTGCCTTTCGTGAAGTGTCAGGTTACAGGCCCGTGCAGCTTCGCGCTCACGGTCGTGGACGAGAAAAAGCGTGCGATCTATTATAATGAAGAATTCCGGGACATGATCGGCAAGATGCTGGAAATGATCGGCCGCTGGCAGGTCCGGAAGTTCAAGCCATTTGCAGAGCAGGTGATATGCTTTATCGACGAGCCGATCCTTTCCGCCTTTGGCAGTTCCACTTATGTGTCCGTCCGCCGTGATGACGTGATTAATCTGCTGAAAGACATGGTCGCTGCGGTGCACGCCGAAGGCGGCATCGCGGGCATCCACTGCTGCGGGAATACGGAGTGGAGCATTCCTATCGAGGCCGGTGTGGATGTCATCAATTTCGACGCCTTTCAGTATGGAGAGACAATCGCCATGTATGCCGAGACCGTTAATACTTTTCTCGCTAGAGGCGGCGCCCTTGCCTGGGGAATCGTGCCCACATCCACAGTGATCCGCGAACAGACTGTGGAGGCTCTTGCTCTTCGCCTCGAAGGCATGATGGATCACTTAGCTTCCCGGGGTATCCAGAAAAAACTCATTGTCAATCAGGCACTATTAACGCCTTCCTGCGGCACGGGTTCCCTGACGACTGAGGAGGCGGAGATGGTATATGACCGGCTGGCGGCGCTGTTCAGTTTTATGGAAAAGAAGTACGGATAATTAAAAATGCAAAATGCAAATTTCCAAATGATCCTCACTCTTTAATTCTGACTTTTGCATTTTGACTTATGCATTTTGAATAGACCTATGAAACTTGCTATTTCCGGAAAAGGAGGCGCCGGCAAATCCACGCTGGCTGCCGCCCTAATCCTCCTCATGGCCCGCCGTGGCCGGAAGGTTCTGGCGGTGGACGCAGACCCGGACGCCAATCTTGCTACTGCCTTGGGTATTCCCGCCTCCGAACAGGAAAAGATTGTCCCCATATCCCGTCAGGCCGCCCTGATCGAGGAGCGGACCGGAGCAGAAGTCCGGCAGTATGGACAGATATTTAAACTCAATCCGGAGGTCTCCGACATTGCCGACAGTTTTGCGTACCATCATGAGGGTGTGGCGCTCCTCGTCCTCGGCGCCGTTGACAGAGGAGGCGGCGGCTGCGCCTGTCCGGAAAATATACTGATGCGCGCTCTGGTGACAGATCTCGTCTTGTACAAGGATGACGCCCTAGTTTTGGATATGGAGGCCGGTGTGGAGCATCTGGGCCGCGCCACGGCCAGCGGCGTGGACAGGATGATAATCGTCATCGAGCCGGGCCAGCGTGCAGTAGACAGCACCCGGCGCATTCTCCGCCTTGCTCATGATATCGGCCTGCGGGATATCCGGCTTGTGGCCAATAAAGTGACAGGACCCGAGGATCAGCGATTTATTGGGGATGCTTTTCCGGAGAATAAATTTCTCGGCGTCATTCCCTACAGGGAGGAATTACGCCTTGCCGACCGGGCCGGCCGCTCCGTACTGGACGGTCTGCCGGGTGAGTTGTTTCGTTGTTTCGAAGACATCCTGAAGAACCTTGAGGCCCCGTCATGAGTGATGGTTTCGTAAAAAGACAAAACTCATCCTTTTTCAGGTCCCCCCCTTGTAAAGGGGGACACAGGCGGATTCTACATGCGGGGGAAATCCCCCCACCCCCCTTTAAGAAAGGGGGGATATGTAATGGTTGATTTTCGTGATAATAATACTTTATTGAGACTTTATCATGAGTAAATTGATCGCAATAGCAGGCAAAGGTGGTGTCGGGAAGACCACCGTGGCGGCGCTCATCGTAATGCGCCTGCTTCAGCAGCGATACCAGCCTGTGCTGGCTGTAGATGCCGATCCCAATACCTGCCTCGACGCAGCCCTGGGTGTCAACGTGGTGAAGACCGTGGGCGGAGTCCGCGAGGACGCCCGAAAATTTACCCAGGAGGGGAAGGTCCGGGGCATGGACAAAAAACGTTTTCTCGAACTTCGTATCGCCGAGAGCCTAGTGGAGAGTGATGATTTCGATCTCATTGCCATGGGGCGCTCCGAGGGGCCGGGCTGTTACTGCTATGCCAATAACGTGCTGAAGGCCGTTCTGAACGCGATGGTAAGTAAGTATCCCTATGTGGTCCTCGATAACGAAGCGGGACTGGAAAATCTCTCGAGACGCATCGTCAACAAGGTAAATCTTCTCGTCATTGTTACCGATCCGAGTATCCGCGGTTTCGAAACCGTAAGGAGGCTCCATAAACTATCCGGCGAGATGGAGATCGTCTATGACAAGCTGGCCATTGTCGTCAATCGCCTCCGGCGTCAAGAGTTGCCTGCCGGTGCGGATGAACTCAGAGCAGCCACCGGGGCCGATATCATCGTAGGACTGCCGGCGGATGAAGATATTTTGAATATATCGGA
Organism: Syntrophales bacterium; assembly: GCA_049521775.1. Taxonomy (GTDB): domain Bacteria; phylum Desulfobacterota; class Syntrophia; order Syntrophales; family UBA2185; genus Fen-1135. The sequence goes on from JBEKOL010000009.1 coordinate 16,013, forward strand.
GACAAACGGAAACCTGAGACATCTTTCACCGGACAATCCGGTATTGACGGGAATGGACAGGATAATGGAAAAAATATTATGAAATGAAACTTGAAGCTCTCCGCAGCAAGCTGCGGGGAATCCGATTGCTACCGAATTCAAAATAATCCTCATGCGTCAATTTACCATCTTGAATATAGACATTTTTGTGCTATACCAATACTATGATAAGGTATTCTGAGGTAATATGTGAAAACTAAATTAGAAATGATTTACTGGAAAGGTGAAAAGTTCTGGGTGAGAAAACTTCTGGAGCATCCTGAAATTATGACGCAAGGAAAGACGCTGGAAGAACTTGAGGAAAATATGAGGGATGTATACATATTAATTGCCATGGAGGATGTTTCAAAGGATCATAAAGTAAAAGAATTCATTCTCACCGTATGAAAAGAAAAGATTTGATAAAGAAAATTACTTCTGCTGGATGTATTCTTCTGAGACATGGTCATCGTCACGATCTTTACGTAAATCCCAAAACCGGTAAAAGCAGCCTGTTCCAAGGCATAATGAAATAGATGAAACTCTTGCCAAACATAGAATAAAAGAATGGGCAGAAGGAATGACTTGTGAGTATTCTATTTCACTATGCTACCGGAAGATAAGGAATCCATCTTACAATGGTCTCATTCCACATAGCGAATTTCTGGATTCCCGTTCCCCACTTAAAGCCTGCGGGGACATGTTTCACGGGAATGACAAATAAGATAGGATCTCAATGACCAAAGATGTTAGAAAACCTCAAGACCGGGTATGGGACAAGGCGTCCATAGAGACATTGATCAAGGCGGAGCAGGACTGCATAGACACCTGCTTCACGCGCCTTGATGCCCAGCAGAGTCCCTGCCGGTTCGGAACCGAAGGCCTCTGCTGCCGGATTTGTTACATGGGTCCCTGCCGGATTACGAATAAGGCCCCGCGCGGCATTTGCGGCGCAGATGCCGACACGATCGCCGCCCGTAATTTCCTGCGCGAGGTCGCTGGGGGAACGGCTGCACACTCCGATCACGGCCGCCATCTTGTCCTCCTGTTGAAACACACAGCGGAAGGCCGCATCGCCGATTACGTGATCCGGGACGAAAAAGCGCTCCGCCGGATAGCGAAGAGCTATGGCATAGAGGAACAGGGGCACACAAAAGAGGTGGTTGCCCTAGAGCTCGCCGACCTTCTCCTGAAAGAGTTCATGCTTCAGGAAGAATCACTCTTGACGCTTCGTCTCTCCCCGGTCCGGCAGCAGGCTATCTGGCGGGGCCAGTCCATAGCACCGCTCGGCATTGACCGGATGGTCGTCGAATCTCTCCATCGCACGCATATGGGTGTGGACCACGATTACCGGAACATCCTCCTCCAGGCTTTTCGCACGGCCCTTGCCGACGGCTGGGGCGGGTCGCGCATCGCCACGCAAATTTCGGATATCCTCTTCGGCACTCCCTCCCCCGTCCGAAGCGACGCCAACCTCGGCGTGCTTGGGAAAGATACGGTTAATATAGTCGTCCATGGCCATGAGCCGGAACTACCGGAAATGTTGGCTATCGCTGCACGCGATCCCGCAATACAGGCCTATGCGAAAGAGTCCGGCGCCGCAGGGATCAACCTGGCCGGGATCTGCTGCACGGCGAACGAAATACTCATGCGGCACGGCATCCCCGTGGCGGGAAGCTTCCTCCAGCAGGAACTAGCCATCGTGACGGGCGCAGTGGAGATGATGCTTGTCGATGTGCAATGCTGCATGCCGAGCCTGCCGGATGTCGCCCGGAGTTACCATACGGAGATCATCTCCACGGCGGATATCGCCAAGACCGTCGGGGCGACGCATATAACGCTCAACCGGGAAAACCCGCTCGCCACGGCAAAGGTCTTGATCCGCCGTGCCATCGACAATTTCAAGAACCGCGATCCTGAGAGAGTTTCTATCCCGGACATCAAGACGCCGCTGGTGGCCGGCTTCAGCGTGGACGCCATCAAGTACATGCTGGGCGGCCGTTTCCGCGCATCCTTCCGTCCACTCAACGACGCAGTTATCCAGGGCCGAATCAGGGGCATCGTGGGGATCGTCGGCTGCAACAATCCGCGGACGCGCGTGGACGCCTACATCAACACCCTGACGCGGGCATTGATCGGGAAAAACGTACTTGTCCTCAAGACTGGCTGCGCGGCCATCGCTTCAGCGAAAGAAGGTATGCTCCGGCCCGAAGCGGCGCTGGAAGCGGCGGGCGCGGGACTCCGCGAAGTCTGCGAAGCGATCGGGATGCCTCCGGTACTCCACATGGGAAGCTGCGTGGACAACTCCCGCATCCTCGAGGCGGGAACGGAAATGGTTCTCGAGGGCGGCCTGGGAGACGACCTCTCGCAAATCCCCGCTGTGGCAGTGGCCCCCGAATGGATGAGTGAAAAGGCCGTGGCCATCGCCTGCTATTTCGTGGCATCGGGTATCGACGTGGTGCTGGGCCATCCCTTCCACGTCGACGGTTCGAATAATGTGACACGATTCCTCAACGAGGAGACTAAGGAACTTTTCAACGCCTCCTTCCACGTTTGCGAAGACCCTCTCCGGGCGGCGGACATAGTGATAGATCTGCTCGATAAGAAACGCGAACGCCTCGGGATCAACAGAAAGGCCGAGCGGAAACTTTACGACATGGAGGACCGAAGGAAGCTCGATGTCTAAGATCATCTGCGCGAGCGCCATCGATGGTGCCAGGGACTGGATCGCCAAAGCGGAAGACCGCCTGAATCATGCTATTAACAAGAGGGGAGAGGCATGGCCTGCGGCCTTTCCGGGCACGGCCTATTTCCTCCCTGTTATCTATTCCTTCACCAGCGAGCCTGTGCGTACCCTCGGAGAGCTGCGGCCGATTCTCCGTCAGGCTAAAGAGATGCTGCCGCTGCGCCCTGCCGACACAGTATGGCTTCCCTACCTGGGGAGCGCTCTGGATGCAGGCGTAGCCTCCCTATTCGCCTGTGAGATTATCGAGGCGTGCAAGTACGCCGTCGGACCCGATCCCGTGGATGGCATATGGCTGGGTGCGGCGAACGACGTCATTCTGCGGGAACGAGGTATCGAATTCGTAGACGGCACAGCCCCCGGCTTCGCCGCTATTACCGGTGCGGCGCCGACCAATGAAATCGCCGTAACAATCGCCCGGCAGCTTCAGGAGAAAAACCTCTACGTCTTTATGGCGGGCGGCACAGACGGCAGGCAGTTTGCCGAACAACTGGCCGAAGAAGGCGTGCAGTTGGGATGGCCCACGCGCTTGATTCCGTTTGGACTGGACGTCTCCGCCCTGATCTATGCTTTGGGATTCGCCAACCGCGTGGCCCTCTCCTTCGGCGCCGTGCAGCCCGGCGATTACGAACGTAATCTTAAGTACAACAAGAAACGTATCTTTGCCTTCGTGCTTATCATGGGCGAGGTCACTCCCGACAAGTATGCTATAGCCGCCGGCGCGATCAATTACGGCTTTCCCGTCATTGCCGATACAGACATTCCCCAAATACTGCCCACCGGCGTCTGCACATACGAGCATGTCGTCTCCTCCGTACCTTACGATACAATGGTGGAGAAAGCCCTGGAGGTGCGGGGCTGCAAAATCAAAGTCACAAAAGTTCCCATTCCTGTGCCCTATGGAGCGGCCTTCGAAGGTGAACTGATCCGCAGGGCCGATGCCCATGTCGAATTCGGCGGAAATTTAAGCGTCGCTTTTGAATTTGTGACCAGCGTAGATATGGATCAGATCAATGACGGCGAGATCGAAATTATCGGCCCCGATATAGACCAGGTCGATCCCGGAAGTAGCCTGCCGCTTGCCATCTGGGTGGAGGTTGCGGGGCGGAAGATGCAGTCCGATTTTGAGCCCATCCTCGAAAGGCAGATCCACCACCTTGTCAACGGCGCCGAGGGGATCTGGCATATGGGTCAGCGGGATATCGTCTGGACGCGCATCTCCAAGAGTGGCTTTGCACGAGGATTGAGGCTTCGCCACTACGGCGAGATCATCCATGCAAAGTTCATCTCCGACTACCCGGCCATCGTGGACAAGGTAAAGGTTGCAATCATTACAGCTACGGCAGAGGTGGAACGGCGACTCTCCATCGCACGAAGAATATACGACGAGCGAAACCGCCGCCTGGAGGCCATGACGGATGAAGCAGTGGATACCTTTTACTCGTGTCTCCTCTGCCAGTCCTTCGCCCCCAATCATGTCTGCATCATTACGCCGGAGCGCCTTGGGCTCTGCGGGGCCTACAATTGGCTGGATGGCAAGGCGGCCCACGAGATCAACGAGACCGGGCCGAACCAGCCTGTCAAGAAAGGCGAAGCCATCGATCCTGTGAGAGGAATCTTTCGAGGCATCAATGAATACGTCTATACGAACAGCCACAAAACCGTGCCGGAGTTCTGCTGCTATTCACTCATGGACAGGCCCATGACGAGCTGCGGCTGCTTCGAGGCGATCCTCGCCTACCTTCCCGAATGCAACGGCGTCATGGTTGTCAACCGGGAGTATCAGGGTGAAACGCCCGTGGGGATGACCTTTTCAAGCCTCGCAGGCAATGTGGGCGGCGGACAGCAGACTCCCGGCTTCATGGGCGTGGGCAAAGTCTTCCTGACTTCCCGGAAGTTCCTAGCAGCGGAAGGCGGATTTAGACGTATCGTCTGGATGCCGAAGGCACTCAAAGAACTCCTCGCTTCCGATCTGAAGAAACGTTTCGCTGAACAGGGGACGCCGGATTTCTTAGACAAGATCGCCGATGAAGAAGTGGGCGTTGATGCTCATGCAATCCGGGAACACATGGAGAGCGTCGGCCACCCTGCGCTGAAAATGGACGATATGTCCCTTTATGCGCTGCCTACACCGACGCCGAAAGAGCAGCCGGCATCCGCCATGCCTCGTGTTGAAGTGCGGGAAAAACCGCCGCTACCCGCGGAGGCAAAGGAAGATACGGTTATGACCGCCGAAGAAACGATCATAGGGCCTGCCGCAAGTGATCTCCTGAATGCCGTCACCACTTTTCCCATCTGCCGGCAAGCCTGCGACATCTCAATTTGGCAGGTCACGCTTGGCGCTACAAAGAAAGCGGGCGGCACCCGCGGCCATACCCTAAAAGTCGGCGGCGCCAACTGCATGCCTTTCCACCTCTGGGAGGGCGTAATGCCGAACCGCCCTCTCGTGGCTATGGAAATCTTCGATGCCATATCGGAAAAGTATCCCACCGTATTAAGAAACATCTATGGCGATCTCTTGAACCGGCCTGCGGAGATGGCACGTGTCTGCGTGGAAAAATACGGCGCGGATCTCATCAACGTGCGTCTCGACGGAACACACCCCGAGAAGGGAAACCGCACTCCCGAGGAAGCCGTCAACCTTGTCAAAGAGGTCTTGGCCACTGTGCACGTGCCCCTGATCGTCACCGGCCACAATCATTACGAAAAGAACAACGAAGTCCTGAAGTCTATAGCCCAAGCCTGCGCCGGAGAGAACCTGCTCTTCAACTGGGTGGAACAGGACAACTACCGCACCATCGCCGGGGCGGTCGTAGCCTATGGCCACTGCGTTGTCGCGCAGAGCCCGATCGATGTGAACATAGGCAAGCAGTTGAACATCCTCCTTACCAACATGGATGTCAAGCCGGAGCGGATTATCATGGATCCCATGACGGGCGCAACCGGTTACGGAATTGAATATACGTATTCAGTCATGGAACGTATTCGCCTGACGGGGCTGGACGGAGACCGGATGCTGGCGGCGCCGATGATCGTCTCGCCCGGACAGGAGTGCGCCAGGATCAAGGAGTACCGGGCTCAAGGGGCCGATTTCCCGGCATGGGGAAACCTGGAAAGACGCGCGGCCCTCTGGGAGTTCTCCGCGGGCGTGAGCCTTCTTTACGCAGGCGCGGACATCTTGATTATGTATCATCCCGAAGCAGCGATGGCGCTCAAAAACACGCTCCTTGCATTGATGCAAGAGGCAACACGAAAATTGATGGACTGACAAGAGATCTAATCTGCCTAAAGAGTGTCATTTCGGTGAGACTGAGCCTTGACCGTAGCGTGGGGACGGCAAGAAATCCGGTGTCATAAAAGATTTCTCGTCGCTGCCCCTTAGCCTTGCTCAGGGATACGGCTCACTCTCGGAATGACAAGATGGTTTGAATTTTCATTTCAATTTATTTTCATTTTGAATTTTGAGTTTTCATTATCCTGAGGTTTTTATGGCGTTGACCGGTTTGCAGATTCAGAAACTGCTTCCCAAGACCAATTGCAGGGAATGCGGTTCCAATACATGCATGGCCTTTGCCATGAAGCTCGCGGCAAAGAAGGCTGAAATCGCCGAATGCCCTTATGCCTCCGAAGACGCCATCCAGATACTCGGTGCGTCCAGCGAGCCACCCGTGCGCGGAATTGCGCTCGGACCAGACCGGATGCTAAAGCTCGGCGAGGAAACCGTCCTTTACAGGCACGAAAAGACCTTCTTCCACCAGACTGCTCTTGCCGTTAATATTAATGATACCGATTCCTCTCGCGTGATTGAAGAAACGCTCGCGGCCATCCGCGATTACCGACTGGAGCGCGTTGGGGAGACATTCCGAACCGACATGACGGCAGTAACCCAGAGAAGCGCGGACGTGAATGGTTTTGCAGCGCTTACGATAAGAGCCTGGAAAACAACAGGCCGACCCCTGGTGCTCCGGAGCACGAACCCCGCGGCATTGAAGGCGGCCGCGATAGCCGTGAAAGGATCGCGGAGCGTTCTCGCCGCCGCCACACCGGACACGTTAGACGAGCTGCATAATATAGCGAAGGAAAATGAGCATGTCCTCGCCGTGACGGCCCCCGACCTGAATAGCCTTTTCCAATGCGCTTCGCGTCTCCGGGAGACCAACTTTCAGGATATATTGCTCCAGTTTCAAACCTCGTCTCTCGCCGAACATTTCCAGACGAACTCTGCCGTACGTCATGCCGCTTTGAAAGATGCCGTCAAACCCCTCGGTTATCCGTTCTTGCGCTTCCTTCACGAGACCGACGATATGCTAGAAATGGCTGCCGCAGCAATTACCGAAATTGACAAATACGGCGGCATCTGCGTTCTGCCCGTTTTTGATCCTGCGCTCATGGCGACACTCATGACTCTCCGCCTCAATATCTACACCGATCCTCAGAAGCCCATCCAGGTGGAGCCCAGGGTCTATCCCATCGGCGAACCCCGTCCCGACTCTCCGGTTTTCGTAACCACCAATTTCTCCCTCACTTATTTCACCGTCTCAGGAGAAATAGAAAACAGCGGCACCAGCGCCTGGCTGGTAGTCCCGGAATGCGAGGGGATGAGTGTGCTTACCGCCTGGGCGGCGGGCAAATTTTCCGGCGTTTCCATCGCTAAATTCGTGAAGGAGGTGGATTTGGAAAAACAGGTATCCACGCGAGAGATCGTTATTCCCGGCTACGTCGCCCAGATCAGCGGTGAACTCGAGGAATACCTGCCGGGCTGGAAGGTCCTCGTCGGACCCCAGGATGCGGCGGACATAGAAAGCTTTGTGAGAATGCAAAAGGCAAAGAATAAAATGTGAATTGACGAACCTGCGAGAAAGATAGTTCAGTTAAAGAGTGTCATTTCGAGCGCATGCGAGAAATCTTTGCCCTGAGCGGGGGGGAAATTTTTTGAAAATGCCTCATCGCTCGCGCTTCTCAGAATGACAGGGGGAAAATTGAACATATGCCTTACATAACTTTTCAACCGTCCGGGATCACAATCGATGTACAAGCGAATACAACGCTCCTCGACGCGGCGCGCCGCGCCGGTGTGGAATTCGACGCCCCCTGCGGCGGCAAAGGTACCTGCGGCAACTGCGCCGTGCGCATCGTCTCTGGACAGGTTGATAGCGAAAGCCTCGGCGTTTTGACCCAGGAGGAAGTCGATCAGGGCTTTGTCCCAACCTGCCGCGCGTCCATGCAGGATTCCGATGTCGTCGTTGAAGTGCCCGATCAGGGCGGACGTTTCGGCGGTCAGTTCAGCGATGATGGCACGGAGCTTATCGATCCGGCACTGCTTCCGACTCCGGATGACTGCCGGCCACTGACCGAGAAGATAAACATCTCCGTGCCGCCCCCGCAGAAGGCCGACGGACTGTCGGATCTCGACCGTTTCATACGCACACTCCAGCGGCGGCTTGGTAAACAGGAGATGATTGTTCCCCCCGCTGTCATCCGTAATTTAGCCGACGCACTGCGGGCAGAAGGCGGGAATGTAACCGTCACGGTGAGCCAGGAAAGCCCATCCGGGCAGATGCGCCCATCAGAATGTAATTCCGGAAATAGCAGAAGATGCCGTGTCACAGCCATCGAAGCGAAGAATAACACGGGCAGGCACTATGGGATCGCTGTTGACGTGGGCACGACAACAGTTGCAGTGCAGTTGGTTGATCTCACCAATATGAAAATCCTCTCCACGTGCACCGATTATAACAGCCAACTTGCCTGTGGTCTTGATGTCATCAGCCGTATCGATTATGCACGCCGGCCCGACCGCCGGGAAGAACTCCGCAATCGTGTGCTTCGGACTATCAACCGTCTCATAGAGCAGTCGGGCCGTCACGTCCTCGTGGAACATTTTCAAATCGCCTGCGCCGCGGTATCCGGCAACACGACGATGATACATCTGCTCCTGGGTCTGAACCCCGAATACATCCGGCTCGAACCATATACGCCCACGGTTCTCGATGTGCCTTTCTTCACGGCGTCGGAGATCGGCATCGCAATCAATCCCCCGGCGCCTGTTATGATCTCGCCCGCCGTAGGAAGCTACGTAGGCGGAGACATCACCGCAGGCATTCTCTGCACAGATTTATCAAACGACAGCAATGAAATATGTCTCTTCGTGGATATCGGCACCAATGGCGAGATCGTCATAGGCAACAGGGAATTTCTTCTTACCTGCGCCTGCTCCGCCGGACCGGCCTTTGAAGGCGGTGGGATAAAATGCGGCATGAGAGCCGCTCATGGAGCTATCGAACAAGTCCAGATCGATCCGGCAACGGGACTGGCGACCTGCCGGACTATCGGCAAGATCCGGCCTCGCGGCGTTTGCGGCTCCGGTATGATATCGCTTCTTGCTCAACTTCTTGAAACGGGCTGGATTGACGCCGCCGGAAAATTGAAACGCTCTGAACCGTCGAAGGCGATTCAAATCGACGGTCGCCAGGCCACCTATACCTTAGTCTCTGCGAAGGAGAGTGCAACCGGGCGCGCGATTGTCATCGACGAGCATGACATCGAAAACATTATCCGTGCGAAGGCCGCGTTATATGCCGCCTGTGCGCTTCTGCTGACGCAGGTGGATATGGAATTCAACAATCTTGAGAAAGTTTACATCGCCGGCGGGTTCGGCCGATTTTTGGACCTCGATGCAGCCATAGCGATAGGCCTCCTCCCGAATCTACCGCGGGACCGGTTTCATTTTATCGGTAACGCTTCTCTTGCAGGAAGCCGCATGGCGCTGGTATCTGAGGAGCACCGGGAAAGGCAGCGCCGACAGGCCCGGCGGCTGACATATCTGGAGCTCACAACAGACCCGTCTTATATGAATGAGTATACTGCTGCCCTTTTTCTTCCCCACACCAATCCTGACCGCTTCCGCCAGAAACATATCGGGCAGTAAAGAAATTTTGCTAAGTTAATGCCGACCGAAGTTGTCGGATTCCCGAGATCTGACAATAAGGCTTCCTATCCTCACACCTTCTCCCAATACCTTTCCGTTGTCCATTCGAATGCTAAGGAAATGCGTCAAGCAAAATGAGGTTTTCACTCATTTACAGAAAGATCGGCTCGACAGCATTATATTCTAAAATTTAGATGGAGGTAAGTGTAATGGCAGCACAAATGAAGAAAATCGAATGCCCCTCGCCCTGCAATTTTTCGGTGAAGAGCCATGATGAGAAAGAATTTGTTGATATCGCCATGCAGCATGCAAAGAAGAGCCACAACATGAGCATCACGGAGCAGGATGTGAAAAAGATTATCAGGCCAGCATGAGACGCCTGCGACGATACCTTACAAATCCTATTCCGTCTCGCGGTGAAAAAATTTCAATCCTGCCGAACAGCTTAACATTTCGCCTCGGTGCCTTTCGTGTAGGCTTGCCATTCCGTGAGGAAACGGTTCACATAGTCCCTCGGGTCCTGTGGGGGAGCCGTCGCCGTACCCCTGCTGACCAGAGTAAGTGAGCGGGTCGGGCACTTATAAGCGCATACCCCGCAGCCGATGCAGAGATCGGCCTGAAGGACACTCGCCTTTCTTCTATTATTCTTCGCCTTCGGAGATTCCTGCAGCGACAGTGCCTCCATGGGGCAGCGTTTCACGCAGAGCCCGCAGGCCTTGCATGTTTCCACCTTTACCGAAACGATGAAATTGGATGCGTCCATGCTCTTGTTGTGTCTTAGGACATGGAAGGATTCGAACCACATACAGCAGCACTTGCAGCAGTTGCAGATTGTATCAACGCCTGTGAGCCAATTGGAGATTCCATGAACAAGGCCCTCCTCGGCGGCATGTTTCAGAATGTCTCTCGCTTCCTGTATAGTAATCGATCGTCCCAGGCCATTCTCTACCATATATCGAGCCAGAGTTCCGAAGTGCAGACAGTTTTCCGTGGAGTACTTGCAGTCCGGCGATGCCGGGTCGATGTTCTTTCGGTGCCGGCATGGACAGACCGCGACACAGAATTCGGTCTGCTCCTCCAGAACCTTCGCCACATCTTCGTAAGGAAGGATTGTTTTGCCGACGTCGATGTCAATGGACGTTTCTATTGGAATGGCGCGCAGTCCCCTCGTCCGGACACCCTCATAAGGGTCAAACAGCCCGGTGTGGAAATAGGCGTTCACCATGGGAGCCACGCGACGGCTCTCTTCATCCGTCCCACCCGGCCAAAAGGAGCTGCGAAGAAAGACCAAGAATCCGTCATTCAAGCCATAGAATAATTTTTCCCCTTTCTTCATCCGGAAGACAAGGCCTTTCTGCGCCAGGGCGTCGAGCGCGCGGGACAGTTCGGTTGGGATCATCCCCTTCTGGGCCGCAAGTTCCCGCACGTCCTTCGGGGAAAAGGGCATACCTGTAAGCAGGACCGCCTCATCTTCGGAATAACGGGCCTTTACGGCAGGCAGGAGATCGTCCGAGTCAGACAAGCCGATCCATGACCTCTTCATCCAGGCGATGAAATTATCGTATACGGACTTGTTCTCCATATCCTCCTCTTTCATACGAGAGCAAATTTTAATTCACCGAGGTTTTCTATTACTGTGGTGAGCTTGTCGCCGGCCTTGAGCCACACCTGCTTGTCCGGCGGCTTGCCGAAGATCACGCCTTCCGGCGTGCCGGTGAAGAAGATATCGCCGGGCTTCAGAGTGAAGTGCTGCGAGGCGTAACTGATAATGGTCTTCACGTTGAAGATCATATCGCTTGTGTTGTTGGACTGGCGCCGCTCGCCGTTCACGTAGCACTCCAGCTTTAGTTTGTTAGGGTCAGGAATCTGGTCCGCAGTCACGAGGTACGGGCCGATCGGGGCAAAGCCGTCACTGGTCTTTCCAAGCAGGAATTGGCTGGTCTTGCGCTGGAGGTCGCGGGCGCTGAAATCGTTGCCTGTACAGTAGCCAAACACGTAGGACAATGCGTCCTCCTCGCTCACTCGGTAGGCGGTCTTTCCCATGACCACCACCAGTTCTACTTCGTGGTCGAACTTCGTAGCTACATGAGTCGGCAGTTTGATGACGCCATTATGGTAGTTGAGCGCGTTGTTGCACTTGGTGAACAGCACGGGCGAGGTGGGAATAGGCGTCTTGGTTTCTATTGCGTGCTGCCGATAGTTAAACCCCAGGCACAGGATTTTTTCCGGGTTCGTCACACAGGGACCAAACGCTATCTTGCTTTCGTCCAAGAACACGCCTAGCCCTTTATCGCCGCTGAGCGCCGTCTGCACCAACGAGGTCAGCCCGTGGTCCCCAACCCGGAGCAGGTCGTCGATAGTTGTCGGCACTCTCTTCCTAAACACCCTGGATGCGGCCTTGACATCGAGTATGCCTTTCTCAGTCTTCACCCCGAGGCTGTATTCACCATTCTTACTGATGGTGAGAAAGGTCATACCCTTCGGCATTTCGCTAGGCGCTGCCTTCACTCCGGCCCCGAGACCTGCACCCGCATGAACCTTGCTGCTTACCAACGTGCCCACTGTGCCTGCCACGATAGCTGCACCTGTGGTTTTCAAAAAATTTCTGCGACTGGTTTTCATTAGCTGACTCCTTGATTGTGGTCTTTTTATAATTCAAATCTTACATCAATTCCCTTCAGGCGTTATGGAGTATAGGGGAAGGCGTTCTTGCATGTCAAGGCGATTTAACTCGCATGTAATAGTTTGATCTTAGACCAATGGGAAGCGTGAACCTTTTTTGTTAGTGCGGATAGCTTTCCGACAGCAGTCTTGCATGTACAAATGTGATATGCCCGCGCAGGCCATAGAACTGATCCGCGAACGATGCCGGCACCTTCATCCTGTTTACATCTGCCTCGATGTTGTCGAGCTTTTCCAGCAGCTCTTTGCGCTTGTCGGGCGCCAGCTCCGTCAATAGATCCCGCTCTATTACCAGCAGCGCACGATAGCATTTGAAGATGCGCGACCTGAAACGCCATCTGTATATGGCGGGTATGAGGCGCAGCCCGGGCAGCAACACGACTATCATCGGAAGCAAGACGACAACGATACGGCTCACGAGACTGGCGAACCAGAATGGAAGGTATCGATAGAAGAAGCTCTTGCCGGACTTATAGAAGCGGTTCGCGTCATTGCTTATAAGCATCTCCTGCTCGATCGGTGCCGGGAATTCGCCCTTGCTCCTGAAAAGCCCTGATCCTGAGTGAACTTCTGTCGCAGCTTCAAGCAACAAATCAGAGAGGGCCGGATGCAGATTTTCTCGCGCAATCAGCTCAACCGTCGGCGCAAGCAGAGAAACATCATGCGCAGGAGTGCCTTTTCCGAAATCTATTGATCCCTTCGGGAGCGTGATTTTATTGAGGTACGCGATGCGGCGGGTAAAGGCATCGGCCTGCGTGAAGTCGAAGAGGCGGATGCCGTCAGAATGCAGAAGTTGGCGTATGAGATCTGTGGAGACAGAATCTCCCATCAAAAACACAGCGTCAACCTTGCTGCTCAGAATTGCTCTCGCAGCTTCATCGGAGTCCATCTCCAGCAGCTTCGTGGGGCCGCCGGGTTCTATGCCATTGGCAGCTAACAGCACTAGGGAAAGAGTGTGAGACCCGCTTCCAACATCGCCAACAGCTACGCGCTGGCCGACCAGCTGGGAGAGGCGCTCCATATGAGATCCGCTCCTGTAGAAAACAAAAAGCGGTACATAGGAGACGCTGCCCAGCGACACAAGCTTGTCGGTGTTTGCGTCTTTCTTCACGCCGCCCTGCACAAATCCTACATTGACTTTTGACGAAGGGTCAGCCAATCTTTTTATGTTTTCAACAGAACCCTCAGACGGAAGTATCTTGAGAGTCACACCTTGCCGCTGGAGTATCTTTGCATATCTTTCTGCGTATCTTTCGAATGAACTGCCTTTGGGACCGCTCGTCATGATAATTGTATTAGGGGGTGCAAGGTAGAAAAACAGAAATGTGCCGACTGCGATAGCTGCAATCGTCAGTAGCGACGCGCTCAATATTGCTGCACGGCCGAGACCGAAAAACTCCGTGAACATAGACTGAAGCTTGATTAGCCCCCATTTCTTAATCATTCCCATGGCTGATACCTCATCCTGCGTCATTTTTCGACCGCGCTCCGTATTCACGAAGCGCTTTCGTATTGAATATGATTAGCTCTGTTAAGGACGCAGTGATAGCGCCGAAGCCGAAGCTTACAGAGCAAGAGAAGAAGAAGAAGAAGAAGAAGAAGAAGAAGAAGAAGAAGAAGAAGGAAGAGTGGAAGAAAGAGAGGGAAGCACCGAAGCCTGCGCCGGAGTCTGGAGTGCTAAAATAATAACTTGATTCAAACTTTTCTTCACAAAAATTATTCAAAAGGGCTTCTGAGAAATCATGAGCCCATTTTGATTTTCCGGATAAAGCCAGTTCTTTCAAATGACCTCTGGTTCCAGAGACCAACATCTTCTCTGTGCTAAAACTACGCTGTTTTTCTATTTGAAATTAGAATAGCCTGAAGACATTGTCTGTCCTTGCTTATATCGGGCTCCCGACGTAAGAGAATACCGGAGCTGCTATTGCACTCTTTATGTTTCAAAAGAATGGAACGAAGACAAAATCCCGCATGTATATATGACGGAAAGGCGCCCGCCGGGGAAACGCCTTTCCTATAAGATTGCACGGTTTGAATTAATGCTTACTCAAAGCCTGCCTTGTTTACAATACCATCACGGTTTGAATTTTTCCGGGTAGATAACATCCCATACATTGTTGACTCCCGCGCCATTCATCTCTCCTGGCTTTGTATCCTTGAAAAAATAGTAGAGGGGCAGACCTTTGTATGTCGTTTGTTTCTTCCCGTCATCTCGCGTGGAAATGCCGAAATCCTTCTTCTTCAGTGGTTTCTGCACGACAACCTTTTCCGTATAAAATGCCGGCCATTTCGTCAAACATTCACCTTTACATGAGCTTACGCCCGGGGAATCCTTCTTGAAGTAATAGAGACTCATCCCTTTGGAGTCAACCAGATAGCTGCCCATCCCCTCTTTGACTTGAAGTTGAATGGTAGGGGAAGAATCCTTGGGCTTTTTCCCTTCCTGCTGGGCCAGGGTACTATTACTCAAGACCATTCCAAGAAAAAACAAAAAACAGGTTAAAACCAACACTGTGCTTCTTAAATTTCTTTCTTTCATCTTACCCTCCTTTTTTGCAAAGAACTAATTTCATTTTCCCTTACGCTTAAATGCAGCAACAAAATATATTAACTTATAATAGACTTTGTGACTTCCTGCAAAAATACTTGAATTGATAAGGCATTGCCTTTTCGCTATGGGAGTATATCAAGAATGATATTGTGTGGCAATTGAATTTTGACCACATTGAATTTTGACCACAAAATATGGTGTGGGATTCTGGTGATCATTACCAAAAGAAAGCGTGAATAATCTTAATAGCCTCTAAATTGTTTAGTGCAGGAAGAATTAACCCGAATAATAAGCGGTAAAAAGGTGTTTTTCCATCCTGATCTGCTGGTACAATTTTTTGCTCTTGATCATTTTAAAAAACTATTGACATCTTCTTTTAAGGGGGTAGAGTTATACTGTAGTTTATCCCCTCCTTATGGAGAGAGTTTATTTCCAGAGAAGCCCGAAGCCGATTTTCGCCAACTTAATCGCTTTGGGCTTTTCTGCTCTTATAACGCCCGACGATCACGTAAAGAGTAAATTTTAAGATATCCATTTGAAATGTTGCATTCAGTTGTCGAATCATCAAAAGTCGAGTAGACGAAGGAGGCTCCCCTCCTTGGCGCCTCCCAGATCCGGATATGCCCAATTAAGGCATCCGGCTTCTCGATTTGCGTGTTTGCTGCGTTACGGTAGACCGAATGAATGGCGATCGGCGCCGGCAGAGGATAACGCTTTAGGAGCCGTTGCATATGACGCATCTGGCAATAATCAGCAAGCAATAGAAAATCTCAAAGAGACTGCAAGACTGGGGCATGGCAAGGCAAAGGACATTTTAGCTAATCAAGAACAGATTGAAGCTAACATCCTCAAGTTTACATGACGTTTAAGTGGGATAGATTTTGCTGCCGTTGTTAATCTAGTGGAGAATACTGTTAACGGTTATCAGGCAAGAATTACGGAGAGTGCAATAAATTGGACTCAAGGAATTATGGACTTGCACATCAACAGACGTACCGGACAACTGATTGTCACATATGCTCAGTCTAATATGCAATATGGCGAATGCCTCAAAGCGAATGAGAAGAAATTTTGGTTATGTTGCCCATTCTTAATCGGAATAACACTAGAAATGCAAATCTTCCTATATTAGCGTTTGGTTATATGTTGCAGAAATCAAAACCTTAATCGATACACTCTATCAAGCATGCAACTTCCATTTCGTGCAAACGATCTCTTGCTTCTAGTCGTGGTCCTTTCCTCCATGGCGGCAGGGATCATCTTCCCCCACTTCGGTTCCTTTTTCCAAGCCCTGCCTATTTACTGTATGATGGCTCTTTTTTCTCTCAGTTACCTTTCCATTGAACTGGGCACTGTCTGGAGGACGCTGAAAGACCATAGCAAAACCATTTTGACTTTTACCGTTCTGAAAAGCCTGATTCTGCCTGTGGTCGTTTTTTATATATTTAAGGTTTTTGCCCCGACTTATGCCCTGTCCTCATTGCTTTTGATAGGTGTTTCCACAGGGGTTGTGGCCCCTTTCATATCTAATCTGATAAAAGGAAATAGCCCTCTTGTCCTAGTGGTTGTCGTGATCACATCGGTATTGGTGCCCATCACTTTACCGGCTCTCATCCATGTTGTTGCAGCGAAGTATGCGGAGCTTTCACTAATCGCCATGGTCCGCATGCTTATGCTGGTGATCTTCGTCCCCATTTTAGTCGTTGAAGGCCTGAGACGCCTTACCCCGGGTCTGTTGAAGCATTTGATGAAAAGGCAGTTTCCACTGACTCTCCTGCTTTTTGCCATAATAAATTTGGGGATTTTCTGCCGGTATTCACCTCTTTTTAAAAAGGAGCCCATCATCATTATCATGGCATCTGCAGTGGCCGTGGTGCTGTCGGTGATCTGCTGCACCGTCGGGATTATCTTCTTCTGGAAAAGTTCTGTGGAGAATCAACTGGCCGGTGCAGTCATGTTAGGCAATATGAATAATGTTTTGGTGATTGTTTTTTCCTCCGAGTTTTTCGGCCCTATCGAACCCATGGTGGCTGCCATGTATATCATACCCTTTTTTGGTCTTGTTATGCCCCTCAGATATTATTACCATAGGCGCACCAGAGCAACTGATGGGATCATGAGAAATCAAGACAAGGGTCCTTTTAATAAATGAACAGGTGAAACAAAATAGAAGCAGGGGGGCAATACTAAAAAGAAGTGAATAATTCTTCCTCGCCGCTTTTGTGATCTTCATGTCGGCCTGAGATAGAACTTGCTATCAGGGTCATAACGTCTGGTGGTGGCGGCAAATTTGCAGCCGATTCGACTCCCTTGACAATATGAACCACTGCATTCTTCTCAATCTTGGTACGTTGAGTTTCATCTAGGTTAGAGACCAATTTGATCTGATTGTCAGCGTTGCTGACCTGTCCCCAGAACTTCTACCACATTCAGAGTTATAATTCTGTCATTTTGAGGGTCCCTATTATCTATGAGAGCCGTTTCTATTAATTTCTGATCGAAGTCATGTATCCTGACGATAATAGCAGATTCGACGCTTTCCCCTGTAAACAGAAGCTTAATACGTTGATATTATTACACTCACCATAAAGGTGTCGACAAGGCTGTTTTCATTCTTTCTTGTGACGGCTCGCCGTCACGAATGTTTCAGGAAGAACTGAACAAAAATCCGACTGCCGATTTTTCAGGATCGCCCGACCGGCTGAATCATAGCTGCACCTGCAAGGACACAGCGTCTATGACAAAATTTTGTTGCTTATTACCATGTGTAACCGGCATTCTTTAGAGCGGGTAACGCCGTTGTGAAGGTTGCTGCAATCGAGATACCGATAAATCACACTCTGGAGATTGGAACGGTGGAAACGGCATTGCAGTTCAGACCGTTACTCATGGATCCGGACAAAGCTCTGGATCCAAATGAATCTCCCCGCCGCAGACGGCGGGGAAGTAGCCCCACAAAGATTAAATAAACAAAGCAAGACTCATTACAAAAAACATTGAATTCGGTAGCGAGCACATTCCTCGTCGCTTGCTGCGGAGAAATTCAATTGTCGATCACGCATACGGGATTCATACTGTTTCATAGGTGATTCAGGATTCTGAAGGAGGCTGGTTGGCTTTATTCGGTATGGATTTCCACCTGGACTCCCCTTTTGTGTGCTTTATCGATAGATGAGGCGATCTCTTTGGATGTGAAGGAACAATCTTCGATGAGGCCCTTGAAGAATTATTTGCTAATGGTATCGGTGCAAATTCCTTGCGAAGAGAAGTAGATTTGCCTTTTGTATTAATAGATGTTAGATCGGCGGCATTGGAAATGGGACAGAGTGTAAATGCGAAGGAGGCAACAAAAATTAACACTTGTGCAGAAAGCCTTCTCATATTAAATACACCTTTCAGAAGAATTGTTATAATCATCCACTCTGACTAAGATCCAAGACAATTGTGGAAAGGCTTATTATCTTCGACTTGATGCTTTTGAACTTTGATGTATTTCAAAGCATCAACCAAGGTTCAGCCCTTCGCTCGCTTGTCCCATCATTCAGTCCACTTGAGTGTAATTCTCTCTGGATTATGTCGTTACATCTATAGTATTAGTAACGGTGCCATTCGAAATAGAACTGTTATTCGCGCTTGATGCAGAATCCTGTGAGGCACCCGAGCTGTGATGGTGATGTCTCTTATGGACAGACTGCATGTCCTGTTGCAGCTTTGCAAACGCATCCTGTGCCTTTGTCAGATCGCCTGATTGAAGCGCTTGACTGAGTGCACTAAGATCGGTAGCAAACTGGTTTTGACCACTGCCTTGCTGCCCGGTTTGTGTTTGACTACCCGCCGATAAATTGGGCATCAATTGCTGCAGTGCCGCAAAGGCTTGTTGGGCAGCAGTGAGATCGCCGGACTGCAAAGCTTGTCCGAGCTGTTGAAAGGAATCTCGTATTTGCTGAAAGTTAGTCTGTGCGCTGTTGGTCTGATAAAAACTGGTATTAGATACTCCGGAAACTGACATGATGCACCTCATAATAAGTTTAATTTTTTTTGTGTCTGAATGCTTTCTGCCATGATTATTGGCACAATGTTCTGAACAACTTAATGATAATGGTTTGACTGCAAACCATATACCAATAGAGACTCCTTGATGCATCACAGCCAATCGTGAGATTTATCAATTACTTATATCGATATTATCGTTTGGCACGTTGAGGTAAAGACTGCCCTTTAGAGTCCGTACGCGGCAAAATATTCCCTCATAAATCGATAATTATCTCGCCACTGCATTTTCTAATTCGACAGAGGATCTATCTTTTCCCTGTATTGAGGACATAGGCATGCATGGCAACCAGCCATTTTAGGAAGTAAGAAGTCTTATCCTGTGTTTTGCCTTTCTCGGAGTAGACGACAGTCGATGCTCCAGTTCATAGATCGTACACTCTGGGGAATAAGGATGCCTGGATTGAGGATTTCTGGACAAAGCCAGATTCTAAATTCCACCACCTGTTTCTGATGCAAGGAAGAACAAGAATGATAACGACTTAATAATTCGGCATATTGATAAACTGACAGTATCTATGCAAAATCGGCATAACTTACAAGTTTGATTTGCAAACTGATGACGTTTGTTGATTTCCTGAAGCCATTCGTAACAAAAAAAGGCGGATTTTATTCCGCCTTTCGAAAACAAGGCCTTTCTATTTCTATCTCATTTTCTTTCTGTCTTGCATATCCCTATTTGAGAGCTTCTCTGAGCTGTTTGACGGCTTTCTCACCGTCTGCAATGGGCTAACAGGCACAATTTGCCGGGCAGCGACCATGAATGGTAAAATTTGTTTCCCTGTAGCTCTTGGACATAAAATTCACCTTAAAAAAATACGAACGGATACTGCTGCAAATCAGCTGTTTATGCATGTTGCCGGCAAGGGATAATCTGGCATATGCTTTGCAGACTACCGAGATGATGAGAACTGAAAAAATTGTCAAGCATACAGAGCAATGTTTCGGTTACTAAAATATAGTTGTTTTTGTAAGAGTATTTATGGAAAGCGATAAAGAGCGGGAAATAGAAAAAACCGGGGGGGGAGCTCCTTATCCGGCACATGGAACTTCATGTAATGGAGAAACGAATAGGAATGTATCTTATAAACCGCATAAAGAAGCTGTAATTGTTGACATCGATAAAACGATTGGACCAAGAAAATCATATATACCGGTCAAGAAACCTTCCTTAGATCACTTTGACAAAAGAATCTTCGAGACTGACGACGAGATCACGCCGCCCCATTGGGCTGTTCCATGGTCCGACATCATGATGGTTGTTTTTGTTATGTTTGCCGTCTTATTTATCTATTCATTATCAAAACGTGATATCGCCGATGCATTCAGGATACCAAATGCGACGAATGTGGAAGCAACCAAACAAGGGGCCAGACAGGAAATGACTCCTGAACAACTCAATGACATGAGCCACCGTTTAAGACAACATACAAGACCTGACCAGATATCGGTTGCTGTTGATAAGGAACAGGCGATAAAAGTCAGTGCCAGCGATTCCCTTTTTTTTGATCTGGGAAAGGCAGACATAAAACCGGAAGCCATTAAATTCTTGAGAAATTTTGCTGAAGTCGTCAAAAAAACAAAAACGAATATCCGCATCGAGGGCCATACAGACTCCTTCCCGATCCATTCCCCTGCCTTTCCCACGAACTGGGAGCTTTCGGCAATAAGGGCGGTAAATATTGTCAGATGTCTCATAGAAGAAAACGGTATTGAGCCGGAGAGATTTACGGTCGCTGGTCACTCCTTGTATAAACCGGCCGTTCCCAACACCACCCCTGAAAATAAAGCAATAAACAGAAGGGTCGAAATCTTTATTAGCAAGGAATAATCAATTTAGATAAAATTGGAGATAATACTATGTTAAGACAAAATTTGTTTCTCGGTGGGGTTTGTACCATAATATTTATTAGCTGTTTTTTCTTCGGAGAGGGGGGGACAGTCGTATATTTCAACATTGTAAGTTTCCTGGTTGTTTCATCCGGGACAATCGGCGCCGCTTTCCTGAGCTTTCCCTATGAAAGAATAAAGAATGCATATAAGGTTGCTCTCAATTCATATAAAAAAGATGTTATTAATTCACCGGATCATATCGTAAATATCCTTCTCGATATCTCTGTCAGATCAAGGTCCAATGGCATATTGTCGCTGGAGAAACTAGAAAAGACAACACAGATATCATTCTTAAAAAATGGCCTTGGTTTGCTGGTTGACGGTTATAGGGAAGATGAAATACGAAGTATCCTGCATAATGAAATTTACTATTTTAAAATCAGACGGCAGCATTCTGAAAGAGTATTCAGGACCATGGCTCTGTTGGCTCCTGGATTTGGTGTAGCGGGCAGTATCATAGGTCTTATCGGGATGCTTTATGGTGTGGGCGACACAGGAGTAATTCTGAAGACGATCCCGGTCGCCTTGACATCTACCCTCTACGGGGTAGTTTTTAGCTATTATATTTTAGTCCCCGTTGCCGAGAACATCTATTCAAGAACGCAGCAAGAACTATACTTGCAGAGCATTATGACGGACGGCATAATAGAAATCGGCCAAGAACAAAATCTTTACAAACTGGAAAAAAGACTTTCATCTTTTCTTACACCATCTGCCAGAGAAGGCAAACAGGAAAGTCTGCAGGAACTCCGTAAAAGATATATAGTAATGAAAACGGAACAGAAAGAGAGGCGTGCAGCAGCATAGGCTAATATATAACGCATCCCGCTAACTCAGAAACAACATAACCTCACGACACGATCCGTAAAGCTCGCCGAATATTTTTCTATCTATCTATCCTTCCAAGAAACCCTCCGGTATCCTGGATCGCGTCTGTTTTCCCATATTGCAGAAATGGTGTAAGTCGCAGAAACTGATACGGGTGGGACTGTGCGCCACCACAGTTCCCGAGGGAGGGACATGACGGCCGAGGGAATAAAGACGACAGACGTGCGGGCGGGCCGGGTGGACGCCGCAACCCTTGGAATAGAGGAAGACGCAGGTGCCGTCTTTTTCCCAATTCAGAAGGCTTCCGCTGTCGTGGGCGCAGTGTTCAATGAACTCGGTAGTGGACAGGCCCCGGTTCGCAGCAAGGCGCGCCATTTCGTGAGGGTTGATCTGGATTTTCTTGGGCGGCAGCAACGAAGAAACTGGGAACACGAGAAGAAAAAGGGCGTCTCTCTCTTCAGTCCTGTTCTGCGAAGTGGTAAACTTATAAGTTATTGATAAGAACTTCCTCTTTCTTGGGCGAAGTATAAGACAAGCGGCCTCGTGTGCAAATGGAATACTGCCCACAATGTGGGGTGCGCCGCCGATGGTGAAAGGGATGTATCAAAGCGTCCGTCTTCTTAATAGCAGAAAGCAGATATACCTCTTGTGCTTCAGGGGAATAATCCTTCTTCCTTCTCGACAAAAAATAAAAGATGGCTTACTATTTGTAATAATTATTTCAGCAACGACCAACAGGAGCAAAGAGAAACTATGAAAATTAATTTCAGCAGAAATAACGGCCCCATTGACGAGATCATCGAGCAATTGATGGAGAAGGCCGGGGGTATCCGGCGGCCGGAATACATCCGCGAGATGATTATCGCCTCACTCAAAGCCGGACAGGAGGACGACGACAGCGCAGATCTCAAGCTCATGAACACAACGCTCAAGGAGATGCGGTTCACTTCCAAGGTTTTCGGCCCCTACCGAAACGTGCGCAAGGTCACGGTCTTCGGCTCGGCGCGCACAGAGCCGGGTGATCCGTTATACGAGATGGCAAGGCTATTCGGGAAAAAGCTCGCTGATGCGGGATATATGATCATCACCGGCGGGGGAGGAGGAATCATGCAGGCCGCCAACGAAGGCGCCGGCTCCGAGCATTCCTTCGGTGTGAACATCCGCTTGCCATTCGAGGAGAAAGCAAATCCTGTTGTCGAGGGCAACCCCCGGCAGATCAATTACAAATATTTTTTCAACCGCAAAGTCGCATTTCTTAAAGAAGCCGACGCCGTGGCGCTTTTCCCGGGCGGCTTCGGCACGCTCGACGAGGCAATGGAGACCCTCACCTTGGTCCAAACCGGCAAACGCAATCCCCTGCCGCTCGTGCTCGTGGACGACCCGGACTGTTCCTACTGGATACACCTGATCAAGCTCCTCGAAGAAGAGCTTCTGGCTCGCGGCTATATCTGCCGGTCAGACTTTGCGCTCTTCGAACGGGTCTGCTCCGTGGATGACGCGGTGAAGAAGATTAAACATTTCTATCGCCGCTATCACAGTTTGCGGTATGTGCATGGCCGACTCGTGATACGGCTCACATCTCAGCTCGGCTCCAATGACATCCGGGAACTGAGAGAACGGTTCCAGGACATCATTACGCCAGAGGGCGGTATCGCAGCATCCGGGGCATTGGAAGCTGAAATGGATGACGCGGACATTATTCATCTACCCAGGCTCTTGATAGACTTTAACCGCAAGGACTTCGGCAGGCTCGCGAGTCTTATTAATGCGATCAACGTTTTTTAACCTTTGAGAGAATTGACAGCCATACTCTTACCTTGATAAAATTAATCAATTATGCGAGATCGCAGGTGCTGATCGTTCCGCGACTTTTGACTGAATAAGTGTCATTATGTCATTACATGATCATGTTGATATGAAGAGGAGGCGAAAAATGAAAAGAGTCATATTGGCGTTTTGTTGGTTATTTCTTGTGTCGGGTTGCACAACATTAAACGGTTCCGAGCCTTTCCGCTATGTTCCCTCTTTGAACACGATGCAACAGAATAACGCCTTTTTAGGTATGGAAAAATTCGTTGACAGCCGGCCCGTGGACGATAAGGAGGTGACCAAGAGCATCCCTGATATTGATGAAAAAGTCACTGCGAAAGTGCTGGATGATTTTCGATCTTCACGGATGTTCGCCGTCCTTGATTTCCCCGCTAGCAGTGACAAGGATGACTTGATTGTCAAGGGTGAGATCAAGCGGTTTTACTGGAAGACAAAGCACAACCCTATCAAGTTCATCCCGATTATCAATCTGTTGCTCCTTACGGGGATCACTTCTTACAATATTGAAGCGGTCGTTGAATTAAAGGTTCAGATCTTGGACGCCAGGACAGGCGCTGTGTTATCGGAATATGACAGAACCTCCACGAAAACCGATAGTGCGACGTTGTATGAAAGCAAGTCCGGTGAGTCGGGCTCCGACTTGGCAGAGGCTTTCAGGGAGGTTATGAAACAGATCAAGGAAGGTATAGCAGACGACATCCAAAATGGAAAAATCGGGAAAAAGAGATAAAAGGAATGGTCGGTTTTGGAGACACTAATTTATCCACTGCACTTTTTCTCAAGAATAAAGATTTGATCCTCAAGATCTCCTGATATAGGCCTATTCTTTCGAGGTTGTTCTTTCAGTCTTTTTGGGACGTTTAACAAACATCACCTTGCGCTCTCCCAGAGGCATAGATGTGCCTATTTTTTCCACAATCTTCAGTCGAGTGACGTCATAGTCTGGAACATGTTCTACGCTGATATGCGCGCGAGAAAGACCCGCCAAATGTGCTACAACCTTTTCGCCCGCGCTTTGAGAGAATTTCACGTTAATAGTGCCGAAATTAACCGCCGAATCACTATCGTTTACAAAAACCGTTGGAATTGTAGTGAAGCTGAAATTGAATACCTCATTGATTTTGACGATTACTTTTACCCCCCCAAAATAATATCTTCCTGCTGTAACAGGTATGTATATGTAGCCGTCAGCATCCGGCTCCAATGCCCGCACTTCCTTATCCCTTTGCTTATTGAAGAACATAACAAATTTAAGCGATGAGTCTTTCCAAGGGGCATCATTTTCATAAAACAAGAATCTGCCGGCAAGCACTTTTCCCCCAGCCAAGGCATCTTCAGCCTTTATATTATGGGTGGTCTCGTAACATCCCGTTATAGATAAAAACAGCAATAGAGACATCATTTTCGATAACATGACTACGTTGACTTTCTTCTTCATCCTGCATCCTCCCTTCATGACCTCATCGCATAACTGAAAAAAAGCAAAGTAGCGGGCCGGCTCGCAGACAGTAATCCATCGACTGTGCTTTTAGAAATGATGATTAAAGATTTGGCAACAAACATTCCTAAAGATTGTATTTACAATGAGCCGCCTAATTACTAAACTACGACAGCTTTTATGTTAAGACTTTTTTTGCTTCAGGCAATGTCTTAAATTCTATTTCCTCCAGTATTTCTATTTCGGAAGAATATTTCAGTTTTTCAATGTCAATTATTTGTTCACTCTCCAGGAGAGGATGCGAAACTGAAACACTCTTCAGCCGGGTGACCATGTCATTTTTCTTCCCATATTGTAGTGACAATGCTTTTTTCATACCACTCATAAGCGTTAGATTAAACGGGAAATTTACTAACGCAACAACTCCAGCCATAGTACAATTTAAGTCGATATAATTCCCCTTGATCCTTCTCGATTTGAAGAATTCCTTTGCATGTTACCGTACTTCTCACTTCTGCAATCGATTCGCCCAATTTCGGGTCCTTGATTTCCCAGAATCATGTCAGCATTTTATCATCATATTTTGCCTCTATAGGAAAACCTTTATATCCAGTTGCTGGCTCTCCAATTCTAATATCTACTTCTTTCTGAGGCAAAATAAAAAATTTTCTTGAAGAGACTTTAACTCACTTGAAAGTGGTTTTAGATTTGTCAATAATTCTTCAAAGAGTTCGATACAGATTTTAATCTGCCTTAAATCTTGATCGGCCTTCAGTGATTCTATATTTTTTTCCGTGCTTCATATTTCGATATTATTTGCTCGCTGAGATCTGCAATTTCTTTCTTTAACTGACTTGCTCTCCCTAAGGCTTGCATTAGTGAATCCGTATCACCACCTTCATTAAGTGGTGGGCGAGTAGCCGTTTTTAATTTTCCGATTGTTTTTGGTCTGTCCGGCACGGCACTATCCCCAGGGGATAATTCTGTAACCTTTTGTTTGTCCAAATCTGCGTGTTTCGATTTGAAAAGTTTGTCAATGGATGGCGTTCTGACAATACTCAGTCTGTCCGCTTTTATCACTTCAGCTGTATCTACAGATAATGCGCTAACAGATACTCTAATACGATCTTCGCCAAATTCGGCCAATGTTCATGTGATGATAACGTTCGCTAAAGTAAATCTGCCAAATTGAGCTGCGGTTTCAGGATCTGCTAACCCTGACAGGGCTATCTTGTGTTCTTCAAGCAGTCTATTCACATGTTTTCTGTCTAAAACACGGTATTTGTAACGCTTACTCTGATTGACAAGAGTCATGTAGACTTCTTCGCCAATGAATTTCCCAAGTTCTGTAAGATTTCCTTTTGAGTCCAGGAAATCTACTACAGCAATCCTCTTCTTGCCTAGTTCAGGTGCAACTTTCTCAGCTATCATTTGGGACAAATCTCTGATTTCATCATCTTGAGCCAATGAAGGACTTGAAGCGAAAAGCATGATAGAAATGCATACAAGAAGACAGAAAAAAATATTAATCAATGGACATTTACTCCGCATAACGGCTCGTGCATCAGTTCCTTTCACGTTTATTCTTCTTGCATGAAAAATAGTGGAATTTTTGATCATAAATAATTTTCGCTTGGAGAACATAAAAAACCCCGCTCTCTCTTGAAAAACGGGGTTTCAATAATCTCTTCATGGCACCGCCCTTACAAAAATGGTTCAGATTAGTTGTTAACTTTTTGACGATGTCCTATTTAAATATGCCTCTTTTTTCGCTCCCAATTCTTTGAAAAGTCAAGAGATAGATTTCATTTATAATCGTTTGAAACCCCCATGCCGACCAGTCGGCACAAAAAAGAATGAAAATTATGGCTGCACCCGAAGTCTCTGTTCGCTATTTATGAATCAATGTACTACGGGCGCTTTGCTATTCCCGCAAATACAGCCATACATAATTCTCTTGTGAGCTCCTTGGCAGAATACGGCTTACCGTATATGATCTTCGGCAGACACAGGTGCTCGATGCCGCCCAGTATCACCTGCCTCATGGACGTGACTGGTATGTCGTTACGGATTTCACCATTCTTTATGCCTTCTTTCAGGAGATCCGTTATGATTCTGCTATACCTCTGCACCTGACCATAACTTTCGCTTTCAAAATAGCCCGGGTAATTTCTCACTTCCAGAAGGAGAATCTTGGCGAGCACCCGTTTCGACTCATAGAGGTTCATCTGGGACCAGACAATCTTTTTCAATTTATTGAAAGTGCCCTTGATGCCTTTCAGTTCCGACTCCATCTGTCCAAGATATTCGTCGAGATAGTCCCGGAGCACCTGATGCAAGAGACCTCGCTTGTCGCCAAAATACTTATAGATGAGGGCTTCGTTGACGCCCGATTTTCTCGAGATCTGGGCGGTCGTAATCGCGTTGAATTCTCTTACTTCCAAAAGCGCTTTGAAGGCCTCTCTAATCTTGACGCCCCCGACAGGCAGAGGTCTTACATGTAGTTTGCCCGAGCTTTTGCTGATCTTTTCACGTGCTGCCAGCATACTTCCTCCAGTGAAAATCATTTATTGACTGATTATATGTCTTTGAGGTAGCTGACCGAGGAGTTAGTATTCCAACGCATAAGCGTAGGGCGGGCGCGCGGGTCGCGTTATGCGGCGCCCCCTCCCCCGCCCTGCCTCGTCATCTCCTTGCCTCTCTGCTGCCTATCGTGTGCGGTAAATGTTCAAGGGATCGCACTGTTCCCTCAGGACCTTAAGCTCCTCTAAGAGTAAGGGGTCTGCCTCAGTCGCGCGGGAGATGTCGATATCGAAACCCGTGTTCTCCTTGATCGCCTCCGGCGTCACCCCTTGAAAACATTTTTCCACATACATGACCTTCGTTTTCGCATCGAATCTCATAATCCCCATGGAAGAAATAAATGCGATAGGCCCGCCGGGAAGACCGATCTCTTCCCTTCTGACCATTTTGCCTTCCGGCCATTTCTTCACCATCCAGCCCGGCGTGGTGAGATAATCCACCTTATCCAATACCCGGCGCTTCTGGTGAGCCATGGTGATAATTGTCGCCTTGGCGAATCCACCGATATCAACTGCGCCTGCCGTGCCGGCCAGCCTCTTTGTCGGCTTATTATAATCGGTACCGATAAAAGTCGAGTTCAGGCTGCCATATTTGTCGATCTGCGCCCCCCCGATGAAGCCAAAGTCAATTTCCCCCCGCATGAGCGGGAACAGGCCTTCCGGGTCGCCCATCTGCCAGGACGAGCCATAGGTCAGGCGACTGTCCATGATGGAGAGCGGCACCTCAATCGGGTCGGCATCCGCCTGCCCCGTTTCCACAATCATCTTCATGTCCGGTGCATAAAGTATCTTTGCCAGGTGTGTTGCCAGAAGCGGCGCTCCAATTCCGATGATCCCGGTTTTGCCGTTAAATTCGCTCAGCATCCGGGCACCGTATATCACCATTGCCTCCGTCGGCTTGTAGTCTTGCACTTTTGCGTATTGTTCTGTCATGATCGTGTCCCTCCTTTCGGTCTTGGACGATAGCCGAATGGCGGTATGGCCCGCAATTTTTCCAGACGTGAAGCACCCAGTTTATTCAAGTAATCGTCGTGGCCTTTCAGCCCGTGAACCCAGAAATCGGCCCATTCTTGAAATCCCGCTTCCGTTTTCGCTTTTCCTACATAATCCATAAGGAACGGAATATCCATGTCATAAAAATTAAGAACCTGTCCCGGATGACCGCCCCAGGGGACCTCAACGACCATGTCAACACTGGTGCAGGGGATCTGATTGCGATTGGGGTCGCGCCTGAGATACTCCTCAGGGACGACCTGTTCTGCCGTAATAATGACTTTTTCGGCTCCGTGCGCGGCAAAGTGATCGAAGACCAGACTGCCGTCGATCCGGACCGTTCCCTCTTCGCCGGCATACTGGACGTGGCAGATGAGAATGTCCGCTTTCATTGCGGGATGGAGTTGGACCATGCCGCGGCCATAGAAAGGATCCTCCATAAGAATATACTTCTTCTCCGGGATCATCTCTTTGTTTCTCGCCAATGCCCTGATCTTGGCCACGTTATCATAGGCGGGATTCAGCACATCCGTTCCAAATGTTGTTCTGGAGGCGATGAAGGGAGCGCCCGCCATGGCTGCCATGGCGCCGAGACAGACATCCGTGTGGCCGATGTCATCGATTACGATGCGGCCTGCTTCCGCCATTCTCTTTATGGAAGGAGAAATGCCGAAAGCCCCGATGGCTGTGTAGGTGCCGCGATACGCCGCGACGCAACCGGCGCCCACGAGCATATCTTCCGAAAGTGAACACTCCGCCAGCATAATGAGGTTCTTCCTGCCCTGGCGTATCAGTTCCAGGGCAGCGGCTATGGGACGGCGATCTTCCACTACGCCGCCCATGATGATGCAATCGCCATCCTGTACTTCCTGCATTGCTTCTTTCAAACTGACGATCTTGCTTTTCTCCATAATTTCCCTCCTTCACTGTATCTCAATCAATTATGACCAGATAACCGCTCGTCATCGTCCAATGCCGGTTCTTATGCATCACCTCCCGTCTCGTTCAACATGTCTTCGCGATCATGCGATCTCTCACAAGTATTGCGAGGCCGGTATCCATAGGGCGGAATAGCCCGCAGATCTTGAAGCCGCGCCGCCCCTATCCTGTCCAGATATTCATCGTGCGCGTTCATGGAAAATACCCATTCATGAACCCAGCTTTCCAAACCGGCCTCAGTCTTAGCTGCTTCCACATACTCCCTGATAAAGGGCATATCGACATCGTAAAATCCCTGCACCTGGCTGGGATGCCCGCCCCACGGGACTTCTACGACCATATCCACGCTCGTGCAGGGGATCTGGTTGCGGTTGGGGTCCCTACGCAGATAAGACTCCGGGACAACCTGCTCCGCAGTCAGGATAACCCGCTTGGCGGCGTGTATGTAATAATGGTCAAATGCGAGACTGCCTTCTATCCGCCCGGTCCCATCCTCACCCGCTTGCTGAACATGGATGACAGCTACGTCAGCCGGCATGGCGGGCTGCAGTTTTACCAGGCCGCTCCCATAAAACGGGTCATCCATCAACACAAACTTTTTCTCCGGAATCATGGAGGGATCACGCGCGAGCGCCCGTACCTGCTCCGTCCGAGAGAACTCGGGATTGAGAACGTCGCTTCCCAAAGTGGCGCGGGTGGCGACAAAGGGGCTCCCGGCCATGGACGCCATAGCGCCTAGTATGATATCAATATGACCGATATCATCGACGACGAATTCGCCCGTCTCTATTTTTCTTAAGGTTGCCGGCGAAAGACCGAAATTCGCCATCCCCGTATAGCAGCCACGCCAGGCCGCAGCACAGCCCATTCCCACGAGCATATCTTCCGCAAGTGAACATTCCGCAAGAAGAATCAGCCCCTTCTTTTGCTGCCTGACGATTTCATAGGCGGCGGCCATGGGACGCCGGCATTCGATGAGGGACCCTAAGAACAGCACATCCCCGTTACGGATGCAACCAATGGCATTTCTCAATGAAACGACTTTCCCCATATCACCTGTTTATGAATGAAGGTTTTCGCTTCTCCACAAAGGCTTTCATCCCTTCTTTCTGATCCGCCGTGGAAAAGAGAATTTCAAAACATCGCGCCTCGTAGGCCATGGCCGACTTCATGTCCATATTCATCCCGCCATTGACTGCGATCTTTGTAATCTTCAAGGCGAATCCCGGCTGGCGGGCAATCTTCCCGGCCATCTTCCTGGCTTCGTCCATCAGAGAAGCAGCGGGTACCACTTTGTTCACGAGGCCGATGCGATAGGCCTCCTGTGCATCGATGAAATCGCCGGTGTAGAGAAGTTCCTTGGCCTTGGTGATGCCAACGATCCTGGGAAGCCGCTGCGTGCCGCCTGCCCCGGGAATCACGCCGATCTTGATTTCCGGTTGCCCGAAGGTTGCGTTATCTGCGGCGATCCTTAGATCGCAAGCAAGCGTAAGTTCACAGCCGCCGCCCAGTGCCAGGCCGCTCACCGCCGCAATAACAGGCTTTTCCAGGTCCTCAATCTTGTTGAATACCGCCTGGACATCCTTCAGAAACCGGTGAGCGTCCATCGGCGTGGCAATCCCTCCGATCTCGGTAATATCGGCGCCTGCGGCAAAGAACTTTTCCGTCCCCGCAAGGATCACCACTTTCACTTCCTCATCACCGTCAATCTCTGTGAGGACGTGATCCAGTTCCCTGAATAGCTGGCTGTTGAGGGCATTCATGCTTTTGGGGCGATTCAAGGTAATGACGACTATTCCCTCGCCCTTCTCATATAGAATCGTCTGATAGTCCATCCTCTTTCTCCTTTGCTCTTCTATTTCTCGCAATCATTGTGATGGGCTGAGCGAGCTCTACTTTTTTCTACACTTTGATTATAACCGCCTCGCCCTGCGCCAAACCGCCGCAGATAGCCGCTACGCCGTAACCGCCTCCACGCCGTTTCAGTTCGTATGCGAGAGTCATCATAAGTCTTGCGGCGCTTGCTCCCACCGGATGACCGATTGCGATGGCTCCGCCGTTCACATTGGTCTTGGCCTGAAGCTCTTTCCATTTCTTCTCATCGTTATTAGCAAGTATCTTCGTGGAAACAAGGGGCAGTACTGCAAAAGCTTCATTTATTTCAATCAACTTCATGTCGTCGAGAGTCAGACCTGCTTGCTTCAGGGCTTTCTGAATCGTATAAGCTGGAATAACGGCAATTTCACGAGGGACTGTAGCCGAGGCTGCTACTGTAACTATTGTTGCCATCGGCTTCAGACCCTTCTCCTTAGCCTTTTTATCGGTCATTATAAGAATCGCGCTCGCACCGGCGCTTATGGGAGGCGCATTTCCTGCTGTCACAGTGGGACTGCCATAGATGGTTTTCAACTTCGCCAGGGCCTCCATGTTTGTCTTTCTCGGCGATTCGTCCTTTTCGATGACGATAGGATCGCCCTTCTTCTGGGGAATCACTACGGGCATGAGTTCCTCTCCGACATTGAACTTCCCTGCCTCAAAGGCCTTTGCGTACTTCTCCTGACTTCCAAGCGCCCAGGCGTCCTGCATCTCCCTTGTAACGCCGTATTCCAGCGCCACTTCCCCCGCGTCCTTGGCAACGGGATTGAATCCCTTGGCCGTATAGCCAAGCTCGAAGAGGCAATCGATGAGCTTGATATGTCCCAGTCGCGTTCCCTTTCTTAAACCTGGGGCCAGATGGGGCGTCCGCGGCATGTTTTCCGAGCCCACGGCCATGGCTATCTCCGCCTCTCCGGCTTTTATGGCCCTGACTCCTAAGCGAAGACAGGTCAGGGATGAGCAGCATGCCCTGTCAAGGGTTAGGGAAATATTATCCGCTGGAAACCCGGCAAGGAGAGTCGCCTGCCTCGCTGGCACATCCGTTTCCAGGGCAACTTCCGCGGGGATGCAGCTCCCGTAACTGATGTCATCCACTTCCTCCGGCTTGATTTTCACCCGTTCGATTACCTCTTTCATGACCATTACACCGAGGTCGATGCTCGGTATATCCGCCATGGCGGAGTCGAATTTGCTGAACGGCGTTCTCACCGCACTTACCATCACGATACCATTTTTGCTTTCCATCTCTTTCTATTCTCCTTCTTAGTTTCTTTTCAGGTTATGCACACTAAAATCCCAGCAATGCGATGCAGGATTTTGTTGTTTGAAATTTTTTACTTCGCCGCCATCCGGATGGCGCCATCGAGCCTTATGACCTCTCCATTGAGCATGGGATTCTCAATGATGTGCTGGGCCATTTTTGCATATTCCATGGGATCACCGAGACGCTGCGGGAATGGAACCATCTTGCCCAAGGCCTCGCGCGCCGCCTCGGGCAGTTGCGCGAGCATCGGTGTATTGAAGAGCCCCGGCGCAATCGTCATTACCCTGATTCCATACTCGGCGCATTCCCTTGCAATGGGCAGGGTCATACCAACGACACCGGCCTTGGAGGCGCTGTATGCAGGTTGCCCGATCTGACCATCGAAGGCGGCGACCGAGGCGGTATTGACGATGACCCCTTTTTCACCGTCTTTATTTCCGCTATTCTTGACCATCTGCTCCACCGTGAGCCTGATGACATTGAAGGTGCCCACCAGGTTGATCTGCACCACGCGGTTGAAGTATGAAAGCGACATGGGGCCTTTCTTGGAAAGAACCTTCCCGGGATCTCCCACACCGGCGCAGTTAATCACAACATTTATCGCGCCAAAAGCGTCCATCGTTTTCTTGATGGCTGCCTGCACGCTTTCCTCACTCGTCACATCAGTGTTGGCATAGATGACATTGCTTCCCAGTTCTGCGGCAAGTTTTTCTCCCTTCGTCGCATCAAAATCCAGAATCGCCACCTTCCCGCCCAGACCCACCAGATTGCGGACGCACGCCTCACCGAGTCCCGATGCACCGCCGGTTACAATCGCTTTACAACCTTTAACATCCATTTAGTTTCCTCCTTTCAACTTGAGACTTAACTTTTTCAAAATCATATTCCTGTTCAATAAAGAATTCGTTTGGCCTCCTTACGGAGCTCTCCCTGGAAATCCGGATGGGCTATGGCAATCAGGGCGTCGGCCCGCTCACGCATGGTTTTGTAAAACAAATCGGCAATGCCGTGCTCTGTTACCACAAACTGGCTGTACATGTGCGGCACGATGACGAGCGCACCGGGTGACAATTGAGGTACAATAGTAGAAACAACCTGGCCGGACTTCAGTGTCCGCGTCGATGGCAGGACGTTTACTGCCCTTCCGCCATTTGACCAGGCGGCGCCGATGACAAAATCAAGCTGGCCTCCGGCAGCACCCACCATACGGAAGTCAACTCTTTCGGAATTTAACTGGCCCATGAAATCAATTTCCAGGTCCATGTTTATGGATACCAGATTGTCTATCTCCCGAAGCAGATGAGGGGCGTTTATATAGGAAGTGGGATAAAAGACGCAGTCCGGGTTACGCGTAACGAAGTCGTACATATCACGGTCTCCCATGCAGAAGCTTGCAACCGTCTTTCCCGTGTGAACCCTCTTTAACTTGTTCGTGACAATCCCTTCCCTGACGAGCTGCGGCAGTCCCATGGGAAACATCTCCGTATGCACACCTAGGTCTTTCTTCCCTTTATCCCGGAGGAGCCGGATAATGGCCTCCGGTAATGTCCCTATCCCCATCTGAAGGCAGTCCCCGTCTCTTATAAGCGACGCGACATTTTCCGCAATGGCGAATTCCAAATGTGAGGGCTCGCCCTTGCGCTTGAACTCTGGAATCGGGCTGGAATGTTCGACAAAGCAGTCGAACTCAGAAATCGGCATCCAGTTATCGCCATACACCATGGGCATCTGATCGTTGACTTCGGCAATAACCAGTTCCGCTCCTCTTATCATCTCCGGCGAAAAGAAATTGGTCAGTCCCAGGTTGACCATGCCCGCTTCGGGACGGCACACACAGACCATGGCCACATTGCAGACCCGCCCCATCCGCTCGCCTGAATCAGAGCTGTTGACAATTTGATAATCCACATTTTTGCTCTGGGCCAGTTTCCGGTTTACGGGATTGTATAACAACGAACTGTAAGTGAAAGATTCTCTGATGCTGTTCATGAAATCAGGATCGTACAACTTCATCGGCCGGATCGGCACAGCGTCTACAATTCGGACGCCTTGCAATTCACCGGCCCGCGCCAAAAGCGCGTCCACAAGATGAGACGTGGGCGCCCCCAATGAGAGGCCGAATCCCACCACATCTTTTGATTTTACTTTCTTGACAGCCCCGTCCGCCGTCATGAGTTTACTTTTGTACTCATCCTGCCACGACATAAAAGTCCTCATTTTGCCTCCTCCTTCATTTCCCTCTTTCTTTATGATTACAGACCCATCATGCGACCCACGATTACCTTCATGACTTCTGTAGTACCTGCAAATATGGGAATAACCCTCACGTCTCTCGCAAAACGGCAAATCGGATATTCTTCCATATAGCCGTAGCCGCCGTGAAGCTGCAAACAATCATAGGCTACGCGGTTCGCCATTTCTGAAATCCAGGCCTTGCCCATAGAGACTCTTTTCACAATATCTTTCTTTTCACAGTAATTCAGAAGGAGAGAATCGAGGAAAGTCCTTCCCAGTTCAATCTCTGTAGCCATCTCCACAATCTTGAACGTATTATGCTGAAAAGAGCTGATGGGCTTTCCGAAGACGGTTCTCTCCCTGCAATACTTAATGGTCATTTCCAGCATGGCCTCCGCCATCGCCTGGGCCATAATGCACACCACGAGCCTTTCCGCCTGCAGCTTCTGCATCAGATAATAGAAGCCCTGCCCCTCCTTTCCCAACAGATTGGATGCGGGCACCCGGCAATCTTCGAAGTTCATCTCTGCCGTGTCCTGGCTGTGAAACCCCATCTTATTGAGCTTTCTCCCCTTTTGGAAACCCAGGGTTCCGTTTTCGACGCAGATGAGACTGATGCCCTTAAAGGGAGGATCGGCATGGGTGTCCGTCTTTGCCACCACGATAACCAGATCGCAATGGATGCCGTTCGAAATGAAAGTCTTAGCACCGTTGATCACATATGAATCGCCGTCCTTCACCGCCGTAGCCCGGATCGCGGCGAGATCCGACCCGGTACCCGGTTCAGTCATGGCGATGGCCGTCACAATATCGCCTGTGGCACAACCGGGGAGCCATTTCATCTTCTGCTCTTCATTTCCGAAGCTGTATATGTAAGGAACAATGATATCGCTGTGAAGGCCCGCTATGAGTCCGTGGCTACCGATATAGGCGAGCTCTTCA
This sequence comes from Syntrophales bacterium, assembly GCA_049521775.1. Classification (GTDB taxonomy): domain Bacteria; phylum Desulfobacterota; class Syntrophia; order Syntrophales; family UBA2185; genus Fen-1135. The sequence goes on from JBEKOL010000009.1 coordinate 51,804, forward strand.
ATTATAATGGCGGAGTATTCGAATCCCGCCCCGGAGCCGCCGTATTTCTCGTCAAGCCATGGGCAGAGAAATCCATTATCGCCTAGTCTGTTCCACATTTCTCTGGGAACAATGCCATCCTCTTCCCACTTCTCTATGAACGGAGTTACCTCTTTTGCCAGAAACTTTTTGAATGAATCGCGAAATATCTCATGCTCCTCTCCGAACAGACTCCTGCCCATATACATGCCTCCTTCTTTCATTTTTTTTGGTTTTTTCCAAGAGGTGTTGCAAAATCAGCAATAATTTTTGATACAGATGACAGGTCAGGGTCAGAAGAACATCCCGGCACGGAGCCATCTCTCAGATTTGCAGCCGAACTCTTTGCAAGAGCAAGCTAATTCGTAATCGGATGTGGACGCGAACGTTTCATGCACTCGGAATTTGAGTCTTTAATTAAGAGATACGGTTTCAACGAGTGCATGAAAGACTACCGACATTGGACAGTCTGAAATGATGGTAAGTAACATTTACTTACCTCATGCTTCTGAATATTATATGCCCAGCAAGTTGTCAAGCTTTTTCTGAGATATCTTGCTTCAATAATGTTTGGCTTGTTTCAGGCCGAGGTCTCAGCCGGCGCCGGGTGCCTTTATATTTATACTCTAAAAGAAAGGGACTTCTGATTTAAATTGTGTTACAAGTCAAAGAGCTGGTTGGGAACCGCTTCCGATGTTGCTGACTTTTTCCAAAATTCACAGCGTTGAGATCTCTCCGGATGGATGACGGACACCCCATTGGCATGATGGAGCCGGAAGAAATGAGGAGGAAAAGAAGATGGAATTAGGAGATATGGTCGTCGTCGATCATCCCAGACATCCTCTTTATGGATGTCAGGGTAAGATTATCGGAAAGAGGGGCAAGAGGACGCCTGACGATCTCTGGATACTGATTTATATTGTCTCAAAAATGCGTGACTATCTTGTCCCGCAATCGATGCTGCGCCTTATAACAAATGAAGCGGATCGGACGCGGATTCAATGACACTTACGCCTCGATCCCGCTTATATAGAAAAGGTCGGAAGAATGCCCGCAGATAACGCTCCGATTATGCCTCATAATAGCGCTGGACATATTTCTTTCTGACTCCCACTCGCCTGTATCTCTCGTCGGGATATCCCAGGGCAATAACGGAATACACTATCTCATCATCAGGGATGCCTAATGACCTCTTGATTCTGATGTCACGTCTCATGGCCTCTACTGCAAAGCCGATGAGGCAGACGCCCAGTCCCATACTGTGCGCAGCCAGCAATATGTTCTGTGTGGCAAGAAGGGCGTCTTCAGCAGGGCAGGATGCTCCCGGCCTTGATCCCACAGCTATCACAGCCGTCGCACCATGAAGCAATCTGTCAACCCCTGAAGTCTCCCAATCCGCGAGCGCCTCCTCAACAGAATCGTGATATTCGCGGTAGTATTCATCAAGCTCAGGCCTGCCGATCAGTTTCATAAATCCTCTGAGGTATCTATTTTCGGACACACGGTTGAGTTTCCTGAAAAAGGCAGCGACACGTTCTGCCAGATTCATAACGGATTTCCGCGTGCGCAGCACGGTGAACGTCCATGACTGGCTGTTTGTTCCCGAAGGGGCCGTAACGCCGATTTTGATGAGATCGTCCAGTATGGCGCGATCCACAGGTCTTGCTGTGTAATTACGACACGAACGTCGCGATCCCATGAGCCTCACGAGCTGCACCGTGTCAAATTCGCCAAAGGGGAGCCATGAATCTTCCTGCACAAAAGTACTGAACCGGGAAGAGTTTTTATCGACTGCCTTCACCGTAACCGCATCTACGGGACATACAACGGCGCAATGCCCGCATTGAATTGATCTGTCACCCGTAACGACAGCCTTTGCGTCCTGCATGGACAGGGTCCTTGAGGGACAAACCTTTACGCATAAGCCACACCCGATACACTTCTCACCGTCGATAACTGTCGTAACGGTCCTGTCCATCCTGTTCTCCTGTATAAGGACTGAGGGGTTCAAGTGTTTCCTGCCGTCACTCGTTTCTCCGGCTCCTTAATCTCTCGAATCCTCAAGATGCCGGAAGCCCTTTCGGAGATGAACCTCTACTTTAGAATTTGACCTGTGGAGCCGTTTTAGCCTGCGACGGCGCCTCAAAAAAGGCTGCGCTATGGAAACCGAACATTCCTGCAAATAGGTTCCCTGGAAAGCTTCTGATTGCGACGTTGTAAGTTTTCACCGCGTCATTGTATCGCTTTCTTTCCACGGCAATCCGGTTTTCCGTTCCCGCAAGCTCATCCTGAAGGCGCATAAAGTTCTGGTTGGATTTGAGATCAGGATATCTTTCGACGACAACCAAGAGTCTGCTCAGGGCGCCGGACAATTCATTATTGGCGCTGATCTTATCCGGCACATTCACCGCGCCGCCTACCTTTGCCCTGGCATTGGTAACTTCGACGAGGACATCTTTTTCCTGCTTGGCATACCCTTTTACCGTTTCCACAAGGTTGGGAATCAGGTCGTACCGTCGCTGCAATTGATTTTCCACCTGCGCCCAGGATGCTTTTACAGTTTCATCCAGAGAAACAAAGTTGTTGTAATTGGAGTACAGAAAAAGAACGAGGACAAGAACGATTACTCCTGCTATGATAAGACATTTCTTCCCGCTGGTCATGTCGCACCTCCCGATATATTCTACAACTTTTTAAGAATCGCAATCACTATGCTCCGCGGCCATGGTGTCTTCATACACTCGTGCCGTCAACGATGGCGGATAGTTTTTCGATCTCTTTTACGTAATCTATAAAGACGTCCTGAATCTCGGAAGCGGCGATGCGGTCAATGCCTTCCTTGATATCTGCGCATTTCAGAAAAATAACAGGGTCAACGGAATATTCCCTGGCGACAGCATTGATTATATCCCTTCGCGCCTGAGGTATGTCAATTCCCTTGAGGTACAGGAGGGCTCTAAATATGGAGATGAATGCCGTGAAAGAGGCTTTGATTAGTTCGCGCATCTGCCGCGCCCGTCCTTCCGCTTCCAGGAAGCCCCTCCTCAAATGAACCAACTTGCCCTTAAATTCTCTCTCAGACTGCAAGCGGAGACGGGATGGCTCGAAGGACAGCCCGCCGAGGACATCCTCACCGCTGACTGTGACATAATGTTTCTTCATAGAGAGAAACTCAATTGGGTATGAATCACGGGAAGACAATATTTCCGCCTTCGTCATGAAAAGAGGAATCGCCACCTTACGCTTCCGCCACCGCGCAATAGTACTGAAGGCCTTATCCAAATTATCTATCCCTCCTTCGGAGAGGACTAAGAGAAAATTGAGATCTGATTTCCCGGGGACGTAATGGCCACTCGCCCCGCTTCCATAGAGAATAATGGAAATGAGATCACTGCCGAAAACATTCTTGAAGTCATCCGTGATCTCTTTAAAAATCTCCTCAGGATTTTTCGGTATCTTTGCCATGTCAATCACCTCTCGTCAGAAGTCGCCGCCCGCTCCGCCGCCCCCGCTTTCACCGCCGCCGAAGCCGCCGAAGCCGCCGCCGCCAAAACTCCCAAAGCCACCACCGCCGCCGCCTCTACCAGTAAATGCCAAGAGCAACAGCCAAGGGAGCAGGTCCCTCCCCTGCCTCGTGCCCAAGAGCAAAACCAGTATCAGAACAAGGATGATCAGGGGCAATACGCCGCCCCTCCGTTCGACTTTGTTCTCTCCCGGCTGCGCGACGGGTGCACCGCCCGTTATGGATACATTGGCGGCTTTCGCCACGACAGAAGCCACGGCGGTCACGGTATTGGAAAGCCCCTGCCCGAAGTCACCCTTCCTGAAATACGGGATTGCGTACCTGTCGCGAATTTCACCGACGAGCCCGTCGGGAAGGATACCTTCAACGCCGTATCCAGTTTCAATTCTGAATTTCCGCTCCTTCAAGGTGAGGAAAATCAAAACGCCCTTGTCCTCTCCTTTTTTGCCTATGCCCCAGGCCTTGTATAAGCTGTTGACATAATCGTTCAGTTCGTTATCTCCAATGCTTCCCATAGTGACAACAACAATGGCAGTCCCTGTTTTTTCAAGGACCTCCTGAGCGAGGCTTTCCATGCGGTTCTTATACTCCGGTGTGATCACGCGGGCAAAATCATTGACAGCGCCTATCGGTTTAGGAAAATTGTCTGCGGCCCATGATGCGGCAGCCCCAAGAAGAAGTGCGATAATACCCAGTGCGAGGAAGCTTTTCCCGGTTCGTACGGACGCAGATCGATTGACGGCATTCTTAGGATTAGACGTATGGGTACCTTTTATTTTGAGTTCCTGTAAAGTGAGTTTTTCATAATGTAATGCCGAACCGCCTCAGGGACGAGGTACTTGATGGACCTCCCCTCTCTTGCCCTTTGCCTGATATCGCTGGATGAGATGTCGAGGAAAGTAACACCCCTAAAATATATGACGTGCCCGGTAGGCCCCCTGAGTCCCTGCACGCTATCGTCGTACTTAAACTGGAAAGCAAAATCGGCAGGAAGGATTCCATCCAGCCCCCTGTCCTCGTAACCGGGTCTTGTCATAACGACAAAATTACATAAGAGCAGCAGCCTCTGCCAGTCTTTCCAACTATGGATAGCGTGAAAGGCATCCTGCCCCAGAATGAAATACAATTCCAGATTTTCCATATATTTCTTGAGAATGTGATCAACGGTTTCCACCGAGTAAGACTTTTCCTCACGCTGCTTTTCCACATCGGAGAATGTAAATACCGGGTTCCCTTCAATGGCAAGCTTAATCATCTGCTCCCGGTGATGAAATGATGTGATCTCACCGTCTATCTTGTGCGGCGGTTTCGCGGCAGGAACAAAGATAATCCTGTTCAGATCAAAAATTTCGAGCACTTCCTCGGCGCATCTGAGATGGCCATTATGTATCGGATCGAATGTGCCACCCAATAATCCCCATTTCATGTTCTCACCTGTCCATTCCCGTAGATAATAAATTTTGTCGTTGTCAGCTCTTCCAGTCCCATAGGACCGAAGGCATGAAGTTTTGTCGTGCTGACCCCTATTTCCGCGCCAAGGCCCAGTTCAAATCCATCGCTGAAGCGGGTGGACGCATTGACGAGGACGGTGGATGAGTTGACTTCATTTAAGAAACGTTGCGCATTTTGATAATTGTTCGTGACAATTGATTCCGTGTGTAGGGAACCGTATTTTTCGATATGGGCTATAGCCTCATCAATATCATCGACGACGCGCACGGATAAAATGAGATCAAGGTATTCCTGATACCAATCTTCCTCTTTTGCCTGTTGGACATCCTCGAGGATTCGTCGCGTCCTGTCACAGCCCCGAAGGACAACGCCCGCTCCCTTGAGATGACGGGCAACCAACGGCAGAAATTCCCCTGCAATATCCTGATGGACAAGCAGGGTCTCCATGGCATTGCAAACTCCCGGACGCTGGGTCTTCGCGTTCATGCAAATATCTACCGCCATCTCAAAATCAGCGCCAGCATCCACAAATACGTGGCAGACCCCTTTGTAATGTTTGATGACGGGAATTTTCGATTCATTGACAACAGTCCTGATCAGGTCTTCGCCCCCTCTTGGGATGATCACGTCTATATATTCTTCAAGCTGCAGCATCTCACGGACAGCTTCCCTCTCGGTCATGGGGATCACCTGAATTGCCTCTTCGGGAATGGCCCGATTCTTCAAGACGCTCTGAAGAATCTTGGCAATGGCAATATTCGAGTTTATCGCCTCAGACCCTCCGCGCAGGATAACGGCATTGCCTGATTTGAGACAGAGGGCGGCTGCATCTGCAGTCACGTTGGGACGTGATTCATAGATGATGCCGATTACACCCAGAGGAATTCTCATGCGACCGACTAGAAGGCCGTTCGGTCTCCGCCACATGGATGTTACTTTTCCTATCGGGTCCGGGAGACAGGCCACTTCTGTTAGACCTTTTGCAATGCCCTCGATTGTACTTTCGTTCAACACAAGCCTGTCAATCATGGCGACGGAAAGGCCCATCTGCGTTGCTTTTTCGAGATCCTTGGCATTTTCCTTCATGAGAAGGCCGGCTTGCCTGGTAAGCGCCTCGGCCATGTCGAGGAGTGCCCTGTCCTTTGCGTCGGACGACAAGCGGGCCAGCGCCGTGGCCGCTTTCTTTGCGTTTTTTGCTATTTCTGCCACACGGGCTTTGATATTCATAAAAATACTTTACCTGACCATAGGCGAATATTTTTTTGGGGATGCAACCAACAATAGACGTTGACAAAACAGCCAGAGTTTATGTATTAACCGCCATCCAAATTGAGCAAGCGGGTAGATTCCTCTCAGATGCTTTACTCTACCGAACGGCCGGGATACTGTCAAGGTCATTTGTGGCGATTCCCGGTGATTCTCAGCATATCTGTGAGGGATTTTACCCAGAGCTGCGAGATTTAGAAGTCATCAACGGCTGATAATAATGAACGGTATCTGTATAAGAGCGGGCAAGCGGGCCTACGAAATCATCCAGGATGGTGGCTTTCACTTAGACCGCGTTACGACCTATTTCGCCCCGGCGACTGGTCCCCGGTGGCTGGTGGCGAGCGGCTTCGACCTGACTCTTTTGACGAAGGGCCTCCTCGGATGCGTCAAGGCGACGCATCTCGTCGGTTCATCGGCAGGGGCATTGCGGTTCGCTGCCTGGCTGCAACCCGAGCCGGAAAAGAGTTACCGCACTCTTCTGGAATCCTACATTGGCACAACTTACACGAGAACCGACACACCGGCCACTGTTCAGGCATCCCTCTTAGGCATTATCAATTCATATATTGAGGACGACGCCCTGCCTTTTGCACTGGCCAGCAAAAAGTATCGTCTTGCGATCATTACGGTCCGTGCAAGGAACCTTGTCGCTTCTGAATTGAAGCGGGTACAGCAGTTAGGCCTCGGTATAGGCTTTCTCCTCAATGCCATTAAGAGATCATACATACATTATTTTGCCGAGCGGGTTGTATTCTATAACGGGCCGAAGCCGCCGCCTTTTTGCCTCAGGCCCGGCTTCCGGGGACTGTACCTTCCGCTCAACGAAATCAATTTCAAGTATGCCCTGGTGGCCTCGGGCGCCATTCCTCTGGTAGTTGCCGGAGTCAGAAACATCTATGGGGCGCCTTTAGGAGTATTCAGGGATGGCGGTCTGATCGATTACCATCTCACCCACAACTACGCCGCGACAAATGACGATATCGTACTGTTCTTTAACCATCAGGAAAGAATTATACCGGGATGGTTGGATAAAAAGCTTTCCTATCGTCTGCCGCGAGGGGACGATCTTGATAATGTCCTGATGATTCATCCCTCCCACGGCTTTGTCGCGCAGCTCCCCGGAGGGAAAATACCTGATCGGGACGATTTCGCGATCTACATCGATGACCCATCTACCAGGATTAAAAACTGGTGGAGTGTGGTCGAACGTGCACGACCTCTGGGGGAAGAATTTCTGGAGCTTATAGAAAGCAAGAAAATCAAGAACGTTGTGGAAAAGATAGAAATTCAGTGAGGCATGATTGGAAGTGGACGCTGAAACTATCTCACGGCGAACTATCGACCGGCTGAAGGGTATCCTGAAGAGCTGCACACTGTGTCCCAGAAAATGTCTGGTCGACAGGACAAGGGGTGAATTAGGGTTCTGCCGTCTCGCGGACGACGTAGCAGTAAGCCACGCCCTGCCCCATTATGGCGAGGAGCCTCCCATTTCGGGGACACGGGGCGCCGGAACTATCTTCCTTTCTTCCTGCAATCTCAAATGCATCTACTGCCAGAACTATCAGTTAAGCCATAATATTTCCGGGGAGCGGACAGACGTTGAACGACTTTGCGGTATCATGCTGGCGCTTGAGAAAGAGAACTGTCATAACATCGAGCCTGTTACGCCCACTCCCCAGATACCGCAGGTCATCGAGGCCCTTATCATCGCCCGCCAAAGAGATTTGCGTCTTCCCCTAGTATACAATTGCGGCGGTTATGAGAACCCGGAAGTTCTGGAAATCCTGGAAGGCATGGTGGATATCTATCTGCCGGACTTTAAATACGGCATGGAGAATGTTGCTCTTGTCCTTTCAGGGGTGAAAGATTATGCGGTGCATGCCATCCCTTCCATCAAGGAAATGATGCGTCAGGTCGGAGAAGAGCTTTTGATGGAAGAGGGCGTGGCAAAAAGGGGAATTCTCGTCCGCCATCTCATCATCCCCGGATTTATATCGAACAGCCTGGAAGTCCTCGGCTTAATAAAAAAGCATATGTCCCTTTCCGTACCACTCAGCATCATGTCCCAGTACACACCCATACCCTCTCTTAAGAATCATCCCCATTTGAGAAAAAGGGTCACGCGCGAGGAATATGAGCTCGTCATAAATTGCGCCCTCGACATGGGCTTTGAAACCATCTTCACCCAGAATGTGGACGACCGGGCACTGGTTCCGGATTTTAGAAAGAAAGTGCCTTTTGACTGGTCATAAATGTGATATAATTAATTGAAAGCAGAAATGCGAATATTCGACTGCTTCGTTATCCCCGCAATGACAAATTAAGTATCGACATCGATTTGCTGCTATTGCGAGGAACGGAAGTGACGTGGCAATCTCTTTTACAAAAGTCAGTATACAAGGGAAATTTATATGTTTGATTTTTCCGGCTTCGGCAAGATTCTAATTCTTGTCGGCTTGGTCATCGCAGGCTTGGGATTCCTTCTCCTTCTGGGAGAAAAAATACCTTGGCTCGGAAAACTTCCCGGCGACTTTTTTTACAAGGGCAAGGATTTCACTTTCTATTTTCCGCTCGCCACATGCATAATCATCAGTATTATCCTGACCATCATCATAATGTTCATCAACCGCAAATAATAGCGTAGTTACGCGTGTCACGACACCTTCATGGAATAACATCTTGTACCAAGATTTCTCACTACATTCGAAATAACAGCGGCAGGTGCGTACTTCTGAGATGACCCAATGCCAGAAAATCCTACATCCTGATCACAGCAACGATCCGTGATCTACGCCCAGAGGATAAGGGCGGTTGCGTGCTTGGCAGCAAGATTCTTATGGTACGGCAGCACCCTGATACCGTATGAATAGGGCCCATTGTTTTTCACGATGTATTCCGCAGAATATGTGAGGATTCCATCAGACCCCTTTTTAGCTATGCTCAAAGGAATACAATCGGGAGGTTCGGCAAATTCATACCCGTCCCTTCTTCCTATTATCAGCTCAACCAATATTTCTTCCGGCTCCACCTTCCCCGGATCGACCCTCGCGCTGATAATCAACGGCTGATCGACGAGGACGGTATCCCCGTGGATCCCTTCAATGCTGGCATCCAGGAGCCTGAGCGAGGAAAAACGCATAGGAATTTTGCGCCTCCAGTCCGCCAGCTCGCGGGCCAGTTTGTGCGCATCCGTATAAAGTTCGTGCTCCCTTTCTGCCGTGGGCAGATACATATCGTTGTAATAATCCAGGAGCATCCTTTCCGTGTTGAATTTAGGCATAAGTGTTTGCAGGGATCTTTTGATCATGCTGATCCATTTTTCCGGGAGCCCTGATATTTCACGGCTGTAGAATGCTGGTATAACTGAATTCTCGAGTATAGCATAAAGCGACTGGCTGTCCTCTTCATCGGCATTCGCCCTCTCTTCGATGAAACCTTTACAGACAGGCCCTACGGTCCATCCATTTGTTCCGTCATAGCCTTCACACCACCACCCGTCAGATACGCTGATATTAAGTACGCCGTTGGCGATGACCTTCTGACCGCTTGTACCGCTCGCCTCATAGGGTCTCCGGGGCGTATTCAGCCACACGTCGACACCCTGAACAAGACGCCGGGCAATGTTGATATCGTAGTCCTCGATGAAAAATATCTTGCCTCTGAATCTTTCATCCCTGCAGACATCTATAACCTTCTTGATGAGGCTTTTTCCCATGCCGTCGTTGGGATGCGCCTTTCCGGCCATAATTATATGAACAGGACGCGTCGGATTATTCAGGATTCTATCCAGACGGTCCAAGTCAGACAGGAGCATGTCGGCCCGCTTGTAAGGTGCAAAACGTCTTGCAAATCCGATCATCAGGGCGGCGGGATTGATTTTTGAAAAGAATTCTTCCCGCCATGTCTTCGTATAACCGTATTTCACCCAGTGTTTGGAGAGATATTCCCGCAAAAAATTGATAGTCTTTTGTTTGAGTTCATATCTCGTGTCCCACAGCAGCGAATCTGGGATGTCTTGAACCTTTTCCCAGATTTCCGGGCTTCCCATTTTCTTTTCCCAATCTCCGAGATATGCATCAAAGAGGGATTGCATCCTCGGAGCGATATAAGACATCACATGGACGCCGTTTGTGATGTGGCTGATAGGGATATCTGAGATGTTAAAACCCTTCCACACATCACGCCACATGCGCTTCGACACTTCTTCATGCACATGACTTACGGCATTACTCATATGGGCCATCTTCAGGGCAAAAATGGCCATGAAGAATGTTCTCTCTTCTCCACCCTCTTTCCGTCCCAGTTCCCAGAACTGCGACCAGGACATGCCCGTTTTCTTGATGAAGCTGGAAAAGTAATGTTCCATCAAATCTCTGGAAAACCTTTCAATGCCTGCTTCAACGGGCGTATGGGTCGTGAATGCCGTGCTTCCGCAAACGACTTCAATAGCCTCATCCAGGGAAAGGGTTTCCTCCGCCATCAGACCGGTTATGCGTTCGAAGATAAGAAATGCGGAATGACCCTCGTTAAGGTGATAAACACGCGGCCGTATGCCCAATTTCTTTATCAGCCTGACGCCACCCATGCCTAAAAGGATCTCCTGCTCAATCCTTATTCTCTGATCCGCCGGATAAAGCCGCTCCGTTATTTTCCGGTCCTGTACGGTATTACCCGGAACGTCTGCATTCAGCAGGTATAACGATACTCGTCCCACCTTAACCTCCCAGATATTCGCATAGAGCGTTCTTCCGGGAAGTTCGAGAGATATCTGAACTTCATTTCCCATGTCGTCCCGAACAATTTGAACAGGCATCATGGAGAATTCATTCTCCGGATATTCTTCTGTCTGGATGCCGTTCTTATCAATAACCTGTTTGAAATAGCCGTTTTTATAAAGAAGGCCTATACCGACAAGCGGAATATTGAGATCACTGGCGGTTTTTAGATGATCACCGGAGAGCGTACCCAATCCCCCCGAATAGATGGGGATGCATTCGTGCAGGCCGTATTCGGCGGAGAAATAGGCAATCGGTGAAGACCATTTGATTGCCTGAGAGACCTGTACCCGTTCGTCGGTAGTCCTGTCATTCATGTATTCGTCGAACTGCTGCATGATCTGCGTATACATTATCATATAGCTGGGGTTTTCCGATGCTTCCAATAACTTTTCCGGCGACACATGCTCCAGCATCCTGACGGGGTTATTTCCCATTTGCTGCCACACTTTGGGATCTAGGGAAATATAGAGGCTACGGGCTTTGGGGTGCCATGTCCACCAGAGATTGTGGGCAAGCTCTCGCAGCCGCTCAATTTTATGGGGAAGATTTACAACGGCGGTGAACGCGCGGAAATGCGGCTGCGTAGATACACTGCCGGCGAAGACATATTTTTTTTCCGCCCTGTAGTCTATCAGGACAAGCTTTTCCGCACGTTCATTGGCAGCGGAGATGGCCTTTTCATAGGCCTGGAGGTAAAACCTGAAGAAGTCTCTCCAGTTTGCCTGAAGGGCTACATGTCTGGCGCTCTTTCGCCTCTCTTCTATTTCATGATCATTCCAGGACAGAAATCCCTTGAAAATATCATATAAATTCTCTTCAATCAGATCGATCTTCTGCCCTTTGCGTTTCAAGAGTATAACCCCGTTGTTCTCACCCGCCTTCTCCTGGACCCAGAGGCCGAAACCCGCCTGATCGGTAGTTATTGTAGGCACGGAATGGGCAACGCTCTCGAGAGGCGTATATCCCCACGGCTCATAGTATGACGGAAAAACCCCCAGATCGCATCCCGAAAGTGCTTCATAATAGGTCATGTTGATAAGGCCGTCATGACCGTTTAAGTATGCCGGGTCAAAGATGACATGAACCCTGTTTTGGATCGTATTCATAAGTCCCAATCTGTTGCATGTCTGCAAAATAGGATCGGACGCCTCATAGTGGAGCCTGTGGGTGGCAACGGGAGGATTGCCCGGTTCGGCTCTTCCGGGCTCGCACTGCAGGGTGGAAATTAGATCCATGTGTCCTCCGAGTACGAAAAGGCACGCCAGAATCTCTTCATCTTTAGTCATGTCTTTTTCGAGCCGGCCCAGGGCATTCAGAAAAATATCAATGCCCTTATTGTGAAATTCGTAGCGTCCCGATATAATCAATATTTTCGTATGCGAAGGAAAATCTTTTCTCAAGAACCTTGAGGCCGCGACCAGGAGTGTCTCCCTCGATTTCAACGCCGGCGCTCTGTTTGCGGTAAGATCGGAAATATGGTCCACATCGAGACCGTTGGGTGTAATAACATCCGGGTACCTGCCCAGAAAATTCTTCGCCTCAGCGGCAGTTATTTCACTGACTGTAGTGAAACAGTCCGCCTCCCTTGCGGAGGCCACTTCCATGGAATATTTGGCTTTGATGTTGTGGGCGCTCGCTTCCGCCAGCGGCGATATATTGTCCATGACTGAGTATATGTCCACCCCTGAACCAGCGAGGGTTCTTCCGAGTATCGTTGCGTGTGTCGTAAATATGGTGCCTATTTCGGGAACCTTTTTTTTCACGCACAGGAGTCCCGCGCCGCACATCCATTCGTGAAACTGAGCAATCGCCGGCATGTTATTATGCGGTCTCACCATCAGGTTATAGATCGTTTCGATTACTTCACCGCAGGCATAACTGAACATCAATGGTTCTACATAGTCCCATCCGCCGGCTATGGAATCTATTCCGTAATCCTCCCAGAGCCTGTAAAGCAACTGGTCTTTGTCATATTTCTTTCCGAAATTGACAAGGATGACTTTCGGCTCTCCGGGAATTTTCCACCTGCCAAACCGGCACGGGATTTCCTTAATGGCCGTACTTTCCCTGATCTTGACCCAGCAATCCTCGTCTGTTTCTTCAAAATCAGGGTTCGTCTTGAGGTCAGGTCCCAGAAGGAAGTACCGTTCACCATAGTTGCGAATGGCTTCCCTCATCTTGCTGGCAATAACGGTATATATTCCCCCTACCTTATTGCATACCTCCCAACTGACCTCGAACAGATAGCTTTTAGTCTGCCTTTTCATAATGAATTGCGCTCCTCTTTTTGCCCAAATATCCGGAAAAGTCGTCGATGATATTCATATAGTTGATATACGCATCATAGGGCGACCCGTAGGGATTGAATTGTTTATGCATGTCCCCCTCGGCAAGCCCTCTGGTGCGCATGTAGAAGAAATGGTCTGATGCCTGGAGCATGCGCCACGTGTGGAGAGATATGGCGTCTTTACGATGTCGCACTTTCGACTCCATACCGTACAAAGCATCAATGGCGTCTTTCTGCAAAGCATTTCCCAGCCGCGCATCCAAGTCCCTTTCAGCATCTGCCCACGAGATATAATCCTCAACATCAAGTTCGTCGACAGGAGTGTAGTCTCCAGCAATCTCCACCGGGGTTTGAAACCTGAAATCGGGATGCGTCAGAATTTCGTGGGGTAGGAGACGGAGAAAATCAAGTATCCCTGTTTTATCCGGGTGATGTTCACCAAAGGTCTCGTAATTCATGAATAGGTTTATGACATCCCCGGTATCGTTCATGCTGTGAATCCAGTTGGCATATTTATCGGCCAAGAATGGATGTTCAGACCACTTTGGGTCCGAAAAATGAAAGGCAATATCATCTGAGAGACGGTAGTTTCTCAAGAGCAGTTTCAGATTCTTGCACCCTGAGGGTCGGTAGACATAGTTGGGAGACCGCCATCCCAGAACCTTGTCCGCCCCTTCGGCCACAATGACATGGTATCCCATTTTCTCTGCGTAGTTCGCGAGGGCGCTGTTATAGATGAGTTCTGTGTGACGAAGTGTCTTGGGAGTTTGACCGAACAGGCTCTTTATCTTTTTCTTATGCAACATGACCTGCTCTCTGAATTCCCGGACGGAATAGAGATATGCAAGGGAATGGTAATAAGTCTCATTGACAAACTCCACACATCCCGTATCGGCAAGTCGCTTAAAGCTTTCAAGAACGTCAACACGATGTTTTTCAAATTGATCAAGGAGAACGCCTGTTATCGAAAACGCTACCCGGAAATCTCCCTTATAGCGCTTGATAAGATCAATCATGATGCTGTTAGCCGGAAGATAGCATTTTTCAGATGATATGTGCAGGTTCTTGAGGTTTCTTTCCGCATCCTCGTAAATGTGGTCATGGTCAATATCAAAAAAGGTATAGTGCTTCAGCCAGCGAGGCTTATTCACGTGAAAGAGCAGACAGATACTTGGCATTTTCCCACCTTTTCAATGCAACACGAGCCTGTAGACATCGACGATCTTTCCTGCAGCTTTCTTCCAGTGAACGCTTCGTAATTGTTCACGCGACCTCTCGACAATCTCCGCTACCAGACTCGGGTGTTTCAAAATAGCGATTATCTTATTGGCAATTTCATCCACATCCCAGAAGTCCACTTTCAAAACATGATCAAGAATCTCCGCTGCACCGGACTGTCTGGACATAATGACAGGCACATCGTAAACCATCGCCTCAAGAGAAGATATGCCGAAAGGCTCCGATACGCTGGGCATGACATACATGTCGCTCATTGAGAATATACGCTCGACCTCTGTTTCCTGAAGAAAGCCGGTAAAGTGAAAATTCTTCCCTATATGGAGTTCGGCGACCCGCTCGATCATGCGGGGCATCATATCTCCCGCGCCCGCCATGACAAATGTGACTTCCGGAAATTCTTTCAAGACTTTCGCTGCCGCCTCGACAAAATAATCGGGGCCCTTTTGAAATGTAATCCTGCCGAGAAAAAGCACAATCTTATTATCAGGGTCTTTTCCCCAATGGTAGACCCGCGGTGCTTCGTCCCGCGAGACGGCGTTATGAACTACGGATATCTTATCAGGATCAATACCATAGTGTTTTATGATCAAATTTTTTGTATAATTGCTCACAGCAATAACATGATCGCATAACATCATGCCGCAGCGCTCCAGATAATAGATATCCTGATTTACGTTTTCTCCGCTTCTGTCAAATTCCAGAGAATGAATGTGAAGAACAAGGGGCTTCCCGCTGGCCTCCTTGGCATAGAGACCGGCAAAGACGGTCATCCAGTCATGCGCGTGGATGACATCAAACGACTGATTTCCGGCAATGACACCGGCCGCCCTTGCATATCTCATTACTTCGGCAATTAGATCTGGACCATATGGCCCCGAAGTTCCCAAGACTTGTGATCCCTCCGTTTCCATCCAGCACTCTTCATATGAGGGCAGATCTGAATTTCGCCGCTGCCACCTTTCATACTCTTCTTTATTTAGATATGGCCTAAGAGTGGAATTGATCAGCCTGACACGAAGTCCGGCAAAGATATCCATGGCGTCAATATCCTGCACCGTCACTGGAATTGCCGGTGTCGAAATCAATTCCACGTGTGATGGTAGAAATTCACCGGGCCATTTGGGAATGACAAAGGATATCTTGTGACCCAACGAGACGAGCGCCTTTGTGATACCGAAACAGGCCGTTCCTAGACCGCCACTTACATGGGGCGGGAATTCCCACCCAAACATAAGGATTCTCAATGGCTGAGCGCCTCCTTACCATAAAGCAATTATGTGTCTGTATCGGAATGTTATTACCGGGGTGACTCTTGCACGAAACCGCTGAAATATATTTCTTTTATAATGTCATAAGGGAAGGTTAAAGTAAACTAGAAAATCTTTTCACTGACATGCCTTCGAATGCCTTTACAGAAAGCTAAGCATCGGGAGTATCGTCGAGCAGCATATACAAACTGATCAATCCGGCCGCGCTCCAGGCCTGCGAAATGCACCCATTAGGGCGATGGGGTATGTCGCCGTCAAAGATTTCAGATATGCAGCCGATGCCGGCCTCTGGCATATGCCGGCGGATAAATGTTCGTATATAATTCAGAAGGAATGTCTTCGCCGCCGTCTTGTCTTCTGCGGCCCTCATATACGCCTCGCCGAATTGTCCTATCAGCCAGGGCCATGCAGTGCCCTGATGATAGGCCGCATCCCTCGTCAAGCCGTCGCCTTCATACCGCCCCTTGTAGTCTCTATCTTCCGGTGAGAGGGTTCTCAGACCAACCGGGGTAAGAAGATGCTTCTTGACCTTATCAACTACGCCCGTCCATTTATCGGCATCCAACGGTGAATAGGGAAGCGAGACGGCCAGAATCTGATTCGGTCTGATAGCGGAATCCAGGATACCGTCGCGGAAGACGTCACCGAGATAGGCCTCTTTCTCGATCCAGAAGGTCGAGACAAATGAATTCCTTATTTTTGAGATCAGGCCCTGGAAAGAATGCTCATGGTCATCAAAGAGCTGTCCCAGTTCCTGGGCAAAGCAGATGGCATTGTACCAGAGGGCATTGATCTCTACAGGATATCCCCATCGCGCGGTAACAGGCGTGCCTCTCACGGTTGCGTCCATCCACGTTATATGCGTATCCTTATCGCCTGCGTGGAGCAAACCGTTTTCTCCCATATGGATATTGAATGCAGTACCATCCATATACCTTTTCAGAATCCTCTTCATGACTGGCCACAGCCGGCTCTTAGTAAACCCGATGTCGCCAGTGTACTTTAGCATCTGTTGAATGGCCCAAAAATACCAGAGTGATGTATCAACCGTATTGTAAGCATTTCCCGTCTCATCATAGGAGAAATAATTGGGAAGAAGGCCATCTTTCTCATATGCCCCAAGCGATTCGAGAATGGCCATCCCCTCCTCGGAACGGCCGCTCAGGATTGTCAGACCCGGAAGGGAGATGAGTGTGTCCCGACCCCAGTCGCCGAACCAGTGGTATCCGGCAATGATCGCCGGTCTGCCTGACGGAGAACTGATGAGAAATTGCCGGCCCGAAGCAATCAGGTTTCGGACGTGAATCTTATCCTCCTCATTTTTAAATTTCTCAGCAATCTTTTCATCTCTTAACTCATCCTTGGCGCGCCTTATCGTTTCCGTCCTCCAGATTTCTTCCAGCTTTTCCCGGCAGACGTCCGTAGATGCGGAGATGATCACTGCGCTTCCCTTTTCAATGGGAATCTCGAGAATGCCTGGGCAGAAAAGGTCTTCATGCCAGTCAAAGCCCCTCTCTTCCTCTCTCTTATATTCAAAATTATTGTGCCAGACAGGAGAGGGAAAAATTGTCGCTTCTACATTCGTTTGCAAAACCAGAGGAGGCATGCCGTCATAAGGTTGCAGCTTGAATCCCTTTTCCATCTTGTATGTTTCTGTTTGCAGGAACACATTCTCTTTGGTCAAGGTATGATAACCCCGAAATGCAACGAATGGTCTCAGGCGTAAGATGCCCGGAGACTGACAATGTTCGACGTCATACCTGACGAGTACGCGATCCTCCTTATGGATCATCATGATTGCCTTATGGATGCCTATCCCATCCGCCTCATAGGTAAACCGGGGGCAATAATCCAGACTGAATTCCTTCAGGAAATGTTTCTCCTGGGGAAAAAAGAAACCCGGATATTGACAGCATGAAAGGAAGAATTCTTTCTCGCCTGAAATGACCGCGTCTTCCAGCCACGAAAGGAGGACATGCCTCCCTTTCGGCATCCTGAGATTTGCCACCAAAAGGCCATGATACTTTCTCGTATTGCAAGAGAGGATCGTGCTTGATGCATAACCCCCCAACCCATTGGTATCAAGCCACTCTAGGGTCAAGGCTCTTTCAAGATTCGAGGATGTGGGCTCATCCACCATATATCGTCTCATCTGGGTCATCCTTCCATGGGGCAAATCGAAAAGTCAAAAAAGCCCTCAGGGCATCAAATAATTCACCTATCTTCAGGGCAAAAACTACTCAATATTCATGTAAACATTTTCTCAAAAAAAGAAATACAATAGCCTTGTAAAAAAGTCAGAAAATGGCTGGGGAAAGGACGGCACTACCGTCAATCACGGCATATTGAATACTTCTACACCTGATGGGGGCTTGAAGTTAAAAAGCTTATCGTCAAGGTTGTTGTTGATTCTTATGTCAGCGAGATGGATGCGGGTTATATTTCCATACAGGTCTGTAAAACTGCATTGTATGATCTGAAAATCTTCCTTATCTATGGTCAAATACAACTTATCGACGCCTGTGTCCGAAACTTTGGGAACAAGGGTAAGGAGATAGTCCCCATTCCTGTCCACAGTATCCGGCTTTGAAAAGCCTACATGAAAATCTTCACTCAGTCTGCCTATGCCTGAAAGAAACTTCACGGCCAGCTTTGACCTATATATATATTCCGTATCCTGTACATAGGCAGCACGGTCCTCAGGAATATACAACCATGCTTTCTTAGGGTTGATGATTAATTTCTTTGCCTTTGGTTTCGAATATTCCCACAACATCCTCCTGGGATTTTTTACATAAACAACCCCTTCCTCCCTTTCTGTTTTATTCACGGCCTTGATCGTCACTTCCTGTATGAACTGCGCTTTGAGGTCCTGGGTTTTTTCGTATCTCTCCTGAGTTTTCGCGATCAACTCATTGAGACGCAGAATATCCCCGAATGATGTTCCGGAAGCAAGAAACAAAAGAAAATTCACAATTATTGCTACCTTCAGTGGATAGCGATTACTGCAGTTGCATTTTTTTTTCATTTTTTTACCTTAAATTAGAACAACGATGGCACATTTTTTTCCGCAAGATTATTTTTTATCGGCTGCAATCAATAAGTAGCAGAAACTAAAGGGCACTTATCTATCATATTGTAATCATTAAACTTATTTGATGCCTCAATCGTACGCAATGAGGTATAAAATAGTCACAATTGAGGACTTACGATTGTTATCAACATGTTTATCAACATCCCTCTCCACAAGTCTGTGGATTCCAATCGCAAGTGTATGTTACAAGAGGAATATCCCCCACAAATATGTTTGTCAGTCCGATAGAGGCACCCTCCAGCCAAACGGGTCATCTTTTTCACCATACTGTATCTGGAGAATTTCATTGTATAATTTTTCGGTTAGCACTCCTATTCCCCCTCCGCTTATGGCTGTCGGCCTCCCCTTGTAAAAAATCTCTCCTATGGGCGAAACAATAGCCGCTGTCCCGGAGGCAAAGGCCTCCTTCAGTGTGCCTTTGGCGGACGCACTCATAAGCTCATCAATTGATATGGGCCTCTCGGATACGGCAATGTTCCACTTTCTTGCCATCTGTATCACTGAATCACGGGTCACACCGGGCAGGATGCTCCCCTTCAGGGGAGGAGTAATCAATTCATCCCCGATGAGAAAAAAGATGTTGCTCGTCCCGACCTCTTCAATATAC
This sequence comes from Syntrophales bacterium, assembly GCA_049521775.1. Taxonomy (GTDB): domain Bacteria; phylum Desulfobacterota; class Syntrophia; order Syntrophales; family UBA2185; genus Fen-1135. The sequence goes on from JBEKOL010000009.1 coordinate 71,339, forward strand.
TTTCTTTCGATGGCATCTAACCAAAGCACCTGCGTAAAACCCTTTTCAGCAGCTAATTTGCTTGCCAAGAGACTGGCGGCATAATTGCCCGCAGCCTTAATGAACCCTATGCCTCCGCGCACGGCCCGGACAAACTCCTCATCCACGTAGAGGCTCGTCGGGCTGAATCCCTGGGGATAGTATGGACCGACAGGACCAACAACAATGAAAAATAGGTAGGCATTGGCGCTGTGCACACCCAGGGACGCCTCCGTGGCAATCATCGTCGGCCTGATATAAAGCGATGCCCCACGGGATCGAGGAACCCAGTCCTTGTCGATGAGAACAAGTTTTCTCAGGGCCTCCATGAAGAGAGCGGGATCGATCCGCGGCATACAGAGCCTATCTGCGGAGCTATTCATTCGATTTATGTTCTGGTCCGGCCTAAAAAGGAAGAGATCGTTGTTCTTTCCCCGGTATGCCTTCAGTCCTTCGAAAATTTCCTGTCCATAGTGAAAGCACATAGCCGTGGGATCAAGGGACAAAGGCCGATAGGGTTCTATCATTGCGTCATACCAACCACGATCCGAATGATATTTCACTGTAAAGATGTGATCCGTGAATATTTTACCGAATCCCAGCTTTGATTCGTCCTGAGGCTTCGTCTTCATTTGCTTAGGTTTAGCTCGAATAATCTTAATTTCCATACGTTCATCCCCCTCTTTGCGCTACCATCGGATAGGTAGAGTTCCTTATCACTAAATCATTTTTCTATCAAGGCTTCTGTATTGGATAGCCTCGGCGACATATCTGGAGCGGATATCCTCATCTTCTTCGATATCCGCAATAGTTCTAGCAATCTTCAGCACCTTGGTATAGGCCCGGGCTGAGAGGACTAGTTTCTCTATGGCCATTTCGGTTAGTTTCTGAGATTCCTCATCGACGGTGCTATATAGTTTTATCTCTTTGTCTGATATTCTCGCATTGAATTGCATGCTCCGGTCGGCAAATCTTTGCTTCTGCATGGACCTTGCCCGCTCTATTCTTTCTTTGATGGCGCCGGACGATTCGATGGCAGACCTTTCTGTTAGGTCCTTATATCTTACAGACGGAACCTCGATATTGCGTATTTCCAGCAATTTGTAGCCGAAATTTCTTATGGCTGCCTTGATTCTGTCTTTGCTTTCCTTGACTGCGACATCGGGAAGCCCCACCGTTAAAAATTGAGGAAGTCCCGTGATATATCTACTTCCACATCGACTGGATACGAATCTACACCGACAACGGTCATGATGATGATCTTTACAATCAATTAGCGCTCCCCGATATTTTCTCGAGAGTGGGCGAAAATATTATAGAATAAGTCTTTTAATGGCAAGACATTTCTTTCGGAAAAGTATTTTTTTAACTCTCTTGACTGGGCAAACTGGCTATGCTAATTTCGGCGCAACTTCCCGCAGCGAGGTTCAGAAAATCAGAATGACTAAATTCTCCCACTTCGACGAAAAGGGCAAGGCCAAGATGATTGATGTGACGGGAAAGGAACGGACAGTACGAAAGGCCGTTGCCCGGGGGAAGGTCCTGATGAAAAAAAGGACGCTGAGGCTCATCGAAAGGGGAGAGATCCCCAAGGGAGACGTCTTTGTTGTAGCCAAGATTGCCGGCATCATGGCAGCCAAGAAAACAAGCGAAATGATCCCAATGTGCCACCCTTTGGAATTGACGGGTATTGACATAAGGTTTACGAGAGATACGGATCTCGGTGAAATCACCATTGAAGCGACAGTGCAGACTGTGGGAAGAACAGGGGTGGAGATGGAGGCCATGACCGCCGTCAGCGTTGCGGCTCTCACAATTTACGATATGTGCAAATCTGCCGATAAAAACATAGTCCTTTCGGACATCAAACTAATCACAAAGCATGGCGGCAAAAGCGGTCTCTTCATTAGAGATGCGTAAATGAGAGATCCGCATCTATCTATTTATAAAAGCTATGTATCAAAATGTCTACAGAATAAGAAGATCGTTTCTATTTCCCTTTTTCGTTGATTTTATTCTCCTCTTCTTACTTCTCCTGCTGTCGTACTTCCTTGGTGGGTCGAAATTAGAAAGGATATTACTTACTGCGATTTTCATACCCGTTCTTTATGTTCTTTTCGAATCTTCGTTTCGCATGGTCCAAACAGGAGACCAAGGCATCATGATCAGGAAATTCATGCGGAAAAAAGAACTCCGCTGGGATGATATTACTCATATTGGCGCTCTAATCTTGAGAAATAGGGTATATATCCTGTTGACTACAGTGAAGGGATTTTATATTCTATCTAATGCATATGAAAAGTTTTCCACTCTCGTTAGCAATCTTGTCGGTCACATGGACAATGAAAAGGTGGAAGAAGAAGTCAGGAGACAGATTGAACATCCTGCAAGGAATATGTCGGATATCATAATGACTTGGTTTACGGCTATGGTTCTTGCAGGGATCATAATAATAAAACTGTTTACCTCGTAAATTTTCTTATCTTGTAAAAAGTCATAAGCTAAGTTAAGAGTTATCAGACTTTCTTCACGACAAAAGCATGGGAGAAAGGGCACGTCATCATTATGAAACGCAAAAAAACAAAAGCTGTTGCTGCCGATCAAAGTGCTCAGGCAAAGCCATATTCGCTTATTGAAGAGACTATGGAAAAAAAGCTTGAAGACATTTCTACAGTCCTCTGTTCAGTAGGTGACGGGAAAAAGAGGAAAAGTAGATTGCACGAAGAAGTTCTGACCATGGTTGAAAGATGTCTTTTCAAAATTGCCCTCAAGCGGAATGGTCATGTCAAAAGTGCTGCAGCCAATTACCTTGGAATCAACAGAAATACATTCCAGAAAAAAATGGCCAAGCTGGGCATCAGTCGTGAAAGTAAAAGTTAGCCTGTCGCATAACATAGTCAAATTGATAGAAAAGGGAGTCCATATACCGAGTCCCTTTTCTATTGATGTCGGGGAAGAAATACCTCTGGAGAGGATTGCCGGCGACGGCGTAACCATATATCCTGGAACCAGGATCTATGGGTCAAAAACCCTGATTTCTTCGGGAACCAAGCTGGGATATGAAGCACCGGCAACCGTTGTCGATTGTCAAACCGGACCGGACGTCGAACTGAGAGGGGGATTTTTCAAATCATCTATCTTTCTGCGAAAGGCAGCCGTGGCGAGCGGCGCGCAGGTCCGTGAAGGATGTATCCTTGAAGAAGAGTCTAATGCGAATCATACAGTCGGATTGAAGCAAACCATACTCTTCCCGTTTGTAACCTTGGGCAGCCTCATCAACTTTTGTGACTGCTTCATGGCAGGCGGAACAAGCCGGAAAAATCACAGCGAAGTCGGAAGTTCCTATATACATTTCAATTACACACCGAATCAGGATAAGGCCACACCTTCACTTATCGGCGACGTACCCAGAGGCGTCATGTTAACCCAACCGCCCATTTTCTTAGGGGGTCAGGGAGGTCTCGTCGGTCCTGTTAGAATCGGTTATGGCAGCGTGATCGCGGCGGGAGTGGTTTGCAGGAGGGATTATCCCAAAGGAAGTAGACTAATAACGGAAAGCGACATCTCCGCCCACGACAAATACTTTCGTGCAGGTTTTCACAAAAGTATCAAGCATCGCGTCTATAATAACATCTGCTATATCGCCAACCTCTTAGCCTTAAGACAGTGGTATGCCCACATCCGACAACCATTTTTTCAACAGGAGCATATGGGTGGTGAGCTGTATGCCGGGGCCATGGACAAGCTTGAAATTGCCATTGATGAAAGATTGAAGCGATTTAAAGATCTGTCTGAAAAAATGGAAAAATCGATAGAGATGGGCAAAGATGCCATGAAAAACAATACACAGGAAGGGCTTCTCAAACAGAAAAAGGAGTTGAGCGAAAATTGGCCGAGGCTTGAGGAGACTTTCATCTCTGGGCAAGAAGTATCTTTTGATCTGAAGAACAGGGATGCCTTCATCAAGATTATTCATAACCGAATGAAACATGAAGGCGATTATATAATGGTCATTCAGGGCCTAGATAGAGATGCATCAATCAAGGGAACGGCATGGCTGCAGAACATTGTGGATCATGTCATCCATGCGGCATTAATCCATTTACCATCCTGCAACTCCTGACGCCATCAATTAAACGATACTGGGACTTTGATAATCTTTATATGCAGATATTAAGACAGTGGTACGCTGAGATAATCAGCTATCTCATGAAATGGAAGATCTATGTTGGCGTTAATGTATACGCGGTTCCCGAATGCTCGATAGTCTTCTTCCCGTTAATGCCTGATGTCGTTTGCTGCGGCTTCGCCGGAGTTCTGGCAATCAAAGGCATCGGTAAGCGCGAAGAAGGCAATCTCATAAAGAAGCTTGCCCAACTCTTCCGGGACGTCAAGAAAAATAACATGAAGGCGCTCTCTGCCGGTTCTGTAAAACCCGGCCAATATCTGGGGGGCGGCCGGTATCTGAAGGAAATGGAAGAAACGCTCTTCCAGTTAAAGACAGACGCCGCATTTCAGGAAATCTATTTCAAGCCCCTCATGGCCGGACAACTGTCGGACCTCACCGAAGAGATGAAGGTATTTTTCCTGGAAGAAGAAAAATGCCTTGAAGAAAACGCAGGCAACTTCCCGACAGAGGAAACGGAGACGATCAACAGCAGACATATCCTGATAAAGGATATTATCTGGGGTCTCGAAAAAGATGTACTCGAGAATATAGAAAAAATCAGGGGACTCTCGGGAGCGGGCGGCGTCAAAGAAATTTCTCCCGAATCATTTATAAAATATAAGAAAATAAATTTTCTTCTGAACTGCCTCGACAGGCTGGAGGTAAGGGGAAGAGATTCGGCGGGGATGCAGATATCCTTCAGGCTCCCTGATACGGCCTCGTTTGAGAATATCTTAAGCCTGCTCAAAGAGAAAGGCCTTTATGATGATTATTCAGCGAGGATCCGTGCAGGCGACCTCATCAACGGTTCAATCTGTCTCTCTCATGCGATCCCATCCATGAATAGTCCGCGGGGCAAAGGAATTGATCTCGCATTCGTGTACAAGACGTCATCCATCATCGGCGAACTCGGACAAAATGTCAGAGATCTGAGAAAATTCATCTCCCATGACATTGTTTTCTATGAATTATCCAAGGAAGAGACAGAATTTGAGACTTTTATATCCCACACAAGATGGGCGTCAGTGGGTTCCATCACGGAAGAAAACTGCCATCCGATTAATAACTTTACCATAAGCAGAAACAGCGGCCAAGAAGATGCTGCATGGCCGGAGATCGTGAAAAACTACCCTTTCTATGGCAAGGGAAGTTGGTTTATTAACGTTATCCTTAACGGAGATATAGACAACTACCAATCCCTGCGAAATGCAATTGAAGAAGGAGAAGACCTCATTGCTCCGCATATTACGACTGATACGAAGATCATCCCCCTGCAAATTGAAAAGTATCTCTTTGCCGGGCATGATCTGGCCGAGGCGTTCAGATTGGCCGTAAACGTATTTGAAGGCTCCCATGCCATTGCGATGACCAGCAATACGGAGCCGGGAAAGGTGTTTCTTGCCCTCAAGGGGAGCGGGCAATCCATTTATGTGGGCCTTGCTCCTGAGGAGTATATGTTTTCATCAGAACTTTATGGGCTCGTGGAAGGCACTCCATTTTTCCTGAAGATGGACGGTGAAAGACCTTCCTCAGCCGATGATCCTGAAGCGTCAGGCCAGATATTTATCCTTGAGCAGAACTCTCAAGGGGGTCTTTCGGGGATCAGAGCGCTTTTTTACGACGGGACTTCTCTCTCCATTGGAAACGACTCCGTGCAGAAGGCAGAAATCACTACCCGTGATATAGATCGGGGTGATTATCCGCATTATTTCCTGAAAGAAATATCTGAAGCAACACTCTCCGTAAGAAAAACCCTGCGCGGCAAATATAGAATCGCAAAAAAAGAAAACGGAAGATATAAAGTTGCCTTCAATCTTGGCCGGGACATCATACCGGAAAAGTGGAGACAGGCCTTCATCCGTGGTGAGACAAAGAGAATAATCGTCATCGGGCATGGTACTGCCGCCGTTGCCGGAGAAGCAGTCGCCGACGGCCTGCAACGATATCTGAAAGGCACTCACATTAAAATTGACGCCAAGGTCGCATCGGAATTGAGCGGCTTTTTCCTGGAGGACGACCTGAAAGATACGCTGGTAATCCCCATCACGCAGTCGGGCACGACGACGGACACCAACCGTGCCGTAGCAATGGCTGTGGAACGGGGGGCGACGGTAATCGCCATCGTCAACAGGAGGCAATCCGATATAACAGTGAAGGCAAACGGAGTTTTTTATACGAGCGATGGCAGGGACATAGAAATGTCCGTGGCTTCGACCAAGGCATTTTACTCCCAGGTTGTGGCAGGACATGTACTCGGGCTCTGTCTTGCCCAGCTTCTTACGAATGTCTCCGACGACTTTATCGCAGATGAGCTTCACAACCTCGAACACGCGCCTAACATGATGAAAAGAGTGATAGAGAAAAAAAGTCAGATCAAGCAGTCGGTCGAAATGCTGGCAAAAAAAAGACGGTACTGGGCCGTAGTGGGAGACGGCCCCAACAAGGCGGCAGCAGATGAAATCAGGATAAAACTGAGCGAGTTGTGTTACAAAACGATATCATCAGATTTTATAGAAAACAAGAAGCATATTGACCTGTCTGCCGAACCCTTGATCATAGTCTGTGCATCCGGTAGCCCGGAAACTGTGACGGGAGACATCATCAAAGATGTAGCCATCTTCAAGGCGCACAGGGCGGGTGTTGTCGTTTTTGCAGATGAAGGTGAAGGCCGGTTCGACGGCATTGCCGATGCCGTCGTTGAGGTTCCCAAAGCGGCGATGCCCATGCCTGTAATCTTAAATACCCTGGCAGGACATCTATGGGGTTATTATGCTGCCTGCAGCATTAACGAGGATGCCATCTTTCTCAGGGAGTTCAGAAGTCATCTCGATCATATAATGGCGGAACATGAGAAAAAAAATTATTCCATTTATGAGAGGCTGGCCGACAGAAATTACCGAAAGCTCGTCAGGGATTTCTCGACTGAATTCAATCAAAAAAGAACGGATGGCGCTTTTTCATTCACTAATGTGAATACCATATCCGATATAGTTCTTCTTCTTAAATATGCAGCCGGAAAACTGCCCCTCGAAGACTACTGGAGCGATTTCAAGAGTGAGGGGGGGCTACCATCCCCGGTAGAGATGCTTGACATCTCTCTCGGCCATTCGGTAGATGAGCTCTCCAGACCAATAGACGCCATCAGGCATCAGGCGAAAACAGTGACAGTCGGAACAAGCAGGAAGGAACAGCCTCTCAAAGGCATTATTTTTGACCTATTAAGACAACTTGAATTTTCGATCAAATCCATCGTCACCAAGAATGTATTGACCATCGCAAGGATTCAGCCGGCCATTGCCGCGTTGAACGGTTATACCCTCTATTACATTAATAATCTGGACGCTGAAGGAAATCCGGTGGATACTTCAACTATAACTGTTAAGAACAGAGGGGGCATCTCCCTCACGATGAAGTCGAGAACGGAAGGTTCGGGTAATCTCATGGGGACCAAGAGGACAATAGTGAGTACCGGCCAAGTCTACCTTGGCCGGGGAAAATCCGATGGAGCTTCCATTGTCGTTATTCCCCTTCTCGGAGACAAGGGAGGCATAGGGAGCTTGCTTTTGATCCACGTGGAATTTAACGAATCGCTTTCCGTTAAAGGGAAGAAAGAAGTTTTAGGCTACAAATTTAACGACATCCGCAATCTCGTTAACGAATATAATCTGCCGTGGGATGACCGATATCTGGAAAGTATATCCGCAGGTGTTCTCCTGGGCGAACCGGTAGAGGTTATTGCGGGTCAGATAAGAAAATCTCTGGGAGGGAACAGCGACAACTCTCAGGTCAAGTAAATTTCAGGAGCAATCATGAAGACAAAATTTATTTTTGTAACGGGCGGCGTTCTCTCTTCCCTTGGCAAAGGTTTGGCAGCTGCTTCTATTGCAGCCCTTCTTGAATGCCGGGGTCTCAGGGTGACCAACCAAAAGCTGGATCCATATATCAATGTCGATCCCGGCACCCTAAGTCCATTCCAGCATGGCGAGGTTTTTGTGACGGACGATGGCGCGGAAACAGACCTCGACTTAGGGCACTATGAGCGATTTACTTCGACCCGCATGGCGAAGTGCAATAATCTCACGTCGGGTCAGGTATATTTTTCGGTAATTTCAAAGGAACGGAAGGGGGAATATCTGGGCAAGACGGTGCAGGTGATTCCCCATGTTACCGATGAAATCAAGGATTACATCAAGAGCTGCGCCACCGGGTTCGACGTTGCAATCATTGAAGTCGGTGGAACTGTCGGAGATATTGAGAGTCAGCCCTTTTTGGAAGCAATCAGACAATTCCGCAACGAAGCCGGAAAACAAAATGCCATATTTATACACCTGACATGGGTCCCTTTCATAAAGACTGCCGGGGAGGTTAAGACAAAACCGACCCAGCACAGCGTGAAGGCCCTCCGTGAAATCGGTATTCAACCGGATATTCTCTTATGCCGCACGGAAGATTTTCTCCCGGAAGAAATCAAGGCCAAGATTGCTCTTTTCTGCAATGTGGAAGTTTCATCCGTATTTACGGCAAAGGATGTGAAGTGCATCTATGAAGTGCCAATCGTTTTTCACAAGGAAGGGGTGGATAATAAGATTGTCGACCTCTTGAACATCTGGACGGGCAGGCCGCATCTGGAGGCATGGGAGGATGTGGCAGACAAGATCAAGAATCCCCCCCACGAAGTATGTATCGCAATAGTGGGCAAATACGTAAATTTGACGGATTCCTACAAAAGCCTCAATGAAGCATTAGTGCACGGGGGCATCGCAAACAACTGCCGGGTAACCCTGCGTTTTGTCGATTCGGAAAAGATCGAAAAAGAAGGGTTAGGCGACCATCTTGACGGCGCTGACGGCATCCTCGTGCCCGGAGGATTCGGAGAGCGAGGCATTGAGGGAATGATTACCGCCATTCAATTCGCCCGTGAGCACAAGGTTCCGTATTTCGGCATCTGCCTGGGCATGCAGCTCGCCGTTGTGGAATTCGCACGGCACGAATGCAGACTCGAAAGGGCGAACAGTTCCGAATTTGACCAGAAAACGCCTCATCCGGTGATCGATTATCTGCCCGAGCAGCGAGGTATAACGGAGATGGGCGCAACCATGAGACTGGGGGCCTATGCCTGCCTCTTAGAGGCCGGCTCTTTCGCATTTGATGCTTACGGTGTCGGTGAAATCAGTGAAAGACACAGACATCGCTATGAAGTGAACAACAGTTTCAGAGATATCCTTGTGGAGAAGGGACTGCATATTACAGGCACATCGCCTGATCGCCGCCTTGTTGAGATTGTTGAGATCAAAGACCACCCGTGGTTTCTGGGATGTCAGTTTCATCCCGAATTTAAATCGCGGCCGACGAGTCCACATCCGCTATTCGGTAGATTTATCGGTGCGGCTCTAAAGCGTAATTTAAAGAAATAGAGGATTTTTGGCAACCTCCATTCTTTGTGTTTCCATCCGAAGATAAATTTCAAGAGTCTTCGTCGCGCAGTACCCCGGACTGAAACGCATAACATATCACGAAGCGGTTACAAGCCCAGCCGCCGTTCGCTTTCGTTTTCAATCCTTGATAATGCGGGGGAGATTTTGACGGGATATGTAGGTTTAGTTTTCAATTCTCGGAAATGAGCCGGAAGGGACTTCAACTGCGACCGCGTGTACACTACAATCTCTTTTAGTTCCCGGCGTCCGGAAAGCCTTTTACCACCGCTCATCACCTTGGCAAGAAGCGGGACTCCCTGCATTTCATCCCCTTCGATAGTCAGAATATCCCCGCCCATCGTCCGGTCTTCAAACTGGCGGAAGACCTGCTTGCGTCCGGGAATGGTGGCTTTCCCCTGTGACTTCTTGAAACGCGGCGTGCCGGCATACTCCATCAGCTTGTAGGCGCATTCCAGGTACGGCGCGTCTGCCGAGGTGTCTAATTTTGTGCCCACGCCAAAACCGTTTATTGGCGCCCCTCGAGACAATAGATCGCGGATCGCATACTCATCGAGATTGCCGCTCGCGAAGATACTGACATCTGTCAGACCTGCCTCATCAAGGATCCGGCGGACATTTTTCGACAGTACCAGCAGATCGCCGCTATCGAGGCGCACGGCGCGAACATTTATTCCTGTCTCCTTTAATATTTTCGCCGCTTCAACTGCCTTCCTTGCGCCCTTATGGACGTCGTACGTATCGATAAGAAGGGTCGTATTGTCCGGATTTGCGCGGGCAAAACTAAGAAACGCATCCAACTCGTCATCATGGGCCTCAACATAGGAATGTGCCATCGTTCCGAAAATAGGTATTCCAAAGATGGCCTCCGCCAGCACTGTTGATGTGCCGGCAAAACCGGTTATATATGAGTCCCGGGCCGCCAGGAGTCCCGCCTCGGCTCCGTGAGATCGCCTCACTCCAAAATCGATGAGGACAGCTCTGTCATCTGCTGCCAGCATGCAACGGGCCGCTTTGCTTGCAATGAGGATCTCAAAATGCACGATATTAATCAGGCGCGTCTCAATCAGTTGAGCCTCCGGCATGGGGGCGACGACGCGCACAACGGGCTCGTTTTCAAAAAAGACTGTTCCCTCCGACATGGCATACACATCGCCGCTGAAGCGGAATTTAGCGAGATAATCCAGCAGGGCATGGGAGAACCTGCCCGTGCCCGCTATGTATTTCAGTTCCTCTTCAGTGAATCGCATCCCTTCGAGGAAAGCAAGCAGCGTCTCAAGACCAGCAGCAACCAGGAAACCGCGACTCGGGGGCAGGCTCCGTACATAAAACTCGAACACTGCCTCTTCGTACATGCCTTCATCCACATAACCTTGCATCATGGTCAACTGGTAAAGATCGGTAAAAAGCGGACTGGTTAAAAGGTTCATTTATTTATCTCGAATCGGATCAGTACTTATGGAAAGAAAGCAAAGGTACCATAAAGGATTTACTTTCGTTTTTTCAAGGAAAAAAGTGAGTCGCCTGACTTCAGGTGAGCGCGCAGACGGTTCTATACTGTAAGCCACATCACTTTGGTTGACATACAATTTTGTTATCACTCCATAGGAAAATCACATTTTTGTTTCTTTGTCGCACTTTCGGCCAACATAGAGAGACGGCAAATATTCTCCATATTCAACTCATTATGGATGTTACCGCACTTTTTTGCATCTGGCATATATCTTGAGTTACAAAACTTCGAAAATCATATCAGGAGGAATTATGATGAAAAGATATGTCTTAGTGAAAAATGCTTTTTTAAGTGTGATTGTGACTTTGCTCTTACTGACAGTGGGTGTGACCTCCATTTTGGCTGAGGATCAGAAACCCGCAGCAGCAACTCCTGCCCCTGCAACAGAAGCTACTGCTGCTGCGCCTGCGGAAGATAAACCCACCGGTTCGTTATCCATTTCCGGTTTGTCAAAATATGTATGGCGGGGATACGAAAATACCAAGGACAGCATCGTTGTTCAGCCTTCTCTAACAGTTGGTTATAAAGGGTTTAGCGCCAATATATGGGGAAACATGGATACAAAGCCCTACTCGACAACAAACGCCAGTTATTCCAGCACCTGGACGGAAACGGATATTACTCTCTCTTATAGCAAAACTCTTGGTATTTTAAACGCCGGTGTTGGTTACATCTATTATGGCCTGGGAGCGCCAAATGCCGGTGCAGCAAAGCCCCTTGACTCAGAAGAAGTATTTATCACATTAGGTCTTAATACGCTTCTTACGCCGACTTTGATTGCCTATAAGGAAATTGATCATTATCACCAGTATTATTTCCTGTTGGGGATTTCCCACACTTTTGAATTTAACAAAACCATTTCTCTACAACTGGGTGCTTCCGCCAGTTATTTGCTGAGCGACGATGCCAATACATATCCGAAGTATAATGACAATTACCAACCGACAAGCGACAAGTTCAGCAATTTCCACGATGGCGTTCTCACAGCGAGCCTTCCTATAAATGTGGCAAAGTATCTAACCGTGGCCCCGACAGTATCCTACTCCTTCCCCCTATCGAGCGATGCGAAAAATGAGATTATGGCCCGCGGTAAGTTGGCCAACCCGGCCGATAACGACAGCAGTTTCTTTTATGGCGGCCTGACTGTTACCTTGAGCTTCTGATACGCCCACCGTCGCAGCCATTCATAACCCCGCTCTTCATTCGGGGTTACGGTGGCTGCGGAGGCCCTTCCTGATTCCACTTGTCATTTCTATCCCCTCTGTCATTTCGACCCCCTCGTGTCATAATATGGAAAAATGTCATTCCGAACTAATGTGAGGAATTTTTAATATCCCTCGTTTCTCTCGGGACAAGGATTTCTCGTTTCACTCGAAATGACAGAAATAAGAACTATGACACCGTCTCCAAGGGAGAAATCCTTATTAGTTTTACTCGTGGAAGTTATCTTGAGTGAATGCGAAGGACTCAAAACGACAATATGAAACTTTGTAAATGTCGTCATCGGGCGATGACGAGTTAGGGAAAGTCGGTGAATATCCCGTCAACTCCCAATGCCCACAATCTGTCAATCTCTTCAGAGCTATTAACTGTATACACAAACACCTTTAGTCCACTCTTGTGTGCACGCACAATAAATCGTGCACTGGCGATATTGATTTGAACATGTACAGAGTGCGCATCATATCGCCGTGCAAATATCGCATAGTGACGACGGGGACGATTTATGAGAATACCGATTCTGATGGCGTCTTTATGGATCGCATCTTTGTAGACTTCGGCATAACCGGCCGTATTGTCCATGTCCCATCCGAGAACCTTGAAGAATGGATCCACCAACTACACGCGCAGTTGTGTCTCATTGTAGCCGCCTCACTCGTAGGCCTCGCGGTTTCGTTCAAAACGCTCACCTAAGTCTAAGATCGCCTCAGGCGCCTTTACAGGCATTTCCTTAGCTTATGTGGAGTAATGATTGGAGTTCGGGGAAGACAGCCTGATCATGCTTCCAATTGTATGCAAGGACATCGACGCCCAGTTTCTTTAGTTTTCTATTGAGCGTTTCATCGACAGCTTCGGGAACAGCGAGAATGAGGCGGGGTTGTTTCGGGAGTTCGGTATTGGCGAGCAGCAGTCTGGCAGCGGCAGACCGGATACTGTTTATTGATGCCTCGGTGGTCACTTCGAAAACGGCCGTTATCTCTTGCCTGGCATTCGCGATAAGGAGGTCCCGTTCCGGGTCATTCCCCGCTTTAAAACCAAGACGGGAAATTATATCGTATAAATCCTTAACAATTAGACCGTGGTCGCACATCGACGCAGGATCGGTTAGCGGGTCCGTGTAACTCGCACCGACAAACTCTTCGCGAAAATGAAGCTCGTCAAAAGAGATTTCCACTTGAGAAGTACGCGCCGAAAAAATATTTTTCATCCTGTCAACCTTGTGGACAAATTGACTGACCTGCCTGACAAAACGGGGCGAATTCAGGAGACCTATTAAGGCCACTGTGGTTTCCGCGGAACCGTCTTCCATGATTGCCCAAACGCCCCTGTAATGCTCGTCGAACAGGGCCTTACCGACACCTTTCTTGCCGCCGCCGATTCTACCCCGGTGCACCACGAATACGCGGCCATTGCGGTCTTCCGCCAGCGCCCCTCCCATGCGCCTGTCAATCCCCTTTATGGGGAAATTGATTTCACATGTAATCGGGATATGAGATGAACCGGTCGGCTTTTCCGCCCCGAAGGCATGCCCATACCTGCTTCCCGACATCTTCTCGTTCACCATCCAAATTCCGAGGCGACCCGACCACAAGACCTTTGCCTTGACCGTCGCACCGGGATGGCCCAGTTTTACAGGGATCTTTTCATCGATGAATGGTTTGAAGCTTTTTATAAACTGTCGCCTGTATCTTTTAAAGGCGGATTCGTCGTCAAGGACTTTCAGCATTGTCCCTTTCTCCATTGACTAGGCTTCGGCGAAGTTTTTTATGGATGAGATCTTCAGAATATTTACAGGAAACACTCCACTTAATCAAGCCGTTTTCTGAGACGCCAAGTTGCATTTTAGCATGCTGCTGATTAATACGATAATAACGTCTACATATCCACCCTTTCCGCAAGGGGGAATTATTACACTGGTTCATAGATTCGGTTACGTATTTTATGCCACAGTTCAGAAATCTCCATGTATTATTGTCATTTCGAGCCCTTCGGTTTACTCAAAATAAACTACGCGAGAAATCGTGGTAGAGGGTATAACTAAAAGATACTTCCCCTCGGTCGATATGACACCTTAATAGTAAAATGACGAACTTAGAGATATTCTCTTTATGTTTTGTAGTGCCACAAGAGGCTTGAGAGTGTATTACGAAGATCGAGATGTCTTTTGCAGGTCTACGCTCCAAGACGATAATTTGTCATTCTCTTTTAAGAGAATGCCCCGGTTTTTATAAAGCACATCACTTACTTTTATATGAAATTCCGCTCCGCTGTATTCACCTTTTTCTGAGTGGCAGGTAGAGATAATCGTATCCGCAACGATGATAGACCGGCCCAGCAGAATTCCCAGGTCAGGGTTCACGGATTCCCATGTCGTCTGATTCTTGCCTTCTTCGAGAGGAATAATTTCATAGCGATTGTGGATCTTGATAGGATTTTCTCCCATCTTGATTTCCGCCTCACCTTCATTCAGCCACAAGCCTTCCAGGTGCGTGATTCTGACCATTCCATCGAGCGGCAAAATTCGTTCCATGTCATCAAAGTAATGGCCTCGGGCGATCCAGACTCCCTCCTGAAACAAAAAAGTATGCATCATCTGCGGATGTCACCTCCCTGATGGATTTTATTATTTGCGTACTGACGGAGGAGCCGGGCGTTGCCTTCTTAACCGTTTTGAAACCGGCCGGTCGCGGAGCAGGATGTACGTTGCGCCCGCGCCACCGTCATAGGACTGCGCACTTGAAAAAGCTATCACCCACTTGCGCCAGTGACCGCGGGTAAGCCACTCACGGACGTTATTTTTCAGGACCGGTTCGCCGGGCGAAGAAAGACCGCGTCCGTGGATGATCAGCACTGCCCTCCTGCCTGATTTAACTGACCCCTTCAAAAACTCTTCGAATGTTTTCTTTGCCTCTGCTAGGCTCTGTCCGTGAAGATCAACGTGGGCCTGTATGGAAAAATCGCCGCGATGCAGTCTCCCGGCAAACTCCGGATGCACGTCATAGCCCGTGCCCTCGATGTACTCCGGTGTATCCGAAATGACGAAGCCTTCTCCACATTCTACAAGACTCGTAAGCTGTCCGACAATTGCCGCTTCAGGGGACTCTTTGACTTCCTCCGGCGGCCTGCTCCTGATTTTATTCCCCGCACATTTGTCCTGTTGCATCGGTTTTACATCCTGAACGGCCTCAAGAAAAACTTTTTCTTCAATTTCAGGATCACGGGCAGGCTCCGGCTTACTCTTGGATGCGAAAGCGGAAGCCGGCTTGGGATGCGGCTTACAGCCGATGCAGTTCTTAAGTTCTCCGAAGGGGTTGTATTTTAGAGAAGAATCAGGAGTTGTCATGATGCTTGCCCCGTCCTTAATCAAGCCGTTTTCTGAAACGTCTTACAGCAGCGGTAAACACAACAAGGCCGATTACGGTCAATGCCGCACATTGGGGCCAGAGAATTTCAAGACCAATGCCTTTTAGGAAAATGCCCCTGATGATAACCAGAAAATACCTCAGAGGGTTCAGGTATGTCAACCATTGAACGACAACGGGCATGTTGACAATGGGAAAGACAAAGCCGCTGAGCATGAAGAAGGGAAGAAGAAAGAAGAATGTCGTCATCATGGCCTGCTGCTGTGTGGAGGAAACGGTGGAGATAAAGAGACCCACACCCAGGGTGCTCAGAAGAAAGAGCAATGTGGCTATAAAGAGCAGGATGACGCTCCCGGCAAGCGGTATCTCAAACCAGACAACGGCAATGATCGTAACCGCGACCATCTGCAGGATTGAGATGATGATATATGGGATCGTTTTCCCGATGATCAGTTCAACGGGCTTTAACGGCGTCACAATCAACTGCTCAATCGTGCCGGCCTCTTTTTCCCTTATGATGGCAATCGAGGTCAAAAGCAGGGCAATCAGCATAATCACAAAGGCGACGATGCCCGGAACGAAGAAATACTGACTGTCAAGGTTTGGATTATACCACGTTCTGATTCTCGCGTCGATTTTACCGTAATCCATGTGCTGGGGATATAGCTCCTTGAGGAGATCTTGGTTCAACTTGTCAATGACCAGCATGGAATAAGCTATCCGGATGGACGCCATATTGCTCATGGTCCCATCAGCAATGATTTGAATCTCCGCCGTTTCTCCTTTTCTGATTTTCTTGCTGAGATCGGGTCCGATCTTGATGGCCATATCGGCCTTTGCATCTAACAGGACCTGCTCCAGCTCACGGTCGTTCTGTAAAACCTGGGTAATCCTGAAGATTTTATTGGCGCTGAAGGCGTCAGCGACCATACGGCTTTCCCGTGTGTTGGACTGATCAAGAATGGCGATCTGGATGACCCTGATATCGTAATTCACGACGTATCCGAACAAGAGCAACTGGATAAGCGGCGCAACGATGAGAACGCGCCTGCTTCTCCTGTGGCGGAAGAGGAGAATAAACTCCTTACGGACAAGTTCCCGGATGCGAAGCCACTTCATGTCACAGCCCCTCCTTCTTGAGCAATACGTAGTTCAGTACCGCGAGAATGGCAAACATGAAGATCATGACTAAATAACTCGGCCACAAATGGGCGAGTCCAAGGTTCCGCAGATATAAGCCACTCAGAATATTGACATAATAGGTGGCGGGAACGACGTATGTCACAAGCTGCAGAACCTTCGGCATATTGACCACGGGGAAAACGAAATTCGACAGAAGCAGTGAAGGGAGGTAAGTTAGAAGAATGGCGCCCTGATTGGCCAGCAGTTGAGTTTTCGTGACACAAGAAATCAAGAGACCCAGTGTCAACGCAACGGATAGATAAATGGAAGATGCCAATATCATTAACCAGAAACTGGATTTCATGACAACACCGAAGAGAACCTGCCCCATGAGAATGGAAATAAGGACATCGGTCAGTCCGACGAAGAAATACGGGATCGCCTTGCCGATCAGCAAGTCACCGACAGAGAGCGGAAGAGACTTGATCGTTTCCATTGTCCCGTTCTCGTACTCCCGTGCAATGACCAGGGAGGTCAGCATGGCCCCCACGATCATGATGATGACGGCAATGATGCCGGGAACTATGAAATTACGGCTCTCCAGGTCTTCGTTAAACCATACGCGTACCCGTCCATTGATAGGCGGCTTTATCTGCTCCATTCCCTGGCGGTCGAGGAATGCGACAAGAAGTTTTTGATTGTACTGTGAGATGAAGGCATTCACATATCCTCTTGTGATATTTGCAAAGCTCGGGTCGCTTCCATCGAGAAGGAACTGCAGTTGAGCTGCACGGTCCGAACGAACATCCTTTGTCCAGTTGGGGGGTATTATGATCGCAAGTATCGCCCTTCCGCGATCTAAATATTCGGTGGCGGCTTTTGTATTTGGTAGTTGAGCCCCAATATGAAAATACGGGGAGGCGCCGAGATGCTTTATTAAGTCCAGGCTCAGATCTGTATTGTCATGATCCACCACGACCGTTTCTACATTATCAACATCAAGACTCAAGGCATAGCCGAAGAGAAGAATGAGCAGCAGCGGGAGGGCAAATGCCAGATACAGGCTCCGGAAATCCCGTATCAGATGATAGAACTCCTTGCGAGTGACTGCTTGAACATTTTTTAGCTTCACTGGTGAAATACCTCGTTAGAAGTCATTTTTCCAGTCATGAGGGTGATAAAGGCTTCATTCAAGTCGGCGTCAGGACGACCCGGACATGCTGCAGCAATTATCTCTGTGGGACTGCCTGTAGCAACTATTTTGCCCTCGTTGATCATTACGATCCGTCCGCAATGTCGGGCTTCATCCATATAGTGGGTGGTAACAAATACCGTGATTCCATCCGAAGCCAATTGACGGATGAAATCCCAGAAGTGTTGGCGTGTGATGGGATCCACGCCCGATGTGGGTTCATCCAGAAAGAGGATGTCCGGACGGTGGAGGAGGGCACAGCCCAGGGCGAGACGCTGACGCCAGCCCTGCGGCAGTTCCCACGTGTATCGATTACGGACCTCCTCAAGCTGTGTAATATCCAATATCCAGTCAATGCGTTCTTTCCACTGGTCCTGCGGCACCGCGTAGATGCCCAGATAGAATCTGATATTTTCGTACGGACTTAAGTCTTCATAGAGGGAAAACTTCTGGGACATGTACCCGATGGATTTTTTTATTTCCTCGGGCTCTCTTGCGATGTCGTGTCCCGCCACCTGGCCGCTTCCGGAAGTGGGGGTAAGTATGCCGCAGAGCATGCGGATGGTCGTCGATTTCCCGGAACCGTTGGGTCCCAGGAAACCGAAGATTTCTCCTCTCCTTACGGAGAAGGTGATCTTATCCACCGCAACGAAGGCGCCGAACCGCTTTTCAAGAGCAGTTACGGATACGGCCTCAGCGTTTGAAGGAATCATGAATAATCTCCTTATCCACTTCCTGGATGCGCTTGATCATGGCCTCTTCGAGGCTTGCGAAATGGCCGCGTATTTCTTGTGGCGTGGCAATATCAAGAATGCGGGAACGATGCATCAGCGCCAGACGGTCACATTTTTCTCCCTCATCAAGATAAGCGGTAGAAACCATGATGGTCATGCCGTCCGCGCGCATCTGGGAAAGTATTTCCCAGAACTCCTGCCGCGAAACAGGATCCACGCCATTCGTCGGTTCATCGAGGATCAACACCTTCGGTTCATGGACCAGAACGCAGGCCAACCCCAGTTTCTGTTTCATTCCCCCGGAGAGATTGCCTGCCTGACGATTTACAAAGGGGAGCAGATTGGAAAATCCAAGATACTTCTCTCTTCTCCGCGCACGTTCTTTCCTCGGGACATTAAAAACGTCCATGAAGAATTTCATGTTTTCGTCAACTGTCAGGTCCTGGTAGAGGCCAAAACGCTGCGGCATATAGCCGATCAAAGGCTTTACCCGCTGTTTGTCCCTGACCACGTCCAGAGTGCTGATCAGAATGTTTCCCGATACCGGTCGGATCATGGTCGCTACCATCCGAAGCAGTGTTGATTTTCCCGCTCCATCGGACCCTACCAGACCGAAGATGATTCCCTGGTCGACGGATAGGGTAAGATCACGCACTGCTTCCACATCGCCGAAGCGCATGGAAACATTCTTTATGGAAATGAAAGATATATTATCTGCGACCATTTTCGGTACTCTCCGAAACGTCTATTCGTCCCGTTTTAAAAGAGAGCCGGGGAGATTTTAAAACCCCCATTGAAAAATCCCCCTCAATCCCCGTTTTTCAAGGGGGGAAAGCGTCAACTCCTCCCTTTGTAAAAGGGAGGTTGGGAGGGATCTTTATCGCAGCCAGGCGTCTGCTGGCATGCCGGACTTCAGTTCAAGAGAAGGATTGGGGATGGAGACCTTCACGAGGTACACCAGCTTCACCCTCTCTTTTTTGGTCTGAATTATCTTAGGCGTAAATTCACCTTCAGGTGAAATGAATGTTACCTTCCCTTTGTAAACTTTATTGGGAAAGGTATCGATTTTCACGTCCGCATCCTGCCCCGGTTTCACCTTTCCGATCTCTGGCTCATCCACGAATATTTTCAGATCCACCATCTCAAGATTGGCCATTGTCAGAACCTCGCGGCCGGGACTGACCACTTCTCCGGGTTCTACGTTGCGGCTCGTGATAATCCCGTTGTAAGGGGCGAGTAATCGTGTATATTGCAATTGAATATCAGACTGTTCGAGAGCCGCTTTGGCCTGTTTGATCTGTGAAACGGCGGCCTCTATTTCCTGCTCCGTTGCTTCGACCTTCTTCAGGTTGCTCTTCGCCTGTCTCAAGGCGGCTTCCGCATCGTCAAGTTTGGACTTGGCCGTATCATAGCTGAGTTTTACGGAGTCCCTTTCCTTTTCCGTAACAACACCTCGCTTGAACAATTGCTCGTACCGCTGATAATTCTTCTGCGCGTCATCCATGACGTCTCGCGAGCTTGTGACATTTGTTTCCGCTCTCACGACATCGGCGGGAAGGGTGCTTTTGTATATGTTAAGCATTGTGGACAGCTGATCTCGTGTCTTGATCGAGCGATCATGATTTGCCTGCGCCTGCTCTTTCTTTGACTGAAACTCAGTGGGATCGAGCTCGGCAAGAAGTTGATCCTTCTTGACGGCGTAGCCTTCCCTGACAGCCACGTTGGTGACGCGACCGCTTGCCTGGAAGGCAAGATTGGAGTTAGTCGCCTCAATCGTCCCTGAATAATAAATCTCGCCCCGCTGGGACTGCCACTGACCAAAATAGACCAGGGAACCAACACCTACCAAGAGAACCACAAATACTATGAATATAATCCGCTTCTTCATGGCAAAACCTCCCGCACACCCATCGCCCTCTCCAGTTTGGCTATGCTTATGTTGTAATCGCTTAAGGCATTGAAGTAATCCGTTTTCGCCTTTGTAAGCAGGGTCTGCGCATCGATGACATCCGTTGACGTTCCCACATGCTCCTTGTATCTTTCTGTGCTGACACGGAAGTTCTCATCAGCCTGCTCAATCGATTTTTTTGTAACCGCCACCTGTTTTTCGGCCTCATGGAGCGCCAACCAGGCGTTCTTGGCCTCGAGAGCGATCTGATCTTTTATATTGTCCAAGGCGTAGGTTGTCTGATTCTCCCGGGAGCGACTCGCGTCGACCCGGTTTTTTGTTCTGCCCCACTCCCAGAAATTCCAGGTCGCCATCCCCATGACATACGTGTTGTCCTGATTTCTATAAGGGCTTCCGTTAACATTAGCGTTGTCACCGTAGCGTTCAAAGTGGCCCACCACATTTACAGAAGGGAGATATTCACTCTTGGCCAGTTTAACCAGTTTCTGTGACTGTTCGACCTTCCGGGTATAGGACTTAACTTCCGGTCTGTTTTCCATTGCAAGCTTCTGGCATTCATCGAAGGTCTTTGTGTACGGCCTGAGGGTGAGAATGTCCTCTACTTCAGTCGGGGTATCGATTTCCCTACGAAGCACAGTATTAAATTTGGCTTTTGCCGTCTCCACGGCGTTTTCCGCCCTGACAAGGTTCTGCCGGCCGTTCGCGAGTTCCACCTCGGCGCGGAGGAGGTCGTTCTTGGGAATTACTCCAACATCAAAAAAATCCTGTGCCATGCTGCGGTGCGACTCGAGCTGCTCCACCGATTGTCTTGCCACGTCGAGACCCCTCTCCGCTTTCAGAACATTGAAATAGGCTACCCTAACCTCCTGGACCATGTCCTGAACGACTGTCGTTTCATCCAGCGACGCGATTTCATGGCCGAGCCGGCCGGCCTCATAATTCGCCAGTATTCCTCCGCCTGCAAAGATGGGTTGTTTAACTTCTACTGCCCAGCTGTAATTATCCTTTGTCCCTGTGACCAATGTAACTGGACCCATGACCGGAAGGGTAGCGGAGAGTGTCGGGTCCGCATTAAGTCTCGAGTAACTGTAATAGGTGCTGAACTTTGGCAGAAATCCCGTAAAGGCCTCTCGCTTCTGTGCTTCCGCCCCCTTGACCCCTTCTTGGGCTGATTGGATAAGAACACTCTGCCTTAAGGCCAGATCGATACTCTGTTGCAGAGTCAACCTTTCCGCAGATTGAGCCGTCTCATAAGTAATGCAGAAAAGCAATATCGTCGCAGAAAATATTAAATTTACATTCTTCGTCTGCATATTCCCCTTCCCTTCATTTCTTCACGGCTTTTAAAATGAGATTTTCGATTTTACCGGCAATATTTCCGGATATCCTGTCGTCCAATCTCCTTACACTGGCAGGCAGCCAGCTATACCTGGCCCTGATGGGCGCGCTGCTTTTATAGGTTATCATGGCTCCGACGACCATTAAGTATATCAGGAAGGGAACCGTTTCGATGAAGATTCCCTTTTCCACACCCTCTTTAAGGATCCCTCCGAGCATATTTACGATATGGAAAATATCCCGTGCCACAACTTCCGGTAGGTGTTTTCCTCCGGAGGCTACTTCACGCATCATGACCGGAGCAACTTGAGGATTATCATCTATGTTGCGGGCAAAGGTGCGTACGCAGACGCGGAGCTTTTCTTCAGGGTCCCGTATGTCCTTTATCTTACCGGCAATCATCTCCGCTGTGTTGCCGATAACGTTGCTGATGACTTCCGCATAGAGTTTTTCCTTGTCGCCAATATGATAATAAATCATGGCTTTATTGACACCCGCGCGTTTTGCAATCTCATCTACCCGCGCTCCGGAAAAGCCGGACTCCGAAAAGACGCTTGCCGCAGCCCTGAGGATACGCTTGACAGTTCCGTTTTTTTTAGCGGTTGACAATGGAAGGTCCATTCTCGCACCTCCGTAAAGATTCTTAATAAACTAACTAGTTAGTTATACCGTTTGGTAAATAACATGCGCCACTTAGTGCTGTCAAGTTTTTTTGTTCGTTACGGAATTGGAATTAATGGATCACGGGGATACATCGTCATATGGCATGCAGGAGTATCTGGATTCCCGATCAAGAGGCACTGTCATTTCTTCTCTCCCCCTTTGTAAACGGGGACCACAGGTGATTTTCAGGTGAGGGTGTGTTGTCGTTCCGAACGAATATGAGGAATCTTTAAGA
Organism: Syntrophales bacterium; assembly: GCA_049521775.1. Classification (GTDB taxonomy): domain Bacteria; phylum Desulfobacterota; class Syntrophia; order Syntrophales; family UBA2185; genus Fen-1135. The sequence continues at coordinate 94,246 of JBEKOL010000009.1, forward strand.
TTTCTCGCGTTGCTCGAAATGACGCAGAATAGAATTGCGACACAGTCTCCAAGGCGGGCATGACATTTTAAAATATATTTTCGCAATAAGCGGAGATATTACAGTCGCTCACTTTTTCTTGTGCGCCTTTTCCAGCTTCTCGTTGATATACCATACCTTGATGCGGAGGGACTGGCAGAGTCGCCGTACGTAATTTAATTTCTCAAGCGCATTTTCCGTGGGATCTGGATGAGGACGGCGAGGCCAGGCTTTTTACCTGTCTCCTTGGCATAGTGCAGCGCCTGGCCTATGCCTTCGTGGAATTTATCGACCCTCTCCACTTCGATGGCATAGTCTGCTGTTAACAGATCTATTCTGCCGTAGTTGACAGGCACTTCCATCTGGGCATGGCCCTGGAAATAAACACGGTTAAAGGCCCCCTGATAATCTTTCTCCGTTTACAGGATATGATGCTTCGGGGCGGCGCATGCCTCCATAAGGAAAAAAAAGAGTACTATCAGAAGATATGAATATAATTGTTTAAACCACGTTTTCATCACAATCTAAGGGCGTTCTCTGTGGTTTTTAATGGTTTCTTAAAAAGCATCGCCCAATTATTTATCAGGCTGATCTGAACAGTCTTGATTTTTCGATCATATAATTCAACACAATTTAAGCAGTTCTCCTTGACACCCGGACTTGGCTTGCTCTATATTTTACATAGTTAAAGAGAAGACATCATCACTACTCTTTGGGGAGATTATGAAAGCACCTCCTGTCAAGAAAAAAGAGTACGACCTCCGTATCGAAAAACGGGAGCCGGGGGATGTGGTTCTCTTCATCTCAGGCCGCATTGCCCTTGATGATCTGAACGACTTCATTTCTGATGCCAGAAGTATTCTTGAAAATGGGCACCTTAAGAAATTGATGGTGGACATCGCAGGAGTCACGTACCTGGACAGTGCAGGCACGCTCGCATTGTTCCAACTGGAGGAGGAACAGATAGCCCGGTCAGCGTCCGTCACCTTTCATGGTGTCACCGACAAAGTCAAAGGCATCCTCAATCTGCTTGATAAGAAAGCACACCATATTACGCCCCTTGTCCCGGAGCGGACCCCCCCGAATATCCTGGAGCAGATGGGAGAAGCCACCCGGTGGTTTCTTAATGATTTTTTCGAGGTTCTGAGTTTCGTGGGCGAGCTTATAATCGCCCTCATTCGCAGCCTCCTCTGGCATCACTCAATGCGCTGGAATGACATCCTCTACTACATGAAAAGGGCCGGCGTTGACGGCCTTCCCATCGTCGGGCTTATCAGCCTTCTCATGGGTCTCATCATGGCCTTCATGTCCTCATTGCAGCTTAAGCAGTTCGGGGCCAACATATATGTGGCATCCCTCGTGGCAATTGCCATGGTGAAGGAGCTGGGGCCCATCATGACTGCCATCCTGGTGGCGGGACGCTCAGGATCCGCATTTGCGGCTGAAATCGGTACGATGATCGTGAATGATGAAGTCAATGCGCTGAAGGCCATGGGGTTTGAGCCGATCCAGTTCCTCGCTGTGCCTAAACTTTTGGCAACCATCCTTGTCGTGCCTCTCTTGACGCTGTATGCTGATCTGTTCGCCATACTGGGCGGCCTGGTGGTCGGTGTTGTGGGACTCGATCTGACCGCCTACTCTTACATCCAGCAGACCCGTGAAGGTATCACCATCTTCGATATCGTATCGAGTATGGTCAAATCTGGCGTCTTCGCCGGACTGATTGCCGGAATCGGCTGCCAAAGAGGGTTCCAGGTGCGCGAAGGGGCGGAATCGGTGGGCACGCTGACGACATCAGCCGTTGTATCGGCCATTTTCCTCATTATCGTCACAGACTCGGCATTTGCCATCATCCTTCATTACGTGAGATAATAATGAAGCTGGCATAATAACGAACCATGAGAAAGATCGAATGAACAAGGAATCAATCATCGAAGTGGAAAATCTCACCGCCCGTTACGGAGATACCACTATTCTGGAAAATGTCAGCTTCCGGGTCGGCCGGGGCGAGATATTCATGCTCCTCGGGGGGAGCGGGTGCGGTAAATCTACCCTCCTGAAGCATCTCAACGGTCTGCTGAAACCCTCTTCAGGCCGGATTATCATCAACGGGACAGACATAACTGCAGCCGATGAAGAAGCCATGCGACAAGTCCAGAAAACAATCGGTGTCCTGTTCCAGGCGGACGCCTTATTCGGCTCCATGACGCTTTTCGAAAACATTGCCCTGCCCTTGTATGAATACACGGATCTTTCGCCGCGCATGATTGATCGAATTGTGAAAATGAAACTCGCCCTGGTCAATCTGCCTGGGCATGAAAACCATATGCCCTCTGAACTGTCCGGCGGCATGAGGAAAAGGGCCGCGATCGCCAGGGCCATGGCCCTTGACCCGCTGCTTCTTTTCTTCGACGAGCCTTGGGCGGGGCTCGATCCGGTCACCGCAGCGGAGTTGGATCTCCTCATAAGAAGTATCAACACTGCCATGGGAACAACCATGGTTATTGTCACCCAGGAGCTTGCGTCCATATTTGGTCTTGCCCAGAGGGTCATCATGCTGGACAAGAGCGTCCGGGGCATCATAGCCCAGGGAGACCCGACAGAACTCAAGGAACATTCCCGGGACCTCAGGGTAGTCAATTACTTCAACAGGAAAGCAACAGGCGGAGACGAGGGAGGATTTTAGCAATGGCCAGGAGGGCATCACCTTTTATGATCGGTCTTTTTGTCACCATAGGCGTCACCATCGGTGTAAGCATTATCGTGTGGATCGGCGCCTCGCAGTACTTCGAAAAAGGGACAATGTACGTAACTTATTTTGACGAATCCGTCCAGGGTCTCCAGAAAGACTCCAGCGTGAAGTATAGAGGAGTGGAAGTTGGCAGGATAGTGAAAATCGGCGTGGCCCCCGACAATAAACTCATCGAGGTAGTCATGAAGATCAACCTGAAAAACGATTTGGAGAGGAATACCATGACGCAGCTCAAGGCGGTGGGAATCACCGGCATCGTCTTTGTCGAGCTGGATCAGCAGCTTCCCGGAGCAATGAAACTCTCACCCCAGATCAGCTTCGCCGCTGAATATCCCGTCATCCCGTCCAGGCCTTCAGAAACGAAGCAGCTCCTTTCCGACATATATAATGTTATTGACAAAATAAATGACGTCGACTTTCGTGGTATTTCGGATAAGATCAAATCGACGGCCCAATCTGCAGATGACTTCCTGGCCGGCGCCCAGACGAAGCGGATTATGTCAAACCTGGAATCGTCGACAACGGCGCTTGACAAATCCATGAAGGGACTGGAAAAAGTTATCGCCGATGGCAACCTGGGAGAAACCATCACCGAAGCGAGACAGGCGCTAGCTGAGGCGCGTTCCCTCCTCACTAAACTGAACAGCGATGTCAAGGACATGAGGCTCAAAGACACGGCAGTAAAGGCAAATCAGGTGATGGATGCCCTGGACAGGACTGCCCGAACATCGGCAGTTGATATACAGACCGCCACGGAAAACCTGAGACGGGCATCGGAAAGTCTCGAGAGGCTTCTGGAAAGAATCGAGGCCAATCCGTCTGATCTCCTTTTTAGCAGACCCGCTGAACCACGGCAGTAAACGATCAAGCAGGCAATTTAATATATTGAACCGGCTAGACATTACTGAGAATGGGAGGACAGAATGAGAAGTAAAGGTCTATTTATCCCTGTGCTGATTCTGTTTATGGCAGGCTGCATGAGCGGACAGTCGCCAAGCAGGACGCAATACTACGTGCTTGATTATGCGTCACCGGGCATTAAGGATACGTTGCGTCTCGATGAGTCCCTCAAGGTAGAGCGCTTTTCTGTAGCCCAGCTCTTTAACAGCAACTCCATGATATTCAGGGCCGGTTCATTTGGTTTGGACAAGTTTCCCTACGACCGCTGGGGCACAAACCCAGGGGACATGGTTGCCGACTACCTGATCCGCGATTTCAGACGGGTCGGCCTTTTCCGGGGCATTTTTTCGTACCGTGATACTGACGTGGTCCGCTTCCTCCTCGAAGGAAGCATCACTGAATTCCTGATTGTCGAGCAAAAGGACGGCCGCAAGGCCTTGCTCACCATCTACGTGACACTGCTGGATATGAATCAGACGGTCTGCACGAAAAAAGTCGTCTTCCAGAAAAGTTACTCCCATGCCGCGCCATGCAAGGAAAATAGCGCGGAGGGTCTGGCCATGGGATTGAGTGAATCTCTGGAGCGGTTGTCAGCACAGATTATCAGCGACGTATATCAGGCTGTCAAATCCCGCTCATGAACGAGCGTGCAATAATCCTTCTGCCCTTTCGGAAAATACACGGAAGGGCCGGTAATTTCTCGCCGCCAAATTATATTGACTTACATGACCTCATCTTCTATACTTCCCGCACCTGACGGGGAATTCCATTAAATATCTAAAAATAAATTCTGCTGAGCATCGATTTTTGAGTAATTTTATTGTACGGAGGTTAGTATGAAAAAATTCGGCCTTTTGTTTGTTCTATGCGCCGTCATGGTCATGTTCGTTATCGCCTGTGGTGAGAAAGGCAATACTGTCAGAATCGGAGTAAACGCGGAGATGACCGGCGATATGCCCGCTGTGGGTGAGTCATGTAAAAAGGCCGCGGAGATGGCCGTCAAAGAGGTTAATGACGCGGGTGGAATTGATGTAGCCGGACGGAAATACAAAGTGGATCTTATTGTTGAAGACAACGCCGGCAAGCCAGACCAGTCTGCTTCCGCTGCCCAGAAGCTGATCACGCAGCAGAAGGTTCACGCGATCATCGGCCCGAATGCCACGCGCTATGCGCTTCCTGCCTCGGAGATCGCAGAAAGTTCTAAAGTTGTCATGATAACACCCTGGTCGACAAATCCGAAAACTACCCTGGATGCGAAGACGAATGCCCCGAAAAAATATGTATTCCGCTCCTGCTTCATCGATCCTTTTCAGGGACGTGTGGTAGCGAAATTCGCGCTGGAAACACTCAAGGCAAAGAAGGCCGCCGTCCTCTATGACGTGGCGTCTGAATACAACAAGGGCATCGCAGAGATCTTCAAGGATACTTTCGAGCAATCCGGTGGCAAGGTCGTAGCCTTCGAGACATACACGACGAACGACAAGGATTTCTCCGGACAGCTCACAAAGATCAAGAAAGCTCAGCCCGACATGATGTTCCTACCTAACTACTACAGCGAGATACCGCTTCAGATTCAGCAGGCAAAGAGGCTGGGCATCAACGTGCCCTTCGTGGGCAGCGATTCATGGGGCTCCCAGGAGCTGCACAAACTCTGCGGGAACGATTGCGAGGGATATTATTTCAGCACCCACTATGCCGCCGACGCGGCGACACCCGTGGCGACGAAGTTTATCGAGGGATTCAAGGCGAAGTACGGAACTCTGCCTGATGACGTTGCGGCTCTGACGTACGATTCATTCGGCCTCCTCTTCCAAGCACTCAAATCCGCCGCCAAGCTTGACAGGGATTCAATCAGGGATGCCCTCGCCAAAATTCCGAAGTACGAGGGCGTGACTGGGAATATGCAGTTTAAGGAAGGCTCCGGCGATCCCACAAAGAGCGCCGTGATCGTGCAAATCAAGGGTGGAAAATTTGTGTATTTCGCAATCGCGAACCCGTGATGATACTGCAAAAATTTTTCGTACCGGATATATCCCCCTTAACAAGGGGCTGGATAAATGAAAATAGCTTTTTCCTTACAGATCCCCCTTCATATAAGGTGGATACAGGGGGATTTTTCAAAAGCAATGGAAACAAAATCCCCCAACCCTCTTTCAATAAGGGGGTGTGCAAGAAACAAATTCTATTTTTCTCACTGATCAAATGACATACGTCCTCCAGCAGCTACTGAATGCGCTACAGGTCGGCAGCATCTATGCATTGATTGCCCTGGGCTACACCATGGTATACGGCATACTCACCATGATAAACTTCGCCCACGGCGATCTCTTTATGGTCGGCGCATTTCTCTGCTTCGTTGCCGCTGTATCCCTTCATCTGACGTTTATTCCAGTACTCGTCTTTTCTATGATCGGCGTGGCGTTTCTTGGCGTGGTGATCGAGCGCTTCGCTTATAAACCGCTCCGCCAGGCACCGCGCGTCTCCGCTATTATCACGGCCCTTGGCGTCGGCCTATTTCTGGAGAATTTTACCCTTGCCTTAAACCCGTACCCGAAGCAGATTCCCCAACTCCTGGAAAATACGACATGGACGTTCTTCGGTTTGTCCGTCTCATCTCTGCAGGTATTTGTTATCATCCTTTCCCTGGTCCTCATGTGGATTCTGGATCTGATAGTGAGACGAACCATGGTAGGTATGGCAATGCGTGCCATATCCTGGGACAAGACGGTCGCTCCTCTTCTCGGTGTGCCGGTGAACATGATTATTTCCGTTACCTTTGCCATCGGCACGAGTCTCGGCGGCGCTGCGGGCGTAATGTACGGTCTTGCGTACCCGGTAATCGATCCATACATGGGGATTATGGTGGGATGGAAAGCATTCATTGCAGCTGTGGTGGGCGGCATAGGCAATATACGCGGAGCCATGATTGGCGGCTACATCCTTGGTGCAGTGGAAATCATGGTAGTTGCCTTTTTACCTTCCACGTATCGCGATTTTATAGCCTTTGTACTCTTATTGGTGTTGCTGATATTCAGGCCCTACGGCATTCTCGGAAAACCGCACCCCCAGAAGGTGTAAAAACCTGAATCTCCCTTTTGACAAAGGGAGATTCAGGGGGATTTTTCAATAGGACTGGAAATAAAAACCACCCGACCCCCTTTCAAAAAGGGGTAGAGCAAGAGATGATGATAAACACGTCACGCATAAAACAATTCATAGAGAAGCTGGAGACGAAGCGCTGGCTGTTGCCTGCCCTTCTGATCTTTGTCTTTGCGCTCTCCCTCGTCATTCAACAGTTCGAGTTTCTCGATCCTTATGTCCAGCTAATCATCATGTACGTGGGCATCAATATCATCCTAACATTGAGCCTCAACCTTATCAACGGCTACATGGGAGAGTTTTCCGTGGGGCATGCGGGATTCATGGCCATCGGCGCATACGTCGCTTCCTTTCTCACCGTAAAGGTTTTTCCCGCACATATGGCGGTATGGCTATTTCCCGTGGCTGTCATCGCGGGCGGAGCGGCTGCAGGCGTTGTCGGCCTGGTCGTCGCCTTTCCTTCCTTCAAGACAAGGGGCGACTATCTTGCCATCGTAACACTCGCCTTCGGCATGATCGTCAAATCCGTAATTGAAAATATAGATGCCCTGGGCGGACCGCGTGGCTTTCTCGGCATGGAGAAGCTCTCCACCCTCCCCTGGGTATTCTTCTGGGTTCTCCTTTCCGTGTGGGTCATACGTAATCTGATCTACTCGAATTTCGGCAGGGGTGTGCTTTCGATCCGTGAGGACGAGGTGGCAAGCGACCTGATGAGCGTCAATACCAACCATGTCAAGGTCCTCGCCTTTACAGTTTCTTCTTTCTTTGCGGGCATTGCAGGCGCTCTTTTTGCGCACCTCCTGCAGTTCATCAACCCCCGAGCCTTTGATATAATTAAATCAACGGACATTCTGATAATGGTGTACCTTGGAGGCATGGGGTCTATTGCCGGCTCCGTAATCGGCGCCACGGTGTACACGGTATTGCTGGAGGTCTTGCGTCCCATGGGAATTTGGCGGATGGTCTTCATGCCCCTCGTACTGGTACTGTTGATGATCTTCCGGCCCAAAGGCATTATGGGTCTCCGGGAATTTCGCTGGTTCGTGCCTGTGCGCGACATGCTCGCAAGCAGGCTCTGGCGTGAAAAGAAGGCAGGCACCTGATGTCCATCTTGAGAACAGAGAATGTTACGCACTACTTTGACGGACTGGCCGCGGTTTCCGAATTTAACCTGAACCTTGAGCCACAGGAACTCGTGGGCATCATCGGCCCTAACGGTGCAGGGAAGACAACCATATTTAACCTGATTACCGGCGTCTACAAAGCGACGTATGGGAGCATATCATTTGCAGGCACGGAGATCGTCGGCAAGACGCCGAGCATGATCACTACCCTTGGCATTGCACGCACATTCCAGAACATCCGCCTCTTCAAAGAACTCTCGGTACTCGATAATGTCCGCATCGCCCATTATGCGCGGGTGAGGTACAGCCCCGTCGAGGCCCTGCTCCACATGGGCCGCTTCCAAAAAGAAGAGGAGGAGATCATCGGCCATTCCATGGATCTCCTTGCCTTCCTAAAACTGGACGCTTACGCCGATGAGGTGTCGAAAAACCTTCCTTACGGTTTGCAGCGAAGACTTGAAATAGCGAGAGCCCTGGCAACAAGGCCGCGGCTCCTGCTGCTGGATGAACCTGCCGCCGGTATGAATCCCAACGAGGTTTCACAGCTCATGGAATTTATCAAATGGATCAGGAAGGAGTTCGACCTGACCATTCTCCTCATTGAGCATCAGATGCACCTAGTAATGAATATCTGCGAAAGGCTTCTGGTCCTTGATTTCGGTGAAACAATTGCCGAGGGTCAGCCGCGGGAGATACAGAAGAACCCGCGCGTTCTGGAGGTATATCTTGGCGAGGTGCAGTGCTGATGGGCACCAACGGAAATATACTTTCAATTGAGAATCTCACCATCGCCTACGGCAACATAAAGGCCGTGGATAATATTTCCCTGGAGGTTAACGAGGGCGAGATCGTCACCTTGATAGGCGCCAACGGTGCAGGCAAATCATCCACGCTCCGCGCCATATCGGGCGTCGTGCCCTACAGCGGCCTGATAAGATACAGGCAGCAGGACATGCGCGGCGTCGCCGCCCACCGCATAGTCGCCATGGGCATGGCGCAGGTGCCGGAAGGACGCGGCATCTTCGGAAACCTGACAGTCAGGGAAAACCTCAAGCTCGCTACCTGGCAGAGAAGACACAAGGGAGAGATCGCGAAGGATTATGAGAGGGCATTCGGCATCTTTCCACAGCTTCAGAAGAGAAAGGATCAGCTCGGCGGCACGCTTTCGGGCGGAGAACAGCAAATGCTAGCCGTAGCGCGGGCGCTCATGAGCAGGAGCAGCATGATGCTTCTCGACGAACCCTCCATGGGACTCGCGCCCATGCTGGTGAGGGACATCTTCCAGGTACTCTGCGATATCAACAGGGCGGGCACCACGATCCTCCTTGTTGAGCAGAACGCCCACATGGCACTATCCATCGCGTCGCGCGCCTACGTGCTCGAAACGGGAAGGATCATACTTTCCGGCCCGGGCAAGGAACTCCTTGGCGCCCCCCGCGTTCGTGAAGCCTACCTCGGTGTCGATACATAACTTGCCCATTGCCCCCCTTTAGCAAAGGGGGCTGGAGGATTTGTTCTGATATCCAAAATCCCCGTGATTCCCCCTCTTATAAAAGAGGATATATCAAGAAAGTTGTTTCTATGCTTCGTGATGCCGCGTAGCATGAGGGCAGGCTCTGCGCGGGAACGACAGTGGAAATGCAGGAATAACAAAGAGATAATGTGAGCGTCCTCATTACATTACTGCCAGTTTTTTTTGTCCCAATATTTATATTCGTAGATCCACTCGTCTTTGTACATCTTCACCAAACTTTGAAAGTACTGTTTGCTCTCCTCATGCCGCCTTCTCTGCTTTCTGTAATCCTTCCCGGCCCTGATATCCTCAGCCAGTGATTCACCGAGCCGGAAGGCCATTTTTTCGGCGCTTTCCAAAGCACGGGGACTGGATCTTACGGATACTCCTACGCTCCCGGTAACGAAAGACCCGAAGTTGAGCATGGTCTCATTTAAGTAATCCGTGACCTGCCGATACTGACCGGGGCCTCCGGAGGTGGCCACGTTGACGCTGTACTTACCCATCAAAAGCTGGCAGTGGACGGCATCGGACATGCGGTCTATCACGGTCTTCATTTGGGCGGTGACCGATCTGAAGTAGTTCGGGGAGCCCATAACCAGGCCGTCAGCGGCAGTCATCTTTTTAAATAGGAACTGAAAGTCGTCCCTCTTCACGCATTTTCCTTTCTTGTAACATACCCTGCAGGCGTTGCAGTATTCTATATGCAGCTTGCAGAGGTCCACCAGTTCCACCTTGAAGCCTTTAGATTTCGCCCCATTCAGAACGGCCTTGACCAACTTCAGGGTCTCGCTTTTAGAGCCCTTTGGACTGGCGTTTATACCCAGTATTTTCATCTTTCTCTCCTCCGAATGATTTAGATATAGTGAGTGCTCTTTGATGATTGCCAGTTTTACACCATATTATATCTCGGAATTTTGAAAAAGGCCATTATATCTTCTGCGATGATCGGAAAAACACTAGATTTCCGTTTGCAGGGAATGACAGGGAGAGGTCGGATTCCCGCCTGAGCCCGCACTCAATGCAGCGTATGCTGTATATGCAATCCTCTCTGCAAGTTACACTTCCTAAAATCGTCTGAATCCTGTATATGTCAGTAACTGATGGCGACGACGATCTGCTGCATGGAGGAGATACTGACTAAAATGAATAAGATATTTCGAAGATGTAATCGCGATTGCCTTCCTCAGCAGGAAATCGATAAGATGCCTGCCGGAAAGTCAGATCGTGAAAAGAAAAGTTTCCCCATCCCCATCAGTCCCTTGATCCATTCCGCATTACGCGCCATATATGCAGGCGGTCCGAAAAGCACGTGTTAAAATCCCTAAACAATTATTGTATAATCAAAGGCAGGCGTACTTAGGTTCCTATCGAAAAGGAGGTGTCGTTTATGAACCGAGAATACCGAATCAAAACCCTGCAAAATAAAATTAGTGAAGGTGGGTTGTGCGGCGCCCTGCTCTGCTATTCCCGTGATATATTGTACTACACAGGCACGGCACAGCCTTCATACCTCGTCGTCATGCCTGA